>CAYRXS010000040.1:0-35553 GCA_964428225.1 uncultured Planctomycetaceae bacterium
AGCCCGGTTGTCGGCCGGGCCGGCGGAAGGGAGAGCTCAGCGGGGAACGAGCTAGGGGAAGCGAGGAAGCTTCCCCCGGACCTTCCGCCGGCCCGGGGCGACCGCGCATCACGTTGGCGTCGTCCAACCAGATAGGATTCCCGGCTTCGAACCGGGAGATGCGGGTGCAAATCCTGCCGCCAGCGCCAGGGCCCCGAGGGCGAAGGAGACGAGCCGCCACCCTGTCTCGGTGGAGGAAGCGAGTGGGAGTCTCGTCGGGGCCGCCAGCCTCCGTAGCTCAGATGGGAGAGCAGCGGATTCTTGATCCGAGGGTCGCGGGTTCGATTCCTGCCGGAGGTACCAAGCACGCCTCGTTCGTTCGAGGCGCCCGAGGGATGTAGCCCAATCCGGCAGAGGCGCGGCTTTCAGAAAGCCGAGGTTGTGGGTTCGAGTCCCACCATCCCTACCCGCCACGATTCCGCGATGCACACCGAGGAGGCGGCGAGGCTCGGGATGGGCTTCGTCCTCCCGGACTGCACTTCCCCCGAAGCGCGGCGACGTGTCGCCCCCCTGCCACCAAGCACGAGCGCTCGACCCCACGATCACGATGCGGGACGGTCCCGCGTCGGTTTCCCTTCCGGCCACGTGAGAAGAAAGGGGGTGTGGCCATGTTCATCCGAGGCCGAGAAGCAGGCCGAGGCGAACCTGATTCGCCGACGCGAGGAAACCGCCGCCGCCCGTAGCCAGGCCAACACGGCTCGACTGCTGGCGTCCAACCCGGTCCTCGCGCGCATGAAGGAGCTCGAGGCCGTCCAGGAGATCCTGGCCGGCGCGAAGGCCACCTTCGTCTTCGGCTCGACGGACGTGGTCCGCCAGGTGCGCGACCTGGCGGCCACCAACGGCCGCGCGAAGCCGGAGAACGAGGACGCGTGACGGCTTCCCACCACGCGTTCCCGGATCGGGCGCCCTCGCCTGCGGGCGGGGGCGCTATCCTCTTCCCCGACGCCCCGGCCACCGGCCGCGGGCATGCAGGTGAATCCATAGGAGACGGGGTGACGATGATCAGAGCGATCCTGCTTCTCTTCAGTGTGATGTCATCGATTCCGGGGGCTTCGCAGAATCCCGACCCGGAGTGGACCTGGATCCACGGGAAGCTGGATCGGGCATCGAGGCAGACGGAGTGCCTGGAGTTCGCGACCCGGATGCACGGGTTCTACCAGGAGCGCGGATTCATGGTCGGGCCGCTCGTCGCCGAGGAGGAGCTCGAGTCGTGGCCCGAGGATCACACCGTCGTCATCGGACCGCTCGAAGCCTTCGAGGATCCGAACCGGTTCGGCGTGCCGCTCGAGGTCGAGGGGGACGAGGTCACGATCGGCGGCCAGACGCTCGGACAACGCCGGACCGGTATCTACCTGACGAACGAGGAGAAGACGCGCTGCGCGTACACGGGACTGTCCCTCGACGGGTTTCGCGACATCTTCACCGTTCCCACCGGGGATCGGGCGTGCACGGTGACGCGGGGGCAGGGCCGGATTTCGCACCAGGGAGACTACGGACCCGATGGGTTGACTCTCGAACCTCTCCCCTTCCTCGATCTGTACCCGAGCGAGGCCGAGCTGCGTGAGCTTCACCTCCCCGAGGGGGCGCTCGAGGTGGAGCCGGTGATGACCGAGCCGGAGCTCGACGCCCTCACGCCCGAGTTCGCGACGTGGCTCGACGGCTTCGTCGACGGCCAGCGAGTGCTGTTCTTCGGGGAAAGCCACTGGAACCAGGGCGTGAACCTGCTCTTCCACCGGATCGTCGAGCACCTCCTGGAGACGGGAGACCTGCGGGCCGTGTTCCTCGAGGTCAACTACTCCTACTCCGCCTTCTACGACTACTTCGTCACCGAACCGGACGAGGACCGTGCTCGGGAATTCCTCGAGACGAGGCTCCATCCCATGGTGTCATCGACGAGCACGCTCGAGCTGCTCGAGCTGCTGCGCGCCTGGAACTTCGATCATCCCGAAGCTCCCGTCCGCGTCGGCTGTCTGGACATGGAGTGGGGCACCCAGAACGTCATGCAGAGGATCTTGCAGCCCTACTTCCGGAAGCTCGACGGAAACCTGACCCTGCCGGTGGTCGGCACGGACCTTCGCGAGCGCCTCCTGGGGCTGCTCGAGGAAGCCCAGGAGAAGGAGCTCGTCGGTGACTACCCGTTCCTGACTCCAGAGTACATCGACACGGTGATCGTCAACCTCTGGGACACCATCGACATCGAGGACCTCAACGTCGATCGTCAGCGCGGGATCATCCGGAACATGACCGAGTTCAACGGCGAGCTGCTGGAAGAGGGCCTCGTTCTGTTCAAGGGAGGCGGTTGGCACGCGCTCAAGAGCAGACGACCCGGGGAGCTCTTCTACCGCGACGCGACCTATTTGCATGAGGTCCATCCTCCGACCAGGGGCAAGGTGGTCACGCTCCATGCGCAGGGCATGGGTTACAGCTTCGCCGAGATCGCCGACCTGAATCTCGGACGGCGAATGCCCTCGGCGACGAAGTACAACGGCTACGTCAACGATTTCCAACGAGGACTGAAGGAGGGCTACGCCGAGCTCGACGCCTACTACCTCCTCGACCGGAGCAGTCTGAGCCTCTTCGACCGCCTCATGATCAAGACGGGGTACGAATCGAAGAGCGAGATCCTGCGCATCGCCTCGGTCGACTGGAAGAAGCTGACCGAGGTTCACGGCGAAGGGGTCCGTGAGGGGCCGATCGGCGACTACGACGCGATGGTGTACGTCCTTCGCTCGGGAATCGAGGTGATGCGACCGCGGTCGTTCGAATGGCGCTGACGACCCTGGAACCCCCGCGCGCGGTGGCTACCGCAGCCTACCGATCACCGCGCTCGCGATCGTGTTCTTCTGGATCTCCTTGGTGCCCTCGTAGATCTCGGTGATCTTGGCGTCGCGGTAGCAGCGCTCGACGTCGAAGTCGGCCATGTAGCCGTAACCGCCGAAGAGCTGGATGGCCTCGTCGGAGACCTCGCACGCGATGCGGCCGGCGTAGTACTTGGCCATCGAGGTGATCATCGGGTCGATCTTGCCCTGATCGAGGCCCCAGGCCGCCTTGTACGTGATCAGGCGGGCGAGCTCGAGCTTCGTGGCCATGTCCGCGAGCTTGTGCTGGTTCACCGGCATGGCGGCGAGCTTCTGGCCGAACTGCTCGCGACTCTTCGTGTGCTTCAAGGCGCGGTCGAACGCGCCCTGGGCGATGCCGAGCGCCTGCGCCGCCACCTCGACGCGACTCTCGTCGAAGAACTGCAATACCTGGTAGAACCCCTTGCCCTCGACGCCGAGCAGGTTCTCGACGGGCACGCGCACGTCCTTGAACGTCAGCTCGCCGGTCGGGGAGAGATGGATGCCCATCTTCTGGCCGAGGTCCGCGACCTCGAGCCCCGGCGCGTCGGCGGGGACCAGGATCATCGACTGGCCCTTGTGCGCGGCCTCGGGATCCGTCTGGCACATCACCATGTAGTTGTGGGCGATGCCGGCGTTCGAGATGAACGTCTTGTTGCCGTTGATCACCCACTCATCGCCGTCGCGCACCGCGGTCGTGCCCATCACGCGGATGTCGCTGCCGTGGTCGGGCTCGGTGATCGCACCGCCGAAGAACTCCTCCGCCTCGGTGATCGGCGGGAGGTAGCGCTTCTTCTGCTCCTCCGTCCCGTAGCGCAGGATCGTCTCCGAAGCGAAGGCGCAGAGCAGGGTCGCCGAGCCGATGCTCGAGTCCTGCCGACAGAACGCCTCGATCACGAGCACGTTCTCGAGACACCCGTAGCCCTGGCCGCCATACTCCTCGGGGAAGTGCAAGCCGATGAAGCCGAGTTCGCCCGCCTTCTTGCAGATGTCGGCCGGAAACTCGTGCTTCGCCGCGAGCTCGAGCGCGAGATCGTGATCGAACTCGCCCTTCGCGAATTTGACCGCGGCCTTCTGGATGTCCTTCTGCGTCTTGTTCAGCTGGAAGTCCACGTTCTGCCTCCTGCGTGTACGACGGGCTCGATCAGCCCTTCGCCTTCTTGATCTCGTCCTCGAGCGCGGGCACCACGTCGAAGAGGTCGCCCACGATGCCCACGTCGGCCACACCGAAGATCGGCGCCGCCCGGTCCTTGTTGATCGCCACCACGTAGGGCGAGCCCTTGAGGCCGCCTATGTGCTGGAACGATCCGCTGATTCCGATCGCGATGTAGAGCTTGGGGCTCACGGTGACGCCGGACGTGCCGACCTGCCGGCTCTTCGGAAGCCAGCCCTTGTCGACGACCGGTCGCGAGCAACACACCACGCCGCCCGCCGCCTCGGCGAGCGATTCGACGATCTCCATGTTCTCCTCGTCCTCGATCCCCCGCCCGACGGCGATCAGGATCTCGGATTGGGTGATGTCCACCTCGCCGGCCTCCGGCTCGACGGTGCGCACGTAGCGTCGCCGATGCACGAAGTCCTCGGGGAGGCTCTCCGCCCGCACATCGCCCTTCGCGTCGTCCGCGAGGTCCGCGGCCGCGGGGAACGCCCCCCCGCGCACGGTGGCCAGGAATCCCTGGTCCGATTCGGTGGCGATGATCCGCGCGTGGACCTTGCCGCCGTAGACCGTCCTCGTCCCCGCGAGACGCCCCTCGCGCCACTCGAGCGCGAAGCAGTCGGCGAGCAAGGGCGCTCCGACCTTCACCGACAACGCGGGCATGAGATCGATGCCCCGGTTCGTGTGCACGGCGAGGACCGCGTCGAAGCTCTCGCGCCCGATCAACGCGGCGAGAGCCGCTCCGTCCGCCTCTCCGTCCGGCTCGGCGAGCCGAGCGTCGTCGAACACGAAGACCTCGTCGAAGCCGCGGGCGAGGTCCGTGGCCAGCGCGCCGACCTCGTGGCCGAGCAGCGCCGCTGCCACCTTCCCGCCGTCGTCCGCGAGCACCTTCGCCGCCGTGAGGAGCTCCCACGTGGCCTCGTCGAGCTGGTCGCCCGCGCGTTCCGCGATCACCAGGATCCTGCTCATCGCTACAAACCTCCGTGCTCGTGGAGCCGCTCGACCAGGGTCGCCACGGCGTCGTCGACGCTACCCTCCAGGATCTCCGCCCCCTCGCCGGTCGGCGGCGGCGCGAGCTCCTCGATCGTCACGAGGCTTCCCGCCGCCCCGGCCTGCTCGGCGCCGAGCCCGAGATCCGCCGCGCTCTTCACGGGAATGTCGATGCCCGCGACCTTGCGGATGCCGCGGATCGAAACGTACCGCGGCTCATTGATCCCCGACTGCACGGTGAGGAGCGCGGGCAGGTCGACCTCGACCACCCGCTCGAGCCCCCCTTCCACCTCGTGGCGCACCTCCGCCTTGCCGCCGTCCACCGACAGCCCCGTCACCAGGGCCACCTGGGGAATGCCGAGCAGCGCCGCGAGCATCCCGCCGACGTGCCCACTCGTCCCGTCGCTCGAGATGGCGCCGCACAGGACGAGGTCGATGGAGCGCCCCTCGAGCGCCTGGCGCAGCGCGTTGGCGATCGCCCAGGGATCGCTTCCCTCGAAGGCCTCGTCGGAGAGGTGCAGGCCTTCGTCCGCCCCCATCGCGAGCGCGCGGCGAAGCACCTCCTCGGCGTCCTCGTCACCGACGGTGATCGCGAGGACGCTCCCGCCATGCTGCTCCTTGAGGCGAACGGCCTCCTCGACGGCGAAGTCGTCCCACTCGTTGATGTCGTAGTCGAGATCGGAGTCGTCGAGCTTTCGACCGCCGGGGTCGATCTCGAGCTCCACCTCGGTCAGGTCGGGTACTCGCTTGACGCAAACGACGATGTCCATGGCGGTTTCGCGGGGCTCCGGTCACTCCGGAGCGGTTTCTCGTGGGGTGTCCAGGGCGCGGCGGACGAGCTCGGCGAGATCGATGACCTCCATCCTCTCCTCGCGTCCCGTGGTCTTGATCGCGTCCTCGAAGTTGATCAGGCAGAAGGGGCAGGCCGTGACCACGACCTGGGCGCCGGCCTTCTCGGCCATGGCGACGCGGACGTGGCCCATGTGCTCTTCGGACTCGCCTTCGTGGAACAGGTAGAGCGAGCCGCCCCCGCAGCAGAAGCTCCGGTCGCGCGAGGCCTTCATCTCGACCGTGCGCAGGCCCGGGATCGCGCCGAGGACGCGGCGGGGCGCATCATAGATCCCGTTGTGCCGGCCGAGGTAGCAGGGATCGTGGAAGGTGTAGGTCCGATCGTCCCCGATCCCGCCCAGGTTCAGGCGACCCGAGGCGATCAGCTCGTCCAGCGCCTGGCTGTGGTGGAGCACCGGGTTCTCCAGGCCGTAGTCGTTCAGGAGCGCGTTGAACGCGTGGGGGTCGTTGGTGACCACGCGCTCGATCTCGCGCGCCTCGAGAGCCTCGAGGTTCTGGTCGCGCAGCACCTCGTACAACCCCTCCTCCCCAATGCGGCGCGCCTCGTGGCCCGAGTCGACCTCGTCCTTGCCGAGCGTGCCACAGTCCTCGCCCGCGGCCTGGAGCACGTGCCCGAGGGCGCGCCCCACCTCCTGGATGCGCGGGTCGAAGGCGGTGGCGCTGTCGGTGAAGAAGCACGTACGCGCCGCCTCGCCCGCCTTCAGGACACGCACGCCGCAGCTCTCGCCGTCCGCGTCCTTCACCCAGTCCGCGCGCTTGCGCCCCATCTTGCCGTAGGGATTGCCGCGCTTCTCGATCATGGCCAGCGCCTTCTGCATCGTCGCGGGCACGCGGCCGTCGTCGACGAGGAAGCGGCGCATGTCGACGATCTTGTCGACGTACTCGATCAGGACGGGGCAGGTCGCCTCGCAGGAGCGGCAGGTGGTACACGCCCACAGCTCCTCGTCCTTGATCACCTCGCCGACGAGCTCGGGGCGCTCCTCCGCGGGCCGCGGGCGGCCGAAGACGGGGAAGTCCGCGTAGGCCTCGTCCCGGCTCTTGATGCTGATCATCCGCGGGGAGAGCGGCGAGCCGATCCGGTAGGCGGGGCAGACGTCCGAGCAGCGCCCGCAGTCCGTGCAGGAGTAGAAGTCGAGCAGGTGCTTCCAGGTGAAGTCCTCGAGCCGGCGCACCCCGATCTGCTCGAGCTCCGACGAGTCGGAGACGTCGTGGCGCGGCGGCTTGACGCGGCCCGCGGGCGGCAGCTTGCCCAGGAAGACGTTGGGCAGGGCCGTGATCACGTGGAAGTGCTTGGAGACGGGCAGGTAGCAGCCGAAGAAGCACAGCGCGACGTTGTGCACCCAGAACCCGGCGAGCCCGAGTCCGTCGAGGGCGCCGCTCGAGAGGCCGCCCAGCAGCGTCGCCATGGTGGCGGCGAGGGGCAGGCTCCAGTGGTGCTCGCCCGCGCTCGCCATCTCACAGCCCTCGAAAACCGCGTCCGAGATCATCAGGGTCGCGATCAGCCCGAGGATCACGTAGGCCTCCGGGCCGTGGGAGCGCACCGCGTGGCGGTCGTGGTAGCGAGCAGGCTTCAGGACGGCGCGCCGGAACGCGGCCACCGCGCAGCAGGCGAGCATGACGAGCGCGGTCCAGTCCTTGAGCGCCAGGTACGCGTCACCCACCCCCCCGCCGAGCCCGGGCAGGGCGAATCCGGCGACGAAACCCTGACCGAGCAGGGTCAGGGAGCGCAGCAGCAGCACGAGGAACCCGAAGAAGATCAGGATGTGCAGGATCCCCGCCACGGGATAGCGCGGCTGCCGCGACTGGCCGAAGCCGACGACCAGCAGGTTCTTGATGCGATCGCCGATCCGGTCCCCCCGCGGATCGGGCGCTCCCTGGCACAGGAGCTTCGCCCTCCGGTTCACGATCCAGCCGAACGCCACGAGGGCGGCCAGGAGGAGCACGGCATGCAGGAGCGGCCCCGGAATCCCGAGGAGATCCGCGTCGGCGGGCTCGAGGGTCTGGACGAGGAAGGCGATCATCGGACGGCGATCACGCGGTGCGCACGAGGGCTACGGGATAGCTCACCGAATAGGCATCACCGAGTCCAGCGCGCGCCCGGGGTCCGTGGAGCCTGACCCTTCCGCGACGGTACCCCCGGGGCGCCAGGAAGACCCGGCGCCCCTCAGTCCGCCACGTTCCGCAGGGTCAGGAGCGCCATGGCCGTGCCGTAGCTGCGGCCGAACTCGTGGCTGTCGAGGAAGCTGCCGTCGATCTCCGGGATGTCCTGGAGGATCTCCAGGAAGCGGTCCTTGGCGGGCTCGGCCACGTTGGCGGGAAGGAGGCGGAGGACCTCGCTCGTGTGGAAGAGGTCGTGGGAGAAGAAGAAGCCGGCCAGCTCGCCGTCGGAGTGGAAGTCGTTGCGACGCACCTGCTCCAGACGATCGAAGAACTCCCAGAAGGTCTCCATCGCGAAGGCGAGGCGCGCGTCGCTTCCTTCGCCCGCGCGCAGCAGCACGCCCTCGCAGGTGGCCATGCGGCCGCAGGAGTCCTTCAGGGAGCCGTCCCGACCCCCGCGCGCGCTGCCCCCGTAGGAGTAGGCACCGTTCTGGTAGCGGGCGCTGGTCAGGGCTTCCGCGCCGCGGGGCAGCATGCCCTCGGGGATCGGCACGCCCGCGTCCCGCGCCTCGAGCACGGCCCACAGCATGGCCGCGGTGCAGAAGGCGTTGCGGTACTCGTGGGCGAAGAAGCCGTCGGGGCCCTGACGCCCGGCGGCCTCCTCGAGGATCCGGCTCGCCTGGAGTCGCTCCCATTCGGCCCGCTCCGGATCCCGGCTCGCACGTCGCGCGAAGTAGAGGACGCGGTAGGCGTCGGCGTAGACCTCCTCGTTCTCGCCGCGATTCAGGTGGGTGGGATCGAGCAGGAAACGCTCTCCCCGCGCGAGGGCTTCGTCGATCTCCCCGGGGTCGATGACTCCCGCGAGGTCGTCGCGGAACTCCAGCATCGCGGTGCAGGCGAGGGCGGTGATCGCCACCCAGGTGTTCGGAGTGATCTCGCTCGAGCCCCAGTAGGCATAGCGGGAATCGGTGAATCCCCCGTCCGAGCGCTGGTGAGCGAGCAGGAAGCGCACGCCCAGCTCGGCGATCTCCGCGGGCTCCAGGGCTCCGGCATTCCAGGTGGTGTCGTGCGGCAACCCGCGGTAGGCACCCTCGTGCAGGAAGCCGAAGTGCTCGAAACCCGCGAAGGCCGCTCCCTGCGGGCGCTCGTCGAGACCGAGCGTGATGTTGGCCTTCGCGCGCCGGCCGAAGAGCGTGTCGGGATGGCGTAGCTCCACGAGCTGGAACAAGCGCATCGCCTCCGCCTCGTCTCCGAGAGCCAGACGGTTCGACGCCAGGAGGTACCCGGCCTCCGCCTCGCCCGCGCGGAAGGCCTCGTCGAGCGGCCCGAGGGCGGCGAGCGGATCGCCAGTCAACGTGAGGAATTTTCCGCGCACGAGAGCCAGCCGCTCCTGCGTCGTCTTCAGCTCGCGTCGCTCGGGATTGCGACGCCGCGCGCGCCAGTCGTCGCCGTCGGCTTCGTCGAGGCGCGCCAGGGTCTCGTCGATCTCTTTCTGGACCTCCTCGAGCCGGGCGGCGGCCTCGTCGGCACGCGTCAGCTTCATGAGCAGGGACGTCTCCTCGAGGAGTCGCGCCGGACCGGGCTCGCGCTCGGTCATCAGCCGCGCCAGGGCTTTCTCGTAGCGACCCCGCGCGATCTCCTCCTCGATGGACAGGTCCGCCTCGCGAACGACGTTGCCGGCCTCGACGAGCACCCGCCGCATGAGGCTCGCGAACCACAGCGCGTCGAAGGTGCGGATGCGCTCCACGTAGTGGACCACCTTCCCCTCCCCATCGAGAAAGACGACCGCCGGCTCGACGAACTTCAAGGGACGCAGCCCGAAGCGCTTGCTCAAGTCCTCGTCGAGCGTGAGCCGCAGCGGCACGAAACGCGTCCTCAGGAGGTTTGCGACATCCTCGTCACAGAAGAGGACCTGCTTCGTGTACAGGTCGAGCACGGGAGCGCGGTACATCTGCACGCCGTGCGACGAGTCCTCGATGATGCGCGGGATGTACCAGAAGACGAGCTTGCCCTCCGCACGCGCCTTGGCGACGGCTTGGTCGAGCACTCCCGGTCGATCCGTTCGTTCCTCCTCTTCGGTCAGCGAGCGCTTGGGCCGCCTCCCGTCGAGGAAGACGGCGCCCCCGTCCATCCAGTCGAGGTGGCTGTCGAGGTCCAGCGCCTCGACGGGGTGCGCGGTATCTTGGCCGCGAGCGATCGCGATGCACGCCAGGAGCGCGCCGAGAACGAGGAAGGGAATACGCACGTTAGGACTCCTCGGAAAGGGATCGGCGGGACTCGCGGGATTGTGGCACAGGCGCGGAGGCGCGGAAAGACGCGGTACGAGGCCCGCACGGGGTCAAGACGGACCGCGCCGGAAGCCGATTCCCTCGGTAACTCGAAAGCCTCCGGCCCCTTCCGTCGAGACGGCCGCATAATTTGATCGCCATGAAGCTCCCGGCGTCCCTCCCCCCCATCGTGATTTACCCCGTTCGAACCCCGATCGCGCTGCTCATCGCTCTCGTTCTGCTCGTGGCGGTTCCCGCCGCGCAGAAGGACGGAGAGGTCATCGCCTGGCACACGATCAGCAAGATCACCGGCGGCGGCCCGATCGGGATCAGCGTGGGCGATCAGTTCGGACGCGGAGCGGCCATGCTCGGCGACGTGGACGACGACGGGATCTCCGACCTCGCGGTGGGCGCACCGGGTGACGACGGGGACGGAACCGGATTCAACTACGGCGCGGTGTGGATCCTGTTCATGAACGCGGACGGGACGGTCAAGGCCTACCAGAAGATCGGTCACGACGCCGGCGGCTGGTCGGGCGACCTCGAGTTCTCGGACGGCTTCGGGCGCACCGTGGCCGGCCTCGGGGATTTCGATGGTGACGGGATCCCGGATCTCGGAGTCGGCGTCAACTACGGGGACGACGGAGGCCCGGACAAGGGCGAGATCTGGGTCTTCTTCCTCAACAGCGACGGAACGGTCAAGCACGAGCAGAAGATCAGCGAGACCCACGGGGGATTCACGGGGATCCTCGACGACGACGATCAGTTCGGCCGGTCCGTCTGCTCCCTCGGAGACGTCGACGGGGACGGAGTGGACGACATCCTGGTGGGCGCGATGTACGACGACGACGGCGGTCTCAACCGGGGAGCGGTCTACGTGCTCTTCATGAACGCCGACGCCACCGTCAAGAGCCACCAGAAGATCAGCCAATCGGAGGGAGGTTTCCTGAGCCAGCTGAGCAATCGCGCTCTGTTCGGCTTCGCCTCCGCGCAGATCGGCGATCGGGACGGGGACGGTATCGAGGAGGTCGTCGTGAGCGCGGTGTTCCTCCTCGTGGAGGGCGAGCAGCGAGGGGGCGTCTTCGTGCTCTCGCTCAATCCGGACGGGACCGTGAAGTCGAACCTCCGGATCACGGAGGGGTACGGCGGTTTCACGGGCGATCTGGACCTCGAGGACGAGTTCGGGACCTGCGTCGGATCCATCGGCGACGTGGACGGCGACGGGTGGGAGGACGTCGCCGTGGGCGCGGGCATGGACGACGACGGCGGCACCGGCCTCAACGTCGATCGCGGCGCCATGTGGATCCTCTTCCTGGAGCAGAACGGCACGGTCCGGGCCCACCAGAAGATCAGCGCCCTCGAAGGGAACTTCGACGCGCCCCTGGACAACAGCGACCGCTTCGGATCGTCGGTGGCCGCACCGGGGGACTGGGACGGCAACGGAATCCCTGATCTGTTCGTCGGGGCGCGCTTCGATGATTCGGGGTGCGGGGATTGCGGGGCGATGTACTACCTCGCCCTCGGCGAGGGGATCGAGGCCGACTTCTCCTGCTCGCCGGTCATCGGCACCCCTCCCCTGACCGTGCAGTTCACGGACGAATCGACGGGACCGATCGTGGGGTGGGAATGGGACTTCGGCGACGGCGAAACGTCCGTCGAGGTCGATCCCGAGCACACCTACGTCCCGGAAGGCTCGTACACGGTGTCCCTCACGGTCACCGGAGATCGCGGAGACACCGACGAGCTCGTCCTGGCCGACCACATCGTCGCGCGCACGGACGATCCGAACATCGTGCACTACGGGTGCGGAGTGAATCCGGCGGACAGCTTGACCGCGCCGGAGGGGACGCCGCAGGTGGGTACGTCCATGCTGTTCGGGCTCGACAACCCCCTCGGAACGCAGGGACCGGATTCGCTCACCGTCCTCGTCTTCTCTCTCGCGCCCGATCCCGCGTATCCCTGCGGCACGCTGGTGGCGGGACGCGGCATGGATGGAGGCGACGGCGAGCTGCTGCTCAGCATCGCGCCGTCGGACCTGATCGGCAGGTTCGAGGGGGAGAACTGGATGGCTCCGGGTGAGCCGGCCCCGCTCCCTCTCTTGATCCCCGCGAATCCCGGCCTGATCGGACTCGTCGTGTACTGCCAAGGGTTCATCCTCGATCCCGTGGGCGCGGGCGGAGTGACCATGGGGCTCACGGGAGCTCTCGAGCTGACTCTCCACTGACGCCGGGCGCGCCGAAGCCGAGGTCACGTCGGTCGGCCGAGGCCGTATGATGGCGCGCATGCAGTACCGCAAGCTCGGCTCCAGCGGCCTGAGGGTCAGCGCCATCTCCATCGGCGGCTGGGTCACCTTCGGGGGAACCATCGACGAGGACTCGTCCCGGGCGATCGTGCGTCGGGCGGTGGACGGCGGCGTGAACTTCGTCGACCTCGCCGACGTCTACGCCATCGGGGAGGCGGAGCGGGTCGTCGGGCGCATGCTCTCCGACTACCCGCGGGAGAACCTGATCCTCTCGAGCAAGGTCTTCTTCCCGATGAGCCGGGACCCCAACGACCGGGGTTTGTCGCGGAAGCACATCGTGCAGAGCGTCGAACGCTCGTTGCGGAACCTCGGCACGGACTATGTCGATTTCTACTTCTGCCACCGCGAGGACGAGAACACGTCGCTCGAGGAGACAGCGCGGGCGATGGACGATCTGGTGCACCAGGGCAAGATCCTGTACTGGGGCACGAGCGAGTGGTCGGCGGCCACCCTCGAGGCCGCGCACGACCTCGCCGATCGCCGCCACCTCTACCCGCCCCGGATCGAGCAGCCGGAATACAGCCTGATGCACCGGCAGATCGAGAAGGACGTGCTGCCGGCGGCGCAACGGCTCGGCATGGGAATCGTCGTCTGGAGCCCTCTCGCGGGGGGCATGTTGACCGGCAAGTACAACGACGGCGGCGTCCCCTCGGGCAGCCGGGCGGACACGACGCAGTGGCTCGACGGGAGGATCACCGAGGAGAACCTGGAGCGTATCCGCGCCTTCTGCGGCATCGCGGCCAAGCTGGAGGTCCGCCCCGAGCAGCTCGCGCTCGCCTGGTGCCTCGAGCGGCCCGAGGTCACCTCCGTGATCACCGGGGCGACCCGCCCCGAGCACGTCGAGAGCAACCTGGGCGCCGTGGGGGTGAAGATCCCCGCCGAGGCGCGGTCACGGATCGAGGCGCTCTTCCCGGCGGAGTAGCGCGACGTCGCGGCTCACTGGATCGAGGTGGCGACCACGTTGGTCACCCGACCGAACTGCGCGGCCTGGAACCACACGTCGAGCCCGGCGGTGCCGGGGGGCACGGAGAGGTTCCAGAACGCATCGCCCTGATCGTCCGAGAACGTCGCGGCGAGGAGCTCGGGCGAATCCAGGCCGAGAGTGACGTCGAAGGGTGGCGGCACGTAGAAGCTCCCCGGCCCGACGAGGCTGTAGACCAGGAAGGTGGCGGAGAGGGGCTGACCGCCGGTAACGGTGAACGTGGCCGACTGCCCGGACTGGAGCGGATCGGGGGCGACGGAGAGCTCGAAGAGAGGAGCCTCGACGACGCACGCGCCCCAGCCCCGGAAGGCGGGCTCGCGAATCTGCCGGATCACGGCTCCCTTCTCGTCGAACTCGTAGATCCAGCCCAGAGCGCCGTCGATGCTCTCCGCGGTCCAGAAGTGCTCGCCGTCGTACCAGAGCCCGCGGCAGTCGGGGCTGGGGGGATCGAAGGCATGGCCCGGCAATTCGGTCACCGTCGGCCAGCCGGACACGTCCCAGCAGAGGATCCGGTCCGTGTCGGTCAGGGTCCACCAGTGGTTCCCGGCCCAGGCTCCCCCGTTGACGTTGTGGCCGAACGACGTCGTGCCGATCTTCTGCCCGGATGCGGTGTACTTGTTGAGGTCCCACTCGACGGTGTAGAGATACTGGCCGTCGAAAGCCACGTCGTAGAGGTAGTACAGGGACCAGTCGTCGACGATGACCTGGAGCGCGCCCGTTTCGATGTCCACCTGATAGATGCGGGGGGCGAAGGCCTCGGCGACGAAGACCTCGCCGTTCACCACCTCCACGTCGGCCCATAAGTAGAAGTCGTACGCGAACCAGTTCAGGACGGTCCCGTCCATCCGCATGACGTAGATACGCGAGAGCCAGCCCTGGTGGGCCGTGTAGACGATGACGTCCTGGTCGAATGCCTTGGTCCCGTCGCGGGAGGCCGACCACGGCGTCCGCTGGTGTAGCTGCGCCGTCGGTCGCAGGCTCGTGTCCTGGGCGATCTGGCCAGGTCCGCCGGTCTCGGAGGGCGAGGCCCCCAGGCTGAGCACGACGACGGCGATCGCGGACAGGAGCAGTTCTCTTTTCGGCATGGCCGCAGGCCTCCGTCATCCCGTCGCGGGATGGATGCCATGCAGCTTACCCCGAGGTCGAGAAACGGGATACCTACTCCACCGAGGTCAGCCAGCTCTCGCGGAGACGAAGCTGCTTCTCGGTTGCGTCGTCGCGGAAGACCAGGCTCGGGGTCATGCGTGGTTTGTCCTCGAGCGTGACATCGACGGTTCGCTCCCCCTCGTCCGACACGAGCGTGAGCTCGACCACGTCGCCCGGGGCGTGCTTGCGCAGGAACGCGCTGGCGTCCTCGAACTCCTCGCCGTCGATCGACTTGATCGTCTCGTTCCGCCGGGGGGCTTCCGGATCCTCGGACACCATCCCGCGGATTCGGTTGCGGCGCACCAGGAAGGGGAACGAGCAGGGGATCACGTCCTCGGTGTACTCGATCCCCGCGTAGGCCAGGTACTCGGCGAACGGAGGGTCGAGGGTCCCGTACACGTGGCGCGCGAAGAACTCGCGGAAGTCGTGGTTGCTGATCGCGGTGCACGCCCGCTCGATGTCCCCCTCCTCGAAACCGACGTCCTGCTCGGCGAACCAGCGGTTGAGGAAGCGGATGACGTCGTTCAGGGACTTCCGGCCGTCCGTCTCGTGACGGATCTTCAGATCGATGAGGGCGCCGAGCAGCTCGCCCGTGCCGTAGTAGTCGACCCGCGAGCCCTCCTCGTCGCGGAAGCGGTGCCACGAGTTGCGACTGGCCCAGTAAACGGAGTGCTCCTTGCGACGCTCCTTGTTCATCTCGCGGCTGATGACGCGCTCGAGGTGCGTCAGGTATTCGTCCCGATCCCAGATTCCCGCCCGGGCCATGGTGAGATCCCCGAAGTAGGACGTCCACCCCTCGGAGACCCACAGGTTCCCCGTGTAGTTCTCTCGCTGGTAATCGAAGGGCCCGAGTGTGACCGGACGGATCCGCTTGACGTTCCAGACGTGGAAGAACTCGTGCGAGACCACCGAGGCGCCGGCCTCCGGATCACTCCTCTGGGCACGAGCGTTGAGCCCGATCGAGGTCGAGTTCAGGTGCTCGAGCCCTCCCCCGCCGGGCAGGGTGAACAGGAACACGTAATCCGCGAAGGGGAAGCTCCCGAACAGCAGGCCCTGATTGGTCACGATCCTGCGGACGATGTCGACGAAGGCGTCGATGTCGAAGTCGTATTCCTGGGCGTTCTCGAAGAAGACGCACGTGAACGGAGTCCCGTTCACCTCGAATTGCCTCTCCTCGAAGATGCCCAGGATCCCCGGCGCGTCGATGAACGTGTCGTAGTCGCGAGCGTAGCGGACGTTCGGATCGTCGGTGGGCAGGAGGCCGTTCGCGAGTCGCCAGTCCCGGGGAAGATTGTAGCGAGCCGTCACCGGCAGGGTCTTCGCCCCGCGGACGTAGAGGTAGGTGCGCGGACCGCTGATCCTCAGCCCGGTGGCGGGCGCCTCGTCGTCGCGCGACCGGGAGCGCCAGCCTCGCGAGGCGGGCACGCGGTACGACACGTGGATGTAGGGCTGCCCCTGCGTGGCCACGCTCCACGTGCCGGCGTCCATCCGCGTCACGTCGAGCTCCACCTCGCCTGCCCCGAAGACTGTCAGGTCGGACACGTTCTCGCCGTACTCGCCGATCCCGTAGGCGCCGGGCGTCCAGCTCGGCATCGCGAGATGCATCGTGGGCCGGTTGACGTTGTCCACGTCGAGCTCGACCAGGAAGCTCTTCTTGTCCTCGGACACGGTCGTGGTGAAGGAGATCTCGAGGGGAGTGAGGTCGTCGCGGTTGGCCTGCGCGTGCGCGAGGGTGCACGAACCGAACACGAGGAGAAGGAAGTAGAGGAGCTTCATGGCGGCGAGGAGATCGAGGGATCGGGGGACGGGAGCTTGGGTGATACCCGGTCCGGAGGCGGTGTCAAGACGGCGACGCTCGCCCCGATGTAAGGTTTGGATGCCGGGCGCGAGGCTCGGTCCCGTATCAGCTCTGTGTCCTCGTTGACAGAGCTACCCGCTCGTGTTCTGTCTGACTCGTCGACCGAGCTCCACGAGGAGGTGCATCCGTGAAACACTCTCTCTCCCTTCTCCTGCCGTTTCTCATCGGCGCCCAGGACGCCGCGCCGCCTCGGGTCGAGCAGCTCGCGGACGGGATCCACCGAATCGTCGTGGACGGCGGCTTCCCCGCCAACGTGACCGTCGCGGTCGGCGAGGAAGGGCTGCTGCTCGTCGATTCGGGATTCCCCGATACCGCCGACGATCTCGGTCGAGCCCTCGAGGGACTGAGCTCCCGGCCCGTGCGGACGATCATCAACACCCACCCGCACGGCGACCATGTCGGAGGGAACGGGTTGCTGGCTCCCGGGGGAACCCTCGTCGGCCACCGCGACGCGAAGGGCGTCTCGAAAGGCGCACCGAACGCCACGGCGATCAGCGAGCCCACGGTCCTCGAATTCGCGGATCAGATGATTCACATGGTCCCCTTCCCCGGCGGCCATTCGCACGCGGACCTCGCGATCCACTTCGAGCAGGGGAAGGTCCTCTGCCTGGGGGACATGTACCTCTCCGAGTCCTTCCCCACGGTGGCGGTGGGGCACGGAGGGAGCGCCAAGGTCCTGCTGGAAAACCTGGAGCAGGTCCTCGAGACGTTCCCGCAGGACGTGATGGTCGTCCCCGGGCACGGCCGGGTGACGACGATGGCCGGGCTCCGCAGCTACGTCGACCGGATGAAGGACACCGTCGCCATCGTGCGCCGGGAGATGGCTGCGGGGAAGGAGCTCGAGCAGATCCAGCGCGAGCGGGCCCTGCGCGACTACGTCGTCTGGGGGAAGTTCTTCCCGTTCATCGACGAGGCGACCTGGATCCGCTGCATCTTCGCCGGCTACTCCGATCTTCCCCCGATCACCGACGAGGAGTGGGCGCGGGAGCTGGCCGCGGCCATCCCGAAGGACCTCCCCTCCGCTCGGCTCTCGATCCTCTTCAACCACGTGGCGGTGAGCGAGGACTTCCAGACCGAGTGGGGATTCGCCTGTCTCGTCGAGGGGTACTCCGAGCCGCTCCTGTTCGACACGGGTTTGAACGGCGAGATGCTCCTCGCGAACATGGAGGCGCTGGAGATCGATCCCTGGGGAATCAGGCGTGTCCTCCTCTCGCACTCCCACGGCGACCACACGCGAGGCTTCGGCCCCCTGGCCGAGATCCACCCGGAGCTCCACGCCTATCCCCTGGCTTCCTTTCCCCCCGCCGTGAACCGCTCGCTCGCGGAGGCCGCCTCCGAGACGACGTACGTGACCTTCCCCCGGCAGATCCTCCTCGGGATCCACACGACCGGCGCGATGGGAGCGTCCATTCCCGAGCAGGCGTTGCTGCTGGACACGTCGAAGGGACTGGTCGTCATGACGGGCTGCGCTCATCCGGGGATCCTGCGGATGGTCCGGCGCGCCAAGCAGCTCCTCCACCGCGAGATCCACCTGGTCATCGGCGGCTTCCACCTCGGCCAGGCCTCCGACGAGGAGCTCGCGGAGATCATCCGGGAGCTGAAGGACATCGGCGTGCGCCACGTCGCGTCCACGCACTGCAGCGGCGAGCGCGCCGTCGAGCTCTTCCGCGAGGCCTGGGGCGAGGACTTCGTGGAGGCTCTCTGCGGCTCGGTCATCCCCCTCTGACGCAACGTCCGGGCTCGCCATCGAGGAATGTCCGATCGGAGTCGGGCCCGGTTCGGTATCTTCACGTCCCGGTCGCGGAGGAGGAGTCCGCGAAGAGCACGAGGCAGAGGGTAAGCATCCATTCGGTGGAGGCCGCGCAACGATGACCGATCAGCGACGAGGACGCCTTTCGTTCCTCGATCGATTCCTGACCCTGTGGATCTTCCTCGCCATGGCGGTGGGCGTGGGGACCGGGTACTTCTTCGACGTCGGCGGCCTGATCGACCGGTTCCAGGTGGGGACGACGAACATCCCCATCGCGGTGGGGCTGATCCTCATGATGTATCCGCCCCTGGCCAAGGTTCGCTACGAGGAGCTCGGGGACGTCTTCCGGGACGTGCGGGTGCTCGGGCTCTCGCTGGTCCAGAACTGGATCATCGGTCCGGTGCTCATGTTCGGCCTGGCCGTGGCCTTCCTCAGCGGCTACCCCGAGTACATGGTGGGCCTGATCCTGATCGGCCTGGCCCGCTGCATCGCGATGGTCATCGTGTGGAACGACCTGGCGGAAGGCGATCGGGAGTACGCGGCGGGGCTGGTCGCCCTGAACTCCCTGTTCCAGGTCGTGCTCTATTCGGTCTACGCCTGGATCTTCATCACCGTGCTGCCTCCCCTCCTCGGACTCGAGGGTGCCGTCGTGGACATCGGCATCGGGGACATCGCGCAGAGCGTCGCGATCTACCTGGGTATCCCGTTCTTCGGCGGGATGATCTCCCGCTTCGTCCTGATCCGGATGAAGGGCCGCGAGTGGTTCGAGACGCGGTTCGTGCCGCGCATCTCGCCCCTGACCCTGGTGGCTCTGCTCTTCACGATCCTGGTGATGTTCTCCCTCAAGGGCGAGTACATCGTCGAGCTGCCCCTCGACGTCGTGCGGATCGCAATCCCGCTCTGCATCTACTTCGTGGTGATGTTCCTCCTCTCCTTCTGGATGGGCAAGAAGGCCGGCGCGGACTACCCCCGGACCACGACCATCGCCTTCACCGCCGCCAGCAACAACTTCGAGCTGGCCATCGCCGTCGCGGTCGCCGTCTTCGGCATCCACTCCGGCGTGGCCTTCGCCGCGGTCATCGGCCCGCTCGTGGAGGTCCCCGTCCTCATCGCGCTCGTGAACGTCGCGTTCTGGTTCCGGCGGCGGTGGTGACGTCCTCCCCGGGCCCTGCTGCCCCTTCTAGCTACCGAGCCCGGGCAATCTCCACCGCTTCCGTTGTGGCTGGAGATGGGAAGGGACGTGCAAGGGTGGAGGTCGCGCTGGCTTTGTCGTTGCCTCCGGTAGTCACGCTACTCGTCTTCCCCGTCCCCCAGGATCGCATCGAGTAGGTCCAGGACCCGCTGGTTGCGCGAATCGAGGTCCAACGACTTCTCGAGATTCATGATCGCCGGCTCCGTCTGGCCGTCGGCCAGGTAGGCCTCGCCGAGGCTCACGTAGGCTCCGGCAATTCCCGGGAAGGCCCGGACGTTGCGTTCGAGCACCGCGATGGCCGCGCCCGCTTCTCCGAGTCCGAGAAGGCGACGCCCCACCCCGTTGAGCAGGCGGTATCCGTCGGAGCTTGGCGCGAAGCCCTCGCTGGCGAGCATCGCCTCGACGGCTTGCTCGGCGGCCTTCTCGTCTCCGACGAGATGACAGAGGCCGGCAAGGAGCGCCAAGGATGCCGTGCGCTCCCGCGGATCCGCCGGTTCCAGAGAGCGGCCCAACCACGTCTTCAGGAGGTCGTGAGCGGCGGCGTGTCGGTCGAGCTCGGCGAGCCGGTCCGCGACCATCCGAAACTCGTTCTCCTCGAATCGAAGCGGCCCAATGGAATCCTCCCGAAGGTCGGCCAGCACCCGGTCCGCCGAAGCGTAGAAGGCCAGGAGGGCGCGGCCCGCGCATGCCGCTGCCGACGGCAACGGGAGCGGACAATCGACGTCGTGCAGGATCGCGGCAATCCCCTTGGCGATGGTCCCCGTGTACACCCATTCGGTCTGGCCTCCGCCGACTCCCTTGATGTTTCGCAGAGCGGCGACGAAGGCAACCTGATCTCCGACGGCAAACCGGCGCGTGGTGCTCGCGAATCCGTTGATGCTCCCGTTGCCCCCCATGGCCCGAGTGGTCTTCCCCGAGTCTCCCGTCGGCCACTGCTCGATGCTCAGTCCGTAGCGGTGGGAGAGCATGCGGAGGGTACTTCCCCCGGAGAGGAGCTCACCCCCTCGGAACGCCTGGTCGAAGAGAAAGAGGTCGCGCACCGTGGAATAGAGGCAACCACCGCCCAGTACCACCGACATGTCCAGATAGGGAGCGTTCTCGGGTCCGGTCAGGAGCTTCGCGTGGTAGCCCGCCGCTCGCTTCGGGAGGATCGAGTCGTTGTCGTCCATTCCCGTGTCCTTCATGCCCGCGGGCTCCAGGATCCTCTCCCCGATGAGCTTCCCATAGGACTGATCTGTGACCTCCTGCAGGAGGAACGCCAGGAGCACATACCCGAAGTTCGAGTAGCGGAACCGACTCCCCGGCGGGAAGAGCGGCTCACGATCCGCGAAGTACGCGAAGAGCCCTTCCCGCCCGTGGCGCAATCGCTCGCGAATGTCGAAGTTCTCCGGCACGTCCGGAAAATCGATGAGGCCCGCCCGGTGGGAGAGAAGGTGGTGGATGGTGATCAGCTCGCCGTTCGGCTTCGGGTAGTCAGGCAGGTAGTCGCTAACGTGCCCATTCAGGTCGAGGACGCCCTCCTCCACCTGCTGCAACACGAGAATGGCGGTGAAGGCCTTGGTGAGCGACGCGATCCGGAATCTCGCGTCGACGGTGTTCGGGATCTCCCATTCCAGGTTGGCGAAGCCGAAGGCTCGCTCATAGACGACCTCGTCGTCGAGCGCCACGAGCACGGTACCGTTGAATTGACCGTTCTCGTCGTAGGCCTCGAGGAGCCGGGCAATCTTCTCGACCTTCGTGTCGCCGGTGACGAGCGGGATTTCGCTCTGGCCGAATCCGCAGGCGACGAACACCAGGAACACGAGCGAGAACGCAAGCAGCTTCATTACCTATCCCCCATCCGGATGTCCATCTCGCCGCCTACGTACCCCCCACGAGGCTATTTCGGCGACGGAAGACCCGAGGTGGGCGGTGGTGACTACCATTGTCGATCTCGAGCGACACCGAAACGAGGAGCGAGCATGAGCAAGCGCACGCTGCTGGCGACCCTGTTGGTGGCCATCGGACTTTCCCTCGCGTCGAGCCAGGAGCAGGTCAATGCGAAGGCGACGAAGGGACCCCTGAAGGTCTTCCTGCTGGCAGGTCAGTCGAACATGGAGGGCAAGGGGGCGGTCAACACGCTCGACTGGCTGGGGGAGGATCCGGAGCACGGGCACCTGCTCGACACGATCAAGAAAGAGGACGGGTCGTGGGTGGTCCGGGACGACGTCTGGATCTGGTACCTCGGTCGGAAGGGGAAGCTGACCGTCGGCTACGGGTCGGAGAAGAGCCCGCACGCGCCGCTCATCGGGCCCGAGCTCGGATTCGGCACGGTCCTTGGCGACCACCTGGACGAGCAGGTTCTCCTCATCAAGACCGCCTGGGGGGGCAAGGACGTGGCGAACGACTTCCGCGCACCGGGCAAGGGGGGGCCGGGCGAGTTCTACACGAAGATGCTGGAGCACGTCCGGGACGTCCTCTCGAACCTGGAGACCCTCTTCCCCGAGTACGACGGGAAGGGGTACGAGCTCTGCGGGCTCGTCTGGTTCCAGGGCTGGAATGACATGGTGAGCGACGAGAAGACCGCGGCCTACACGGAGAACCTCGCGCAGATGATCCGCGACCTGCGCAAGGACCTCGGCGTACCAAAGCTCCCCGTCGTCATCGGCGAGCTCGGCGTCGGCGGCGTGAAGGCCGAGGGGGGCAAGGCGAGGTTCCGCGAGGCGCAGAAGGCGGTTGCGCTCCTCCCCGAGCTCGAGGGCAACGTGCTCTTCGTCCAGACCGGACGGTTCTACGACACCTTCGCGCACAAGCTGTACGAGGAGGACGTCTGGAAGGGCCCGGACAAGGAGCGCTTCTACCGGATCGCCTCCGACCGGCCATACCACTACCTGGGAAGCGGCAAGACTTTTCTCCTCATGGGGCACGCCTTCGGCAAGGGGATGATCGAGCTGCTCGGGAAGGAGTAGCCGCGCGGATACGATCCGGTTGAGAAGGGATACGCGGCCCCGTATCCTGTCGGGTCGGAGCACCCGTGACGAAGGCCACGACCGCACGGGATCTCGAGACGTGACACGGGTGTTGAATAGCCGCTACGAGGCCACCGGCGGTGGCCGGGAAGGAGGTCGATGAGCGAGGAGAAGCACAAGGGCGCACGAAAGCCTCGGCTCACCATCGACCGGCCGGGACACACCGAGCTGCTCCTGGGCAACCACGCGATCGTTCGCGGCGCGATCGAGGCGGGGGTCGGATTCGCGAGCGGCTATCCCGGCACGCCTTCGACCGAGGTGACGGACGCCTTCGCCAAGCTCGCGCCTACGCTCGGCATCCCCTTCGAGTACTCCGTCAACGAGAAGGTCGCCCTCGAGATGGCGTTCGCGGCGGCGCTCTCCGGGGCGCGCTCGATCGTCGCGATGAAGCACCTGGGGCTGATGTACGCGGGCGATCCCCTCAGCACGATCCCCTACCTCGGCATCGTGGCGGGGATGGTCATCGTCAGCGCCGGCGACCCCTCGTGTTTCACCAGCCCGAACGAGCAGGACCAGCGGCACCTGGCGGACATGCTCCACATCCCGCTCTTCGACCCGCGCACGCCGCAGGAAGCGCTGGACATCACGCGGTTCGCCTTCGAGCTCTCCGAGCGCTGCCTGCTCCCCGTGATCCTGAGGCCCACGACCCGGGTTTGCCACACGATGGCCCCGGTGACCTACGGTCCGATCCAGGAGCGCAAGCCGGCGAAGTTCGAACGCGCGCCCGGTCGCTTCGTCATCATGCCCACGACGGCGCGCAAGTTCCGACTCGAGATCAACGATCGCCTGAAGGTCGCGCGCGAGCTCATCGAGGAATCCGGGTTCTTCGACACCAGCGGTTCTCGGAGCACGGCGGTCCTTGCCTCCGGAGTGCCCGCGGCGACCTGCGGCGACCTCCTCGCCGAGCTCGGGGTCGAGGACGAGATCACCCTGATCGAGCTGGGGGTCATCTTCCCCCTCCCCGAGCAGTGGCTGCTCTCCCGGCTGCGGGAAGTGGACACACTCCTCGTGGTCGAGGAGCTCTCGCCCTATCTCGAGGATCGCATCCGCGCGCTCATCTCCCTCCACGGGCTGACGACGAAGGTGCTCGGAAAGCGGACCGGCCACCTGCCCGAGCAGTACGAGTACGGGCCGGAAATCATCCAGCAAGCTCTGCACCAGGCCTTCCAGGTCGGACACCCTCCCGCCGTCGAGGTCGAGCACGAGCCTCCCGCGCCGCGGCAACCCTCGCTCTGCCCGTCGTGCCCTCATCGCTCGGCGTTCTTCGTGGCGCGCTCCGTGTTCGGCGACAGCTCCCTCTACTTCAACGACATCGGCTGCTACACGCTCGGCGTCGCGCACCCCCTGAACGTCGGCGACGCGCTCCTGTGCATGGGCGCCGGCTTCACGCTCGCCGCCGGCGTCGCCCGAACGACGGGAGAGCGGACACTCGGCTTCCTCGGAGACTCCACGTTCTTCCACTCCGGCATGCCCGCCCTGGTGAACGCCATCAAGCACGACGTCAACATGGTGGCCGTCGTCATGGACAACGGGGTCACCGCGATGACCGGGTTCCAGGAGAGCCCGGCCGTCGAGATCGAGGGCAGCATGAGCCGGAGGATCGTGAACATCGAGGGAACGGTTCGCGCGCTCGGCGCGCAGCACGTGGAGACCGTCGACCCCTACGACCTCGCCGCGACGATCGCCGCCTTCGAGCGCGCGCGCGATCGTACGGGGCTCAGCGTCATCATCACCGAGCGCACGTGCCCGGTGTTCCAGGCCCGGGCTCGTCTCAACGTCACGGATTCGATGCCGGAGCCGGACGTGACGACGTATCGCGTGGATCAGGACCTCTGCGGGACGTGCGGGCGTGCGTCGTGCGGCCACCGCTGCGACCTGGAGACGACGGAGAGCTTCGAGCGCATCGCCATCCGCGCGCGCGCCCTCGAGCTGGATCGCGACGTGCCCCGTCCCGAGGTCGCCCCTTGCGCCCACGCGTGTCCGCTGTTCCTCTGCGTGCAGGGCTACGCATCCCGTATCGCCGCGGGCGACTACGAAGAGGCTCTCGAGCTGATCCTGGACGCGGTTCCCCTGCCCGAGAGCGTCTGCCGCGTGTGCCACCGTCCGTGCGAAGCGGCGTGCGTGAGGAGCAACGTCGACGAGCCGATCGCCATCAACGACCTGAAGAGGTTCGTGGTGCAGTGGGCGGGCGCTCGCAGCGAGTATCCCTACCGATCGGAGCCGGCGCCCGCCAACGGCTCGCGCGTCGCCATCGTCGGCATGGGGCCCGCGGGGCTCGCCGCGGCCCGCGAGCTCCGCAAGCGCGGCTACGAGGTTCACGGGTTCGACGCGGGCGAGGAGCCCGGAGGCATCCTCCGCACCGGCATCCCCGGCTACCGCCTGCCGCCCGACGCGGTTCGGCGCGACGTCGCTCGCATCATGGAGATGGGGGTGCATTTCGAGGGAGGACGGCGCCTCGGTGACGACCTCCGAATCGACGATCTCCTGAGCGCGCACGATGCCGTGCTCCTGGCGGTGGGCGCGGGCCGCGGCAAGTCTCTGTCCCTCTCCGGCGGCGGGCCCGAGGTCCTCGACGCCCTCGACTACCTCCGCGATCCGACCGGATCTCCCGACCACGTCGTGGTCATCGGCGGCGGCAACTCCGCGATCGATGCCTCCCGCACCGCGCTGCGCAACGGAGCGGTGCGCGTGACCGTCGCCTGTCTCGAGGATCGGGCGCTCATGCCCGCGATCCCCGAGGAGGTCCACGAGGCGGAGCGCGAGGGGGTCGAGATCCGCGACGGCTTCGCGGCGCTCGGCCTCGGGGCGGACGGCGTGGAGCTGACCGCCGTCGAGCCGCGCGAGCCCGGGGTGCTCGATCCCGACAACTTCAAACCCGTTCCCGGAACGGAGGAGATGGTCGAGGCGGATCTCGTAATCGTCGCCATCGGCCAGGAGCTCGACGACTCCGTCCTCGGAGGGCTCGGCCTGGAACGCGCGGGAGGCCTCGTGCGCGTGGACGCGGAGACGCAGCAGAGCTCCAATCCGCGTGTGTTCGCCGCAGGAGACCTGACGTCGCTCGACCGGACCGTCGTCGGCGCCATCGCGACCGGCCTGCGGGCGGCGTGGGGCATCGACCGATCGCTGCGAGGAGCGGAGGTCGCCGACGAGCGGATGCCTCCCCCCCTCCCCACGACTCCCTCCGTCCAGGGCACGAAACGGTGGCGCGCGCCCCCCGGGGCGGGGCGCCGCCCCCCCCGGCGGGGGGCCATCTCCCGCACCATGGTCTTCGACGAGGTCGGCGGCACGTTGAGCGAGGAAGAGGCCCGAGCGGAGGCCGCGCGTTGCCTGTTCTGCGGGCTCTGCGGAAGCTGCCGTTCCTGTCTCGATCTGTTCGGGTGCCCCGCGTTCCTGCTGGACGGGGATCGGATCGCGATCAACACCGAGCTCTGCGTGGCCTGCGGGGTGTGCGCCCAGTTCTGCCCGAACGGGGCGCTCGTCGCGGTGCGCGACGAAGGAGAGGCGCCGTGAGCCGGACGTTCAAGCTGCTCGCCGTCGGAGTGGGAGGCCAGGGGGTCCTGAGCACCGCCCGCATCCTCGGCTCCGCCGGACTGGCGGCGGGCTTCGAGGTCCGCGTCGGCCAGCTCCACGGTCTCGCCCAGCGCGGGGGCAGCGTGGAGGCGACCCTGCACGTCGGTCCGGGTGACAGTGCGTTCATCTCGCGGGCGGAGGCGGACGTCGTGCTCGCGCTCGAGCCCCTCGAGGCTCAGCGCGCGATCCCGCGCATGTCCGCGCAGACGATCGTTATCGTCAACCCCGCCCCGATCGTCCCTTACACCCTCACCTCGAAGGGCAAGACCGGGCCGCGGCTCGAGTCGATCGTGGCGGAGATCCGCAAGGCCACGCCCCACGTCATGGTCGTGGACGCGTCGGGAGCGGCGCGGGAGGCCGGCTCTCCCCTGGCCCTGAACGTCGCGATGCTGGGTGTGCTGGCGGGGCTCGACATCGTGCCGATTCCCCCGAAGGCCATCGCCTCCGCGGTGAACCAGTTCGGTCGAGTCGCTCTCCGGGAGGTCAACCGCCGCGCCTTCGAGGAGGGACGCCGCCTCGGCATGGAAGCGGGCGCCGCCGCCGCTCCGCCAGAACCGAAGGGATCCGCGTGATGGCGTACAAGATCGGCATCGACGTCGGGGGGACGTTCACCGACCTGTTCCTGTGGTCGTCGGACGGCGCGGTCGAGACCTTCAAGACGCTTTCGACGCCCGACGATCCGTCGGTCGGCGTGCTCGACGGCTTGCGCGCCATCGCCCAGGCACGCGGCGTCGCGCTCGAGCAGCTCGCAGGCGACGTGACGACGATCGTGCACGGGACGACGGTCACGACGAACGCGACGCTGACGAGGGGCGGGGCGAAGACGGGATTGCTGACGACGCACGGCGTGCGTGACGCGCTCGAGATGCGCCGCGGCGTGCGTGAGGAGCAGTACAACAACCGCTTCCCGAACGTCGTGCCCCTGGTGCCCCGGTACCTGCGGCGGTCGATCCGGGGGCGGCTCGACTACAAGGGGGACGAGCTGGAACCGCTCGCCACCGAAGACGTGCGCGAGGCGGCCGAGCTCTTCCGACGCGAGGGCGTCGAGGCGATCGCGGTCTGCTTCATGAGCTCGTTCGCCGACGACTCCCACGAGCGCGCGGCGGCGGAGATCGTGCGCCGCGAGCTCCCCGGCGTCCACCTGAGCGTCTCGTCGGAGGTGCTCCCCACGGTGCGCTTCTACAACCGCGTCTCGACGACCGTGCTCAACTCCTACGTCGGCCCGATCCTGCGGGACTACCTGCAGAGCCTCACGACGAAGCTCGGCGAGATCGGATTCGGGGGCGTGCTCCTCGTCATGCAGTCCAACGGCGGGGTGGCCCTACCCGAAGTCGCGCTCGTGCGACCCGCGACCACGCTCCTGTCCGGGCCCGCGGGCGGACCCGAGGCGGCGGTCGCGTACACGCGGCTGCGCGGGAGGGACGACTGCATCGTCGTCGACATGGGCGGCACCAGCTTCGACGCCTCCCTGGTCCGCGACGGCGAGGCGGCGATGTACAACGAGAGCGACATCGAGCGCCTCCGCATCGCGCTCCCGATGCTCGCGATCACCACGATCGGCGCGGGGGGCGGGAGCATCGGCTGGATCGACGAGGGCGGGCTCCTGCGGATGGGCCCGCAGTCCGCGGGCGCAAAACCGGGACCGGCCAGCTACGGGCTCGGGGGCGAGCGGCCCGCGTGCACCGACGCGAACGTGGCTCTCGGGTATCTCGATCCGGCGTTCTTCGCGGGCGGGAAGATGCGGCTCGATCCCGAGGCCGCGCGCAAGGCGATCGCCCTGCACGTCGCGGAGCCCCTCGGCCTCGACGTCGAGGAGGCGGCGGCGGGGATGTACCGCGTCATCAACACCAACATGGCCCACGGCGTCCGGGAGATCACCGTGCGGCGCGGGCTCGATCCGCGCGAGTTCCCGATGGTCGTCGCGGGCGGCGCGGGCTCCCTGCACGCGTGCATGATCGCGAACGAGCTCGAGATGCCCGAGCTCCTCGTCCCCCCCACCGCGTCGGTGCTGTGCGCGGCGGGGATGCTGCTCAGCGATCTGCGCCACGACCACGTCCGCTCCTACGTGTGCCGCTTCCAGGATCTCGACATCGATCGCCTGCGCGCCCTCGTCGCGGAGATGTCGAGCGAGGGAGATGCGCTCCTGCGTCGCGAGGGCATCGATCCCGACCGGACCGAGCATCAGGTCCACCTCGACCTGCGCTACGTCAAGCAGTACCACGAGGTCACGGTACCGGTGTCCCGCGCCGCGATCGAGGCGGGCGATCTCGACGCGATCGCGAAGGCCTTCCACGAGGAGCACGATCGCCTGTACGGCTACGAGCTGTCCGCCGAGGGCACCGGTCTCGAGCTGATCAACCTGCGCGTGCGCTCGGTGGGCTCCACCGACAAACCGGGGATCCCGCGCATCGAGAGCGGCGGCGAGGAACCGGACGGCGCGAAGAAGGGCGAGCGCCGCGCGTTCGTCCCCGAGACGTCTACCTTCGCGGAGATGCCCGTCTTCGACGGCCACGCCCTCGTGGCGGGCAACCGGATCGAGGGGCCGGCCCTGATCGAGCGCACGGACACCACGATCCTCGTCAGCGACTCCTTCCGCGCTCTCATCGATGACTTCGGAAGCTGCCTCCTCACCCGGAAGGAGGGCGGATCATGAGCTCCCCCGAGATCGACAAGGTGCTGGTCTCCATCATCGGTCGCGCCCTGAAGGCGATCACCGACGAGATGAGCATCAGCATGGAGAAGACGACGCGCTCGCCGATTCTCTGCGAGGCGAAGGACTTCGTCACCGGGCTCTACGACGCAAAAGGGAGGATGCTGGAGCAGACGGAGAACCTGCCCATCCTGAGCTTCTCGCTAGGCCCCGTCTGCGCCCACATCGCGGAGAAGTTCGCGGGCGACGTTCACCCCGGCGACGTGTTCTTCCACAACGACGTCTTCACGCTCGGCAACCAGAACAACGACGTCGCGGCGTTCAAGCCGATCTTCTCGCGAGACGCGCTCGTGGGCTGGTCCGCCACGAAGGGCCATCAGGCCGACATCGGCGGCGCCGTGCGCGGCGGCTACAACCCGAACGCGGTCGAGGTGTGGCAGGAGGCCCTGCGGATCCCCGCGGTCAAGGTCGTCGAGCGCGGCAAGATCCGCCAGGACGTCTGGGACCTGATCTTCGCCAACATCCGGCTCGACATCGTGCAGGAGGACATGCGGGCGGAGATGGGCGCGTGCACCGTCGGCGAGCGCCGGCTCGTCGCCCTGATCGAGAAGTACGGCCGCGAGCGTTTCGAGGCGCACAAAGAGCATCTGTACGACTCCACGCGGAAGATGATGGAGGCGGAGATCCGCTCGATTCCCGACGGAGTGTACGAGGGCGAGGGCTACGTCTACTTTGACGGGCGGAACCCCGGCTCGAAGTACGTGATCCGGGTGAAGATCACCGTCGAGGACGGACACATCGTCTTCGACTACTCGGACACCGACGCCCAGACGAACGGCTTCGTCAACGGGACGTACACCTCGAGCGCCTCCGCCACGCTGCTCACCTTCCTGCAGATGGTCAACCCGGACATCCCCCACAACCACGGGATGACCATGCCGGTGGAGATCGTCATCCCCGAGGGCACGATCCTCAACGCCTCCTACCCCGCGGCCACGACCTTCGGCAACCACCTGTGCCCGCCGAACGCGGACGCGATCATGCGCGCGCTGGCGCCGGTGATCCCCGAGCGGGTCACCGCGGGCTGGAACAACCTCTTCTGCTCGCTGTCGACCGGCGACGATCCGCGCAAGGACGACACCTACGTCGACATCCTGTTCATGGGCTTGAAGGGCGGCTCCGGCGCGATGCGTGACTGCGACGGGTACGACCACATCGGGATGATCGACGCCTCGGGAGGGTTGCTCGACCAGGACTACGAGATGTTCGAGCAGCAGACGCCGCACCTCCTGCTCGAGCACGAGCTCCTCACCGACTCCGCGGGCGCGGGCAAGCAGCGCGGCGGACTCGGGGTCCGCACGCGGTACCGCATGGGCGGCCGCGACACGCAGATCGTGACCTTCGGCGACGGCGACGAGGAGCCCGCGTTCGGACTCTTCGGAGGGGGCGACGCAACGTTGAACCGCATCGAGCTCACCTACCCTTCCGGCGAGGTCTACAAGACCACGAGCAAGGACCTCGTGACCGGCGTCCCCGAGGGCACGCTCTACGAGCAGGACGCGGGCGGCGGTGGAGGCTACGGCGACCCGCACGAGCGGCCCGCGGAGAAGGTGTGCGAAGAAGTGCGCGACGGCTACATCTCGCCGGCCGCGGCCCGCGACGTGTACGGCGTGCAGATCGATCCGGAGACCGGAATCCTCGATCGCGAGGCGACCACCCGGCTACGCGGAGGACGATGACGATGGATTTCTCCCTGACCGAGGACCAGCTCGCGGTCCAGAAGCTCTTCCACGAGTTCGCGGAGAACGAGATCCGCCCCGTGGCCGCCGAGCTGGACCAATCCCCGCGCTACCCGATCGAGCTGTTCCGGAAGGCGGGCGAGCTCGGCTTCTTCGGGATGCGCTACCCGGAGCCCGAAGGCGCGGGCGCGGACGTGTTCTCGTACCTGCTCGCGGTCGAAGAGCTCGCCCGTGGCAGCCTCTCCGTTGCCGCGGCGTGCACGATGCAGTCGCTGATGGGCACGTACTTCGTGCACCGCCACTCCACCGGGGAGGTGCGCGAGCGCATCCTCGCCCCCGCCCTGCGCGGTGAGGTGATCGGCACGATCTGCATGACCGAGCCGAACGCGGGCAGCGACCTGTTCTCGATGACCACGCGCGCCGAGGAGGTCGACGGCACCTGGCGCATCAGCGGGCAGAAGACCTGGATCACCTCCGCTCCCGCGGCGGACATGTTCACGGTGTTCGCCCGCACCGGGGAGAAGGAGCTCAGCATCTTCCTCGTCGAGAAGGGCGCGGAGGGGGTCACCGTGGGCCGCGCCATCGAGAAGATGGGCGTCCGGGCGTCGCTGACCTCCGAGGTCTCGTTCGAGGACGTGGCCGCGACGTGTCTGCTCGGCGAGGTCGGCGGAGGGATGGCCAGCCTCCGCGAGATCCTCACCGAGATCCGCCTGATGACCGCGGCCCTGGCGCTCGGCGTCGCGCGCGCGGCGTTCGAGGACTCCGTCGCCTACTCGAAGGAGCGCACGCAGTTCGGCCGGCCGATCTGCAAGTTCCAGGCGGTCCAGGCGCACCTCGCGGAGATGCGGACGAAGCTCGAGGCCGCGCGGCAGCTCACGATGTGGGCGGCCTGGCGCTCGGCCCAGGGCATGGAGAGCTCCGACCAATCGATGATGGCCAAGCTCTTCGCCTCCGAGGCCGGGCTCGACATCTGCGATCGCGCGGCCCGCGTCATGGCCAGCTACGGCTTCGCCACCGAGTATCCCGTCGAGCGCTACCTGCGCGACGTGCGCTTCACTCTGATCGGAGGAGGCACCTCCGAGATCCTCAAGGTCAACATCGCCCGGGGGCTGACCCGATGAATGCGAAGGAGAGACCGCTCAAGGTCCTCGTGGCCAAACCCGGCCTGGACGGCCACGACGTCGGGGCCAAGGTCCTGTGTCGCTTCCTCATGGACGCGGGGATGGACGTCGTCTACACGGGTCTGCGGAAGTCCGCGGCCGAGATCGCGCAGGCCGCCGCCGCGGAGGAGGTCGAGATCGTCGCCCTCTCCATCCTCTCCGGCGCGCACGCGACACTGTGCGAGAAGGTGCTCGCCGAGCTCGAGCAGAGCGGGGCGAAGGGCGTGCCGGTGATCGCGGGCGGCAACATCCCCCCGCAGGACGTGGAAGCCCTGGTGAAGCTCGGCGTCGAGCGCGTGTTCCCCACGGGCTCGCAGCCCGACGACGTCATCGCCTACCTGAACGAGAGGGCCCGATCGTGAGCAAGTCCAAGTTCGAGCCCCGGCCGCTCGCCTGGGAGTCCGGCATCGAGATCCAGCCCGTCTACGGCCCCGACGAGCTCGAGCGCTCGGGCGGCAGTGACGGGATCGGCGTTCCCGGCGAGTACCCGTTCACGCGCGGTATCCACTCGTACATGTACCGCTCGCGCCCCTTCACGATCCGCCAGTACTCCGGCTTCGGAACCGCGGAGGAGACGCACGAGCGCTTCCTGTTCCTGATCGAGCACGGCAACACCGGCCTGAACGTCGCCTTCGACCTGCCGACGCAGTGCGGGTACGACTCCGACGATCCGATGGCCGAGGGCGAGATCGGCCGCGTAGGCATGGCCGTCGACTCGCTCGCGGACATGGAGGAGGCATTCGCGGACATTCCCCTGAACGAGATCACCGTCTCGCTCACGATCAACGGCGCCGCGGTCCCGATCATGGCCATGTACTTCGCCATGGCCCGCAAGCGCGGCTACGAGCTGTCAACCCTGCGCGGCACGGCGCAGAACGACATCCTCAAGGAGTTTGTCGGTCGCGGCACCTGGATCTTCCCCGTCGACGCCTCCGTCAAGCTCGTCGGGGACACCGTCGAGTTCTGCGCGAACAACGTGCCCAAGTACAACGCGGTGAGCGTCTGCGGCTACCACATCCGCGAATCGGGCGCGACGCCCGCTCAGGAGATGGCCTACGGACTGTCGATCGCGTGCGCCTACGTCGAGCACGTCCTCGAGCGAGGGCTCGACATCGACCGCTTCGCGCGTGGGCTCACCTTCAACTTCGACGTCCACGGCAACCTGTGGGAGCAGGTCTGCAAGTTCCGCGCGGGGCGCCGCCTGTGGGCGAAGCTCCTGAAGGAGCGCTACGGGGCGACCGATCCCAAGTCGATGCAGCTCCGCATGATCGCCGGCGGCGGGGGCGGCGGGCTCACAAAGGAGCAGCCCGAGAACAACATCGTGCGCGGCGCCTACTACGCCCTGGCGAGTGCGCTCTCGGGCACGCAGACCATGGCGCTGTGCAGCTTCGACGAGGCCTACACGATTCCGAGCGAGCACGCGGCGAAGATCTCGCTGCGAACGATGCAGCTCCTGATCCACGAGATCGGTTTGTGCGACACGGTCGATCCGCTCGCCGGCTCCTACTTCGTCGAGTCGCTGACGAACGAGATGGAGAAGGAGATCGTCCGGCTGATGGACGAGATCGATGCCGCAGGTGGCATCATCCAAGGCATCGCCCAGGGCCACGTGCAGGCCGCCGTCAACCGCCAGGCCTTCGCCCGCGAGCAGGCGATCCAGCGCGGCGAGGTTAAAAAAGTCGGCGTCAACGTGCACCGCGAGGACGAGGAAGAGGAGCGCGACATCGAGTTCCACCCTTACCGCGCCGAGGAGGCGAAGAAGCAGATCGACCGACTCGACGCTCTGCGCGCCCGCCGCGACGAGGCCGCGGTCCGCGACACCCTCGCCCGCCTCGCCGACGCCGCCCGCGAGGGCCGCAACGTGATGCCGGAGGCGATCGACGCCGTCGAGGCCTACGCCACCGTCGGCGAGGTGTGCAGCGTGCTGAAGGACGTCTACGGCACGTACGACGAGCCGGTTCGCTTCTGAGACCGGCAGGATCCCCTCGAGAGCGGCTCGCGCATTCCGCGTCTACGGTCGCTTGCGCTCGATGCGATGCGTGCCGACGACCTCTCCGTCGTCTCGCGTGATCTTGACCTCGAGGAGCTCCGCCCGGGCGTCGACGCGTATCAGGGTGGCGGCCCCGGGCTTGGGGGCGCCCCCGATGACCCGCGGATAGGTCCGGATCCCCTCTTCGGGGAGCTGCACGGCGTACCGGTGGGTGTGTCCGGAGATCATCAGATCGATCCCGCCTCGGTCGAGCACGGGCCGCCATTTCTCGTACATCTCGGCCGGGCCGCGCCAGCGTTCCGAGGGAGCGGGAGGCATGTGGACCAGGACCACACGAAACGGTGCCTTCTCGAACGCCTCGGACTCGATCTCCCGCTCGAGCCACTCCTGCTGCTCCGCGCGGTAGCGGGAGAAGTCGACGAGCCCGCTGTATTCCTTGGAACCGTCCGCCTTGTCCTCTCCGCCGTCCAGGACGATGAAGTGCACGGGACCGTGATCGAAGGAGAAGTAGTAGCGGTCTTCAGGCAGTCCGAGGTAGTCGGGCAGCCGGCGAGCGAACCGACCGCGGGTTTCGTGATTGCCACGAACGTAGACGAACGGAGTGCGGGAAGCGAACAACGTCGTGCACGGCCGGAGGACGTGATCGACGATCTGCCGTTCTCCTTCGATGTGGCCGAGGATGTCCCCGTTGAGGAAGACGAGCTCATAGGGATCGGATTCCGCCCGCTTCATCAGCGAGGCCATGAGGTCGTTCCGCTGGTGAATGTCGTTCATGACGACGAAGGAGACGGTCTCCTTGTCGTCATCCAACGTGGTGAAGGCGTAGGTGCCACTGAGGGTCGTTCCGCCGTACTTCACCTTGTAGGGTGCGAACTCGAGGATCTCCTTGGAGCCGACCCGATACCGGTATTCGGTGCCGGGGGCGAGGCCACGCAACGTGACCCGATGCACGGTTCCCCCCGCGTCGATCAGGCCGTGGCGGCTGGGATGGACCTTCCTCCCGAGCGACCTCTTCCTCCCGAACTCGACCCAGCTCGTGCAGCTCACGTCCGTGATCCACATGACGGTCATGGAATCCTCGGATGGACTCTGGAGATACGGCCCCACCACGATCTCGACGGCGTGGGCCGATCCGACCAGAAACACCATCCCCACGAGGAAAGTCACCCATCTTCCCAGCATCGCGTTCATTCTCGGCCTCCCGTCTCGGTTCGCGGCTTGCGTGGCCTCTCGCCCCCTGATAGCGCTCGCGGACCGCCATCCGGTGGCCAGTCAACTCTAGCGACCACCTCGCGGACTCACAATCGGAGCGCCGAGTCCGACGCAACGAGCTCTCCTGCCGCGGCAAAGAGGCGAAGCTCGACGTCAGGGATCCCGGCGGAACATGTTCCGGGCCACGTGCCGGAAGATCTCGGGATTCCGCTTCAAACGCCGCAGGCTGTAGGCGCGCCACTCGGGCCCGTAGGGGACGTAGACGCGGACGCGGTGTCCGTCGTCGCGCCACTGCTCCCAAAGATGGCGCTGGATGCCCATCAAGACCTCGAATTCGTAGCGCTCCGGCCCGAGCCCCAGGTCCTTCACCAGGGCGATCAGCCGGTCCGCGAGGACGTCGTCGTGGGTGGCGAAGGCGACGTGGGCTCCGCGCTCGAGGAGCTGGCGCGAGCATTCCACGTAGGCCTCGCGGATCGGGTCCGGCTCGACGTGGGCGATGTCCGAGGGCTCGAGGTAGATGCCCTTGACCATTCGCACCGAGACGGGACCCGGCGCGAGCGCGTCGATGTCGGCGGGCGTGCGCAGGAGGCGGGACTGCAGGACGACTCCCACGTTGTCGTGCTCGCGGCGCAGGCGCTCGAAGATGCGCAGGGTGGCGTCGGTGGTCGTGTGGTCCTCCATCTCGACCCGCACGTGCCGGCCGAGCGAGGCGCAGTGCTCCGCGACCTCCGAGTAGAGCTCGAACGCCAGCTCCTCGTC
>CAYRXS010000041.1:0-34413 GCA_964428225.1 uncultured Planctomycetaceae bacterium
TTGAGAGTGTTCGTCGATTCTGCCTACGAACTTCAGGTACGGGACACTAGAGGGGGGGGGCAGCAGCGTTGTGCCCCACCCATCGGCGCGATCCGCGCGAAGCTTGAGGACAAGACCGAGAGAATCTCGAAAACCCGTCAGCTCGCCGGGGCCGGGGCTCAGCGGGCGCGGAAGGAGAAGGCGAGGGGATCGCCGGAGGGATCGATCGTCTCCTCGGTCACCGCGCCGCTCAGCTCGATGCCCCCGGGGGCGACCGTCAGCCCGATCCGATCCGTGCCGCTCGATCCGTCGCTCGTGCACGAGGGGACGAGGACCGCGAGCGTCAGGATGCCCGCGGCGATCGGACCGAGGGTCGTCACGAGCTTCCGGCGGCGACGCGGCGTGAACCGCATCGCGAGGAGCCACGCGAGGAGCGAGGCACCGACGAGCGTCGCCTCGCGCGCGCCCGGCCGACGGAGCGCGGGGGGAGCCGTCCCCGGCGAGACCGTGCCTCCGCCCGCTCCCGCGAACCCCGACGACTGCCCCAGGGTCAGGAGGAAGGACGCGGTCCGGGCCGGTTCGAGCAGCGCGAGGAAGGCGCCGCTCTGCTCGAACAGGATCCGCCGGTCTCCCTCGACCAGCTGTCCGAATCCCACCGGCACCGAGGGCACGTCGAGCTCGCCGTCGCCGTCCGCGTCGAGGTGGAGGGCCATGCCCTCGAGCACGGACACGTCCTGGCCGTGCGGATCGAGGTCCACGAGCAGCCGGTCGAGACGCACCGGCTCGTCCGGGGAGATCACCAGCGAGAAGCCGGCGACGGGCGTCGGCGCGGACGTCGCCACCTCGACGTCGGTGGCCGGCTCGAGGTTCGCGTGATCGGCGAGCTGGGCCGAGCCCGGATCGGTCGGATCGCTCTGCCCGGACAGGAGCAAGGTGTGTCGCGCGCGGGCGGTGAACGGCTCGATCGCATCGAAGACCTGGCCTTCCTCGCGCGCGCCGTTCGCCGCACCCGACCTCCCGTAGACGCCGCACTCCAGGTTCGAGGCCGCCCCGCCGTCGACGTTGACCGCCTCGATGTCGAAGACGTAGGGCCCGTCGCCCGCGTAGGCGGTGAAGAGGGTGCTGTACACGCCGTCGTCGCGCTTCTCGTCTCCGTGCACCGCGAGGCCGTCGTCGTGGAAGACGACCTCCGTCCAGGAGGCGTCGGGCCGCCGGACGCGGGCGTCGACGAGCACCCCCCCCACCGGAACCCCGGCCACCACGGACACCTCGACCTGCATCGCGGCCGGGAAGACCACGTTCTCCGAGGCGGCGTTCGTCGTCACGTTCAGCTCGGGGGACTCGACGAAGGCGAGCAGGTCGAAGCTCGCCGGCTGCCCCTGGGTCTCTCGGACCACGGCCTTCCACCAGCCCACCTCGGGATCCGGGACGCGCATGGTCTTCTGGACCGCGCTCCCGAAGACCTCGACGTTCCCCCCGGGCGAGTCGAAGTCGATGGTCTCGCCGCTCGGAGATTCCAGGGCGAGCCCGAGATCTGCCCCCGGCGCGAAGCTGACGGTCACCCGCGCGCCCCGGGCGTGCCCGCTCACCTCGAAGTCCTGCTCGTGGCTGTCGAGGGGGCCGAGACCGCCGCCGAAGTTCTCGGAGACGGGCGTCCCCCACCCGGCCAGGGCGAAGATCGTGGCGAAGATCCCCGGGAGCTCGTCGGCGCTCGTCGCCCGGAAGTACTGGCCGCCCGTGGCCTCCGTCGCGACGAGCAGCGCCTCGTCGTCGGGGAAGGCGCCCAGCGCGATCGCGAACAAGGCGTGCTCCCCGTTCCGTAGCGCGTCGAGAACGGCGGGATCGTCGATGTCCGGATCGTGGCTGATCCCGTCGGTCACCACGACCACGAACTCCTTGGCCCCGTCCCCCCCCGCGAGCTGGTCGACGGCCTCGAGCACGGCGGTGCCGATGACGGTGCCTCCGTCCGGGACGAGGTTCCCGATCGCGGCGATGGCCTCGTTCTTGCGGGCCTCGGTCATGCGGTTGATCGGGTACACGACGGTGGGCTCGTCCGCGAAGCCGACGACCGTCAGGAACTCCTCGTCCCGCAGGAGCCCGACGCCCACCTGGGCTCCGAGGATCGCGTTCTCGAGCTTGCCCTCGGCGTCCATGCTCCCGGAGGTGTCGAGCACGAGCGCCATGCCCAGGCGACCGTCCCACCGCGAGTAGTCGAACACGACGTCCTCGTGGGGCGGCTGGTCCGCGGAGGGATCGTCCGCGGGGTGGGTCAGGCCCCCCACGCCGGAGAGCTGGATCTGCCTCCAGCAGGAGCGGCGCAGGAGATACTCCTGGTCGGTGCGGATCGCGTTGCCCTGCGCGTCGTCCGTGCCCGGGAAGTGGCGGGTCGTGGGGAAGCCCAGGGCGTAGTCGGTGCAGAACTCGGTCCTCTGGTTGTTCGGGAAGACCGTGGTGCCCCCGTCCATGATGCAGGACACGTCACCGAAGGCGGAGACGCAGTAGTGCGCGAAGTGCACCCCCGGGGTGTTCCCGATGTAGCCCTTGTACTCGTCGTACACGCCCCAGACGTAGTGCCCCGTCTCGTGGACGAGCCCGAACTGGCCCATCGCGGAGCCTCCCGAGGACTCGTGGAGCTGGGAGATGGTGATGTGCTTGCCCTTGACGCCGAGGCCGTTCAGGTGCGCGCGGGCGCCGGAGTAGTCGTCGAGCACCCACACGTCCGCCTGGTCCATCAGGTCGGAGCTCCGGGTCATCGAGACCGTCCCGAGCTGCAGCCCCCCCTCCGTGGCGTTGAGCAGCAGCTTCGAGTACTCGGTGACGACCGGCTCCCAGGCGGCGGGATCGTCCTCGGTGTAGGTGAAGTAGAAGAGCAGGTTCAGCCTGCCCTCCACGATCTCGCCGATCCCCGCCCTCGAGGGCGCGCCGATCGGAACGGCCAGCAGACCGGCCAGGACCAGGGGGAGGATCCGCCGGAAGAGGATCGCGCGCGTGACTCTGCTGCCGTCGACGTTCATCGGGGTGCCGGGAAGCTCCCCGATGGTAGTACCTCGGACCTCGTTATCCCACGAGCCGGACGGACGGGGATCCGGAGGGAGCGGCGGATCAGCCGCCCGCGGCGCGCACTCCCTCCGCCAGGGCATCCACCATCTGCGGAATTCGAGCGGCGGGGGTGGCGCAGATCGCCGCGCGGACCGCTCCCTGCAGGGGGACGACGAAGACGCCCAGCTCTTTCATCCGCTCGGCGGTCCGGAGCGCATCGGGGGTGAACACGGTCACGAAGAATCCCCCCTCGTAGCGCGGGTAGCGAAGCCCCTGCTTCGCGGCGAGCTCGTTGAAGACCTCGACGCGTTCGTACAGGAGGTTCCGCAGCGCGTCACGCTCCTCGTCGCAGCGCTGCCGCAGCTCGGGATCCGTCAGGAGCCGGGCGATGGCGAGCATCCCGAGGTGGTTGCAGTTCGACCACGTCCCGCGGCAGGAGTAGCCCAGCGCGTTCTGGATGGCGGCCCGCTCGTCGGGATCGGCCTCGACCGCCACGCAGGCTCCGATGCGCGAGCCGTACTGCGCGAAGGCCTTCGAGGCCGACCAGGCGAAGAGCACGGTGACCTTGCCGAGCAGCTTCTCCACGTGAGAGCGCCATTGCTGCGGACCCGGCTGGGCGAACTTCGCGTAGGCCATGTCGAGCAGGAGGCTGACCGGCCCTCGCTCCGAGGCCGCGAGGAGGACTTCCACCATCCCCGACCAGTCCTCGTCGTTCAGCGAGTACCCCGTGGGATTGTGGCACGGGGTGTTCATGACCACGAGCCCCCGGCCCTGCTCCTCGAGGTGACGATCGAGGGCGGTCCGAAGCGCGTCCGTGTCGATTCCGCCGTCCGGCCGGAACATCTCGAAGGTCTCGCACTTCCGACGCGTGTGGTGGGCCAGGATCCCGTAGGGCCCCCAGAAGTACGAGGTGGTGAGCAGCTTCTGGCCCGTGTCGAGGAAGTTGATGATCGAGTGGTAGCACGCCCCGGTACCCCCCGGAGTCGCCGCGGCCACCGCGTTCCGGGCGAGGGGGCCGTCGCCGAGGAGATCCTGGATGATGGCGTTCAGGAAGTCCGGCGGCCCGGAGATGGGCGCGTAGGACGCGGCCTGCTCGCTGGAGACCTGACGCATGGCCTCGAAGACCGAGGGCATGATGGCCAGCCGGCCGTCGTCGCGCATCAGAGCACCCAGGGTCGAGTTGAGCACGTCGTCTCCCGCCTTCTTGCGCTCGACCGCCTCGGCGTTCAGAGCGAAGATCGGGTCGTCGCCGGGTCGATCGGCACACTAGGGAATCAGGTGGGAGGTCAAGGTCGTCGACATCGCGTGAAGGGCCGGAGGATGCGGGTCAGGGCGGGGGGACGGGATCCTCGGGAACCGCCCTGCGCCGGAAATCAGGTGCGCCATCCTACGCGACGGAATCGCCGCCGTGAACCACGGTGTCCTCCCTCCGGAGGGGCGGACTCTCACCTCGCGGTGAGGATCGTGTTCGGATCCTGCAAGAGGTCGGGTAGCCCCTTCGGCCCCCCCTGACAACCTCCGATGAGCGTCCTAGGATTTTTCGTCGGACCCGGTCGCGCGTCCCGCCTCACGGCCCCGGGCGTCCCCGCTCGACGACCCTCTCCAGGATCCTCCCATGCTCATCGTGGCACTGAGCCTGGTGGCGTTCGCCACCCCGAGCGCCCCCCCCATCGCGGCGGCCCGTCCCGCCGGGGAGCCTCGTCAAGAGGTGACGGAGCCGAGCGAGGACAAGAGCAAGCTCGACTGGTTCGAGGGGACCTGGAAGGAGCTCCTGGCCGAGGCGTCGCGGACCGAGAAGATCGTCTTCATCGACTTCTGGGCGTCGTGGTGCCGTCCCTGCAAGATGCTGCACAAGGTCACCTTCGCCGACGAACGGGTGGTCGAGGCGATGAAGGACTTCCTCTGCTACTCCGTCGACGTGGAGAGCAAGGAGGGAAAGCCCGTCGCCTCCCGCTTCGGGTTCGGGAACGTCCCCACGCTCCTGTTCCTCGATCCCGACGCGACCGTCCGGGACGTCGTCGTCGGTTTCCGCGAGCCCGAGGCGTTCGTGAAGGAGGTGGCCCGGATCCGGCGCAACGAGGGCACGATCCGCAGCCTGCGGGCCCGGCTCGCCGCGAATCCCGAGGACCTCGAGGCCCACTACCTGCTGGCGATGAAGCGCAAGGAGATGGGCGACGAGGCCGGCTACGAACAGCACGCGAGGGCGATCCTGCGGCTCGACCCGGAGGGCAAGTCCATCCTCACCCGCCGCGTACAGCTCACCGAGCTCCTGGCGCGAACGAACCGGAGAGTCCCGGACCTGCGACCGCTCTACGCCTTCCTGGAGAAGGAGGTCGATCCGGACCTGCTGTACCGGGGCTGGCGGGAGCTCTACTCGCTCGAGACGCGCCTCCTCTCCACCGCGTCCGCGAAGGACAAGCTCGTCCGTCGCGCGCGCTGGCTCCGGGCGGCGCGGAAGCTGTGGTCCCACACGCCGAAAGAGAGCGCGGGGCACATCGGGAACCAGATCGCGTGGGGTATCTACGAGACGCGCGCCGACGTGGACGAGGTGGACCTGCTGTTCGCGCTCGAGGTGGCGGCGGGCGCCGTCGAAGCCCTGCCCGAGGATCCGAACGTCGTCGACACCTTCGCCTGCTGTCTCCACGCGGTGGGCCGCAAGGAGGAGGCGCTGAAGATGGTCCGGCGCTGCATCCAGCTCGATCCCAAGAACGAGGAGTGGAAGAAGCGCCTCGACGACTTCCGGAGGAAATAGGGTCGCTCAGGCGAAGGGGCCGGAGGCCTCGAGCCGATCGCCGGACGGCGGGTTCGCGGGGATGACCTCGACCTCGCGCGTCGTGGCTCCCTCGAGCGAGGCGAGGTGGCGGCGCGCGAGGAACTGCAGGCGCGCCACGCGCGTGTAGCCGATCCCGAGGTGGGTGGAGACCTCGAGGGTGTCGCCGTCCGCCAGATCGTCGAGGGTCTCGATCCCGATGCGAGCCAGCCGGTCGACGGCCTCCGCGGTCAGCCCCTCGCACGCCTCCGGGGTGAGGGGGCGGCGGGGAGTCTCCTCCTCCGGGACCTCCTCGAGCTCGAGCGGATCCGCCGGCTCGTCCGGTTCCTCGGGCGGCGAGCCCTCGTCGAGGGCGGCCCACGTCTCGAGCAGCTCCTTCTCGTTGCCGCGGACGTCCTCGTCCTCGGGGAGCTCCGCCCGCCCCCGATGGCCGGAGCGGTCGTCCGCCACCCGCTCCGCGGAGAAGTCCTCCTCCGCGGTGGATTCCAGGATGCCCTCCTCCAGTCGCTCGGCGAGGACCGCGGCCTCGCGCCGGAAGCGCAGGATCGCCCGCTCGCTCCAGCCCAGGAGCGCCTCGAGCTCCTCGGTGTCGAGCTCCATCACGTCCAGGATGGACTCACACCCCCCGGTGCGCAGGTGGTGCAGGGTGGTGGGACCGTCGGCGTGGAGGTTGCAGAGCAGGGCGAGGGCATCCATGGCAGTCCCTCAGTCGAGCGAAAGGGAGGAGCGGGTGATTCGCCGGGACTCCGGCGAAGACTCGGGACGGAGCTCGTCCCCCGGGGCGCGGCCGGGGGGGCTCGACGCCGCGGCGCGGGCGACCCCGATCAGCTCGCGGGCGAGAGCGTCGAAGTCCGACGCCGCGCCACACGAATGGTCGAGCTCGGAGACGGGCACGCCGAAGGCGGCGGCCTCGCGGAGGCGGACGCTGCGGCGCACGACGGTGTCGAACATCCGCTCGCCGTAGCGCGCATGCATCGCGACGAGCAGCTCGCGGGCGAAGCGGGTCCGCCGGTCGTAGAGCGTGGCGACGACCCGGATGTCGAGCAAGCGGTCCATGTCGCGGGCGATCCCGGTGAAGATCTCGGCCGCCTGGCGAGCCCCCTGCAGGGCGAAGGCGCCCGTCTCCACCACGAGGAGCGCGGTTCCCGCGGCGCGGATGGCGTTCGCGGTCAGGACTCCGTCTGCGCGGGGCGGGCAGTCCATGAGCACCCAGTCGTAGCGCCCGTCCGCCTGGGCGATCGCCCGGCTGAGCACGCGCTCCGGCCCGATCATCCGCTCGGCGACCTCCTCGAACTCGGCGAGCTCGATGCTCGACGGCGCGAGATGGAATCCCCCGGGCACCGCGGTGATCACGTCCGAGAGGCGGGCCTCGGTGCGGAACACGCGCGCGATCGTCGGCCGGCTCTCGCCCGCGCACCCGAGGCCGAGCGTCGCGTGGGCTTGCGGATCGAGGTCGAGCAGCAGGACGCGTTTGCCCAGGCTGGCGAGCGACGCCGCGAGATTGATCGCGGTCGTCGTCTTACCGGTCCCACCTTTCTGGTTGGCGAGTGCCCAGACTTGCATTGATTGAATCTCGTCCCTCGAGGAGCTCTTTGTTTATCCACTTTGCCCCGCCGGCATGCAAAGGAAACCCCGAGGCGATTGCCCGACGTGCTCACCCGCGGGATTCTCGCGAGCGTTCGATGTGAACGAGAGCGATCAGCGAAGAGCGCTGCGGGCGCGATCGAAGAAGGGACGCGCGCACTTCGCGTGATCGATCGGCCCCCACTCCGCGACCGTGGACATCGCACGGGCGGAGGGACTCGCCGGCTCGAGCAGGAGAACGGGGACGCGCGCCTCGACGCTGCGCTGCACTGCGGGATCCGCGGGAATCCACCCGACCCACTCGGGGCTGTGTCCGAGGAACCGGTGCGAAGCGGCGCGGAACCGCTCCCACGCGGACTCCGCCTTCTCCTGCGTCGGCGTGCGGTTCACCACGAGCCCCACCTTGATGTAGGGATTGACGAGGTGCGCCCGCTTGTACAGCGCGTAGGAGTCCGAGAGCGCCGTCGCCTCGTGGTGCGTCACGAGCAGCATGGTGCTGGTGGCCGCGAGCTGCGTCACCATCGAGTACCCCATCCCCGCTCCGTGGTCGATCACCATCAGATCGAACGCGCCCTCGAGGGGCCGCAGGGCCTTGAACAGGCGGTCGAGCTCCCGACGGGTCGGGTTGGCCAGGAGGTCCCGTCCCACGCCGCCCGAGAGCAGCTGCAGGCCCGCGGGGCCCTCGACGAGGGCCTCCTCGGCCGCGATCTGCCCCTTCATGACGTGGCTGAGGTCGAACTCGGGCGCCAGGCCCAGCAGGAGGTGGGCGTTGGCGAGGCCGGCGTCGAAGTCCACGAGCAGGACCCGCTCCCCCGCCCGGGCCCGGTGCACGGCCAGGTTCGTGGCCACGACGCTCTTGCCGGTTCCCCCCTTGCCGCTCGCGACGCACACGACGCGCGCGGTGTGCGCATCTTCCTCGCGGGAGCGTCTCGCCAGGCCGAACAACCGGCGATAAGCCCCGAGCCGGCCCAGGCTGAGACGTGGGGTGTCGATCATGGGTGGGGGGGACCGCATTCCTGATACAAGTTGCCGGGGCGCGGGTCAACGGCGCGGCTCCCCTTTCCCGACGCCGCTTCGCGACCGAGTGGACCGGCGAGCGACGATCGACGGGACGGAGGAGCTCCGGCTCGACGGTCCCGGCGCTCAGACCTCGGAGCTCGAGATCTGTCGCGAGGCTTCCTCGACCCAGTCGACCGAGTCCAGGAAGGCGTCCCGGATGACCGCCTTCGCGAGCCCCAGACAGCCCACGGCCTCCCACCGGCCGTGCTCGTAGGCCAGGGTGGCGCCGAGGACCTCGCCCAGGTTCCCCTCGCCCTCGAGCAACGCGGCCTGGAGGTCCCCCGTCAGCGGGAGCTTGGTCAGGACCGACTCCATGGGAGCGCCCATGATCGCATCGAGGGTGGAGAAGAGCCCGGCGGTGAAGAAGGCGTGGTGCTCGTCGAAGCCCCCGGCCCTCGCCACGAGCTCGCACATCTTGGCGCGCAGCATGGCGGTCGTGATCAGCTCGTGCGGCGTGTCCGGGATGTTCGACAGCAGGAAGAGGCTCGCCAGGTTCCGCACCGTCGAGAGCCCGAGGTAGACCACGGTCTCCCGGATCGACTCGATCCTCCGGGGCATCCCGTACATCGCGGCGTTAATGTGCCGCAGCAGCTTGTAGGAGAGGGTGACGTCCTGGCTGACGATCTCCTGGATGCGATCGAAGGAGGCGCCGGGATCCTGGAGCTCGGCGAGGAGACGCAGGAGATTGAGCCGCGAGGCGGGGATGCTCTGCCCCTTGACCACGTTGGGCTTGGCCAGGAAGTACCCCTGGAAGTAGTCGAAGCCCACGTCGACGCAGGTCTCGAACTGGGCGCGCGTCTCCACCTTCTCCGCGAGCAGCTTGCACCCGTAGGGCTTCAGCAGGGCGTACCGCTGGCGGATCAGGTCGTCGTCGAGCCCGATCACGTCGACCTTGAGGATGTCCGCGAGGGGAACCATCGCCTCGTTCTCCTCCCGCAGGACGAAGTCGTCGAGGGCGATCCGGAATCCCTTCCGGCGCAGCCGCCGCAGGCCCTCCAGGACCTCGGCATCGGCCTCGACGTCCTCCAGGACCTCGAGCACGACGCGGCTGCGGGGCACGGGCAGCGGGTACTCGCCGATGACGAAGCCCCGCGTGAGGTTGACGAAGGCCAGGTGGTCCCCCACCACGCGCTCCAGGCCGAGCTCCGTGAAGGTGTTCAGAAGCACCTGGGAGGTGGCCTGGTCACCCTCCGTGAAGTCCGCGAAGTCCACGTCGGCCCCGCGATAGAGGAGCTCGTAGGCGTGCAGCTCGAGGCGTCGGCCGTAGATCGGCTGGCGCCCGACGAACACGTCCTGCAGGGGGGTGGATCCGGGGTGGCTCATGGGATCTCGAAGGGAGGGTGGCGAGGAGGACCCTTCCTGGTTCGACCGGAATCGGCCCCGGCTGAAGGGGGGATGAGCGTTCCCGGAGGGGCGGGACCGCGTTCCCGTCCCGAAGACCACCGGGAACCGGGTCTCCAATCGCGGGAAGGTGCGTTTTCTGGCGCACCAGGGGTGAATCCATCCCCCTTCGGGCGGTAGCCTGCGGATCGGGAGGAGCCCCGAGGATTCCGCTCGCCCCCCCCCACACGCCCCGATCACCCCCAGCCCCGGAGCACGATCCCATGAAGCCGTTCCTGCCTCTCGCCCTGCTCGCCGCCCCCCTCGCCGCCTGCGGCGCCCTCTCCACCGGTTCGGACCTGCCCCGCGGCGAGGAGCCGATGACGAACGACGCCGCCCTGGTGGTGTACTGCGCCGGGCTGGACGCCCTCCTGGCCGACCCCCGGGACGCGGGCCTGCGCCGGGCTCTCTCCATGGCGGACGATCGCCTGCTCGAGCTGCCCGAGGAGCTCGGGGAGGAGCCCGACGTGCCCCTCTGGGCCTTCGAGCTGCTCGCCGACACCTTCTCCGCGCCCCTGAGCCTGCAGCTCGATCCGATCGAGGACGCTGACTGGTCCCAGGGTCCCCAGTTCACCGCCCAGCTCACGGTCCACGGCACCGAGGCGGAGGTCGGCTCGATCTCCTCGCGCTTCTCCAAGCTGCTCGGGATGAGGCTCCCCGTCGAGACCGCGCCCGCGGAGGGCTTCGCGGGGATGCGACTGCTGCCCACGCCGGCCGGCAACGCCTACTTCGGCGTGCCCGCGGAGGACGGATCCCGGTTCCTCGCTACCTGGGGCGAGCCCGATCTCGGCGAGCTGGGGCTGGGCTCCCTCGATCTGCCCCGCGGCGCCGAGCCCACGTTCGCGTTCAAGCTCGACATGGGCCGGTTCGCCCCGATCCTCGAGACCCTCCTCGATCAGGGGGATCCCGAGGCGCAGATGGTCAAGAAGCAGCTCACGATGTTCGGGCTCCTCGGCGACCATCCCATGCAGATCACCGCCGCCACGGCGCGCGTCGAGGATCGCACATGGTTCACCGCCCGGTACGCGAACTGGGTGAGCATGGCGGAGAAGACGCACTCCCTGGTGCGTGACCCCCTGCTCGCCGAGGAGATCTCCATGGTCCCCGAGGACGCGACCTGGGCCGCGGTCTCGAAGGCCGACCTCTCCTCGCTCCTCTGGACCCTGGAGACGATGGCGCCCGAGGAGGACGTCGATCTCCTGGGGCTCGTGAGGAGCTACGTCGGCATCGATCTGGAGAAAGACCTGATCAACACGCTGGGCACGACGAGCGGCTTCTACATGTCCGAGACGACGGGAGGCGGCGGCATCGCCTCCGCGGTGCTCTTCATGTCGGTGGTCGATTCGGCGAGGCTCGGCGAGACGATCGACACCCTGCAGGGGATGCTGAACGACCTCGCGGCCGAGGAGGCGGACGGCTACGTCGAGATCCGCGACTGGAACCACGGGGAGACCGTCTGCCACAGCCTGGTCTTCCCCGGCCTTCCGGTCCCGTTCGAGCTCTCCTTCGCCCTCACCGAGGACTGGCTCTTCGCCGCGGCCACGCCGCAGGCCCTCGTGGCCGGCCTGGATCACGCGAACGAGGGCGGCAAGGGGCTCCTGGGCGCCCGCCGGTTCCGCGAGGCCGCGATCGGCTCGCTCGACGACCTGACCTCGCTCAACTACACGGACACCGTGGGGGCCATGGCCGACGGCTACGGGCTCGCCGGCCTGCTCTTCTCGGCCCTGGCCAACGGGGTGCGCTCTCCCGAGAGCTCCGAGCGGGAGCCCGGGATGATCCTCCCCCCCTACCACGAGCTGATGGAGGGGGCCTGCGCCTCCGTGATCCTCACCCGCATCGAGGGCGAGGACCTCGTGAGCGTGGGGATGGGCGACGGCTCCTTCGTCGCGGGGGTGACCGGGTTCCTCGGCAGCTCGCTCGGCAAGCTGGTCCTGCTGGGGGTCGGGGGGGGAATCCTCGTGCCCGTCATGTACCTGCCGCGCATGGTCGCCGAGGAGCGCATGATGGAGGCGACCCTGGAGGCTCCCCCCGAGGAGCTCATGACGACGGAGCCCGTGATCCACGACCACTCGGAGACGAACGGCGGATAGCGCGGTAGCTCCTCGCCTCGACGAGTCCCTTCCCGTCCACGGAGAGGACGAGCTGGGAGACTCCGCTCCACGCCCCGTCGCGGTCGGCCCGCGACGGGCGCGCGGGGCGGTCCGGGTGGGAGTGCCACACCCCGACGATCCGCATCCCCCCGTCTCGCGCGGTCCGGTCGGCGCGCACCACGTCGCCGGGATCGACCTCGAACCGATCCGGAGCGGAGGCGACGTTGCGGGCGTGGAGGACCCGCCGCACCTCGGTCTCCACGTCGCTCTCGATTCCGAGAAGCAGCCCGCAGGCCTCCGTGGGGCGAGCCTCGAGCGACCAGTGGACGAGCCGGCGGAGGTCGGCCCCCGCCAGGCGGAGGACGTGGCGCTCCGGACGCGCGGGGCGTACCGTCACCCCGACTCCCCCGCTTCCTCGGCCTCGCGCGCCACGGCCCGCATCCGCAAGAGGAGCGAGAGGAGGTAGAGCAGGAGGAACAGGGCGAGGAAGCACTCCTTGTTCTCCCCGCCCCGCACGTCGAGGAAGGCGGGCACCTCGCCGCCGGCGAGCCTCGCGATCTTCCGGGGGAGGCTCGAGACCAGGGCGAGGACGGAGGCGGGCAGGCAGACGAGCGTGGGCCAGATCCAGGCCGCGATCCGCTCCCGCGGATCCCACGCGCGCCGACGCCGGAGCAGGACCAGAGGCGCGATCACTCCCCCGACCAGGGCGCCGAGCGTGAGCAGACCGCGAGGGCCCTGGTCGAGCAGCCCCTCGGTCCAGCCCCCGATGTTGTGCAGGTTCGTCTCGCCCTGCTCGTTGAGCTCTGCCATCCCCTCCGGGGTGGCCCAGCCGAAGTAGTGCTGCCCCCAGCTCGTCTCCTCGCCCAGGAAGTACAGGCAGCCGAGGACCAGGAGCAGGATCCAGCCCCCCAGCCACCTCGCGGGCAGGACGGACGCCCGGCGGAGGGCGAGGATCCCGACGACGACCGCCGCGAGCAGGAAGAGGGCGGTGGCGCTCTCCATGATCCCCGTCTCCCCGCGGATCCAGCGGTCGAAGACCTGGCGATCCCAGGCTTGCACCAGGAAGGGAAGCAGGCCCAGGCCCAGGGGGAGCCAGAGCCAGAGCCAGCCCGGCGGCTCCTCACGGACGGGATGCGGGGGAGAGGGCTCCATCCCGGGATCGGGCTCGCGCGCCGGCCGTCAGGACAGCAGCAGCGCGATCTCCTGGTAGGCGGGGAACCGCCCCAGCTCGAGCTTGGAGAAGACCTTCTTCCCGTCCACCGTCACCTCGAAGGCCCCCCCACCCGAGGGGATCAGCTTCACGTCGAGGTCGACGTTGGGCAGGGCTTTGCGGATCTCGGCGGCCAGACCGGTCGCCTGAGGCTCGTAGTTTCACTGCTGGCAGTACTCGATCTCGATCTTCATGGCCGGGGAGTCCGGAAGGGGTCTCGGGAACCGGGGATTCGGGCGTCCGATTCTGCGATCTCGGAGGGCGGATGCCCAGAGGAGACGGGGACCTGTGGCGGAAGCGTGTCCGAGCCGGAGGATGCTCGTACGAGCTCCGTATGAGCCCGCCCCCCTGCTTCGCGACGTGTCGCGGAACCCGGCGCACCCCGGGGGATCAGGTCCTACAATGCCCGGCCCGATCCCCGGGATTCCGGGCCGATCCACCGGAATCTTCCCCTGACGGCCCCGTAAAGGTGCCGTCCCGGATCCCCAATCCCCCGCAACAACCCGCTTCGGGCCTCCGGTGTGACGCGCCGGCCAAGACCATGGAACAGAAACGCAGCATCCTTCTACCCGCGCTGATCGTCCCCACCCTGCTCGCATTCTCGTCCCGCGCGGACGAGCTGGGCTTCCACCCCGGGAAGGGCGCGACGGTCACGAAGAGCTTCTCCAACACGACCGAGCTCACCCTCGACGAGATGGCGGTCTCCCGGAACGGCGAGGAGATCGATCCGAGCATGATCGGGATGGAGCTCTCCCTCACCACCGAGCAGAACATCACGGTCGTCGACGAGTACGGCGGCATCGAGGGCGACCGCCCCGTGACCCTGACCCGTCGCTACGACGAGCTGGAGTCCACGACGAGCCAGACGATGTCGAACGCGATGCTCGGCGAGACGGACATGGACCTGACCTCGTCCAGCGAGCTCGAGGGCCTCACCGTCGTCTTCGCCTGGAACGAGGAATCGGGAGAGTTCGACACGGAGTTCGAAGAGGACTCCGGCGGCGACGAGGCGCTCCTCGAGGGTCTGGTCGAGGACATGGACCTCCGCCTCTTCCTGCCCCCCTCCGAGGTCTCCAAGGAGGACACCTGGGAGATCGATCCCGAGGCGATCCGGCACCTCCTCGCTCCCGGGGGAGCGCTCAAGCTCGTCCCGGAGAACCTGGAGGACGTCCCGGGCATCGGCGGCTCGGGGCCCCGGCCCACGGCGGACCAGTTCCTGGGGGACATGGAGGGCAAGGTCGAGGCCGAGTACCTGGGCACGCGCGACGAGGACGGCGTCAAGGTCGCCGCCGTCAAGCTGACCTTCAAGGTCAGCTCCGCGAAGGACCTCACCGAGCTGATGAAGGGCCTCATGGAGGACGCCGACCTCGGCGGCGGGGAGGACATGGGCATGACGGTCGAGGCGTTCGACTCGGAGTTCCAGTTCGAGGGCGAGGGGGAGCTCCTCTGGAACATCGAGGCCGGCCTGGTCCATTCGCTGGAGGTCTCCGGCGACGTCACCCAGCTCACCGACACGATGATGAACATGTCGGCCATGGGCGAGGAATGGCTGATCGAGATGTCGATGAACATGGTCGGCTCCATGACGATCGAGGTGACGACGGGTAGCGAGGGGTGATTCCCGCCGCGATCCTCCCGACGAGCTCTTGGCGATCGGGTCGCACCTCCATCCGGGGGGCGACCCGCTTCCTCTTCCGGCGCGCGGCTCCCGTGCTCCTCGCCGCGCTCGCGCCGCTCCCGGTCGTCGACGCGCGGACCGACGGGGATCCCCTCCCCGAGGCCCGTTCCCTGGTGGAGGCGGAGCGCTACGAGGAGGCGGCCCGTGTGCTGCGCGCGTGGCTGCAGGCCAATCCCGGTCGGATCGAGGTCCACGACCTCCACGCGCAGGCCCTGGCCGCCCTGGAACGCCGCGACGAGGCCGCCGACCAGCTCGCGCGGGCGATGTGGCTGCTCGAGGAGGACGGGCGGTGGGACTCCCCGGAGTACGTCGCCCTCCGCCGACGGCTCCACCGGGCGGATCCGCTGGCGAGGAAGCGGGACTCGCTGTTCGACAAGACGGTCTCGAGCCTGTCCGAGGTCGCGGAGAAGATGCTCGACGAGGGGCACGAGGAGCGGGCCCTGGATCTCCTCGGGCGCCTCCTCCCCATCGCCCCCGGGGATCGACGGGCCGAGCTCGAGGCCCTGCGCGAGCGAGCCCGCGCCGCCTTCGAGGAAGTGCGCCTGGACGACGCGGGGTCCTCGGAGACGCGTCCCGGCCAGCACCCCCTCGTCGAGCACGAGAGCCTCTTCTATCGGATCGAGGGCAACCTCGAGCGGGAGGTGATCGAGCTCGTGGCGGCGACGATGGACGACGTTTTCCGCTACTACGTGCAGGTGTACTTCGACGGGGACCTCGACCGGGCCAAGAAGCGGAAGGCCACGATCCGCATCCACCCGACCCACGAGGCGATGATGGAGCACTGGGGCGATCCCGGTCGCTCGGTGGGCGGGTGGTGGTCGAGCGCGGAGTGGAAGGTCGTCTGCTACGACACGCGCACCACGAGCGGATCGCTCGATCCCATGCTGGAGACGCTCTTCCACGAGGCGAGCCACCAGTTCATGACCATGCTGAGCTCGCGGGGCGGCTCTTCTCCCTCGTGGCTCAACGAGGGCACGGCCTGCTTCTTCGAGGGCGCCACCGCGATGGCCGACCGGCGCGTGCTGTGGCCCGACGCCGCGCCGGGACGCCTCTTCAGCCTGGCCGCGATGCTCCGAGGGGGCTCGGGCCCCACCCCCCGCCAGGTGATCGCGTACTCGGGCGCGGGCTCCTACGAGGGCGAGTACTACCCCTACGGGTGGGGGCTCGTCTACTACCTCCAGCAGTACGAGGATCCGACGACCCTCGAGTACGTCTGGCGGCCCTACTACCGCCGCTACCTCGAGACGATCACGAAGCGCGGCGGCTCGCCGATGGAGCTGTTCGAGGAGGTCTTCCTGGCGAAGGACAACCCGGGGGGATTCGAGGACTTCGACGCCTTCGCGCGGAGCTGGCAGCGCTGGATCCTCGACGAGGTCTTCCCCCTGCACTCGGGTCGGGACCGGCGGGAGCACCGCCTCGACGCGCTCGCCGGCTACCTTCGCGCGGCGGATCGCGCGGCCGGGGACCGGAGGGCGCCCGTCTCCGAGGAGGAGTTCCTGCTCCGCGGCCTTCGCCAGGTCGAGTACGTGCGCACGGAGATCGACGACCCCGGGAAGCCGGACGGCGAGCTCGTCCTGGTCCAGGCGGACGTGCTGGAGAGACTCGGGCGCAAGGGAACCGCCGCCGCCATGATCGAGCTCGCCCTCGAGCTGGCCGAGCGGGAGCAGCTCGACCTCGAGCCGGAGGCGCGCGAGGCGCTCGCGGAGCGGATGGCGAGGCTGGACCGACGCAACGCTCCGCTGCGTCAGCTCCGGCTCCGGTCCGCGAACCTGCTCCGGCGCGCGAGGTCGCTCGCCGAGGAGTACGACCGGCGGGAGGAGCCGATGCTCCTGCGAAGTTTCGACTTCGCCCGGACCGCGGGCGCGTTCTTCGAGGACGCGGAGGAGCTGCTCGACCGCGCCGCCCGTCTCCGCGAGCTCGCGGTCGCCGCGGGCCTGGTGCCCAGCCGGATCGTCCGCGTCGAGGGGGAGACGTGGGAGACGATCTTCACCTCCGTCGAGACCTACTTCACCGCCGAGCCCGGGCGGGTCTCGCTCGGCATACCGGCCCGGGTGGCGGGACGCATCTGCGTGGACCTGCCCCTCGAGGGCGAGTACGAGGTCCGCGGCCACCTCGTCCGTCTCGGCGAGATCTACCGCTCCAGCTTCCACGGCATCGTCGTCGTGGGCGCGCCGGAGCGGGACTGGTACGCCGTGGGCATCGGCTCGAAGGGCCGCCTCGTCGTCAAGCGGGCCGACCTGGACGCGACCGGTGCCCCGACGGTGAAGACGATCGAGTCCGTCGAGCTCGAGCCACCCCTCGCGCTCGAGGAAGAGCTCCGGCTCGCGGTGCACGTCGGGGAGGGCGGTCTCCTGACGGTGCGCTTCCCCGAGAACCCCGCCCGCGCCCCCCTGAGCTTCATTCTGCCCGAGGCGCCCTCCACCCCCTCTCACGTCGGCATCCTGGTCAAGGACGCCGAGCTCCGCATCGAGGACCTCGTCGTGGAGATTCTCCCGTGACCTGCGGTACGATTCACGCCCCGCGTCGCCCCTCCCCTTCCGGTCCCCCGCTTTCCGTCACCCCACGGTACTCATGAAGATGCTCACCGGCCCTGGCGCACGACTCCTACCGGGAGCCCTCGTCCTTCCGATCCTCCTGGCCTTCGCCGCGCCCCTCGGAGGTCCGCGGTTCGCGCCCGAGGAGGGAGCGACCGTCACGAAGTCCTTCGAGACGGTGTCGGAGCTCACCCTCGACGAGCTCAGCCTCATCGTGAACGGATCCGACGTGAGCGGCGAGATCGGGATGTTCGAGATCGCCTTCCGCAACGAGCAGACGGTGGAAGTCACCGACGTCTACGGCGTGATCGCGAACGGCCGCCCGGTGAAGCTGGAGCGGACCTACGACGAGATCTCCTCCGCGGTGTCTTTCGAGGTCTTCCACGAGATGGGCGACGAATCGACGGACATGCCGAGCACGAGCGAGATCGAAGGGGAGTCCGTCGTCTTCACCTGGAACGAGGAGAACGGCGAGTACGACGTCGCGTTCGCGGGAGACGAGGAGGGAGAGGGGGACAAGAAGCTCCTGGAGAACCTCGCGGAGGACATGGACCTGCGCGCTTTCCTTCCCGGGGAGGACGTCTCCGAGGGCGACACGTGGAAGATCGAGCTCGACCAGATCGCGACGTTGATGCTCCCGGGGGGCGACCTGAAGCTGCGCCCGGAGGAGAATGTCGACGTCGACGTCGAGATGTTCGAGGCCCTCTTCGAGGACGACTTCTCCTCGGTGCTCGACGATCTGCTCACCGGGAAGTGCGAGTGTGAATTCGCCGGCCAGAGCGAGGTGGACGGCGTCGCGATCGCCGAGATCGAGATCGAGATCGAGATCGCCTCGAACGTGGACTTCTCCGAGATCCTGGCCGCGATCTTCGACATCATGGCCGAGCAGACTGGGGAGGTGCCCGAGCTCCTGATCGAGGTCGCGGACGTCGACCTGGACCTCGAGGCGACCGGCACCCTGATGTGGAACCTCGAGGCGGGCGTCTTCCAGTCCTTCGAGATGACCGGCGACATGACGATCGCCCTCGAGATCGCGATCAGCGGCGAGGTGGAGGCCGAGATCTCGGTGGAGCTGTCCGGGACGATCGAGGAGCAGGCGACCGCCGAGGGCTGATCCCGGGTCAGTCCAGCACGACGCTCACGAGCCGGGCGAGGACCTCCCGCTGACGGGGCAGCGGGGTGAAGCGCTCCTTCGGTACGTGCACGAACATGCCGGGGATCCCGAGGTCGCCGGCCCGCTCCAGGGCGTGGCGGTAGGTCCGCTCGCAGACGTAGTCCCCCGCGTCGTCCGAGACCGAGAACGTCTCGGCGGACTCCGACCGCGCCATCGTCCTCGCCACGCCCTCGAGGTCGAGGGGGGTGTCGAGGGGCGGGCCCTCCTCGCTCACCTCCCGGGCGACCGTCCCGTCCACGTCGAGCCTCTTCGTCCCCGTGAGCCCGCGCCGGGCCCGCCGCTCCAGCCGGAAGCCCGCCTTCCGGTGGACCCCGAGGGCGAGCAGCAGGCAGGGGCGCCGGCCCCCCAGCGTCTCCAGGAGCTCGTCGTAGGCCTCCGGCGCCCGCCGGAAGCTCGCGGGGAGCACCCTCGCGACCACCTCGATCCCCGGGGGAGGCCGGTCCTGGAGCGCGAGCGCCAACGGCCCGCTGCAGTTGCGGGGGACCTCGGGGAAGGGCCCGAAGCCCGTGACGAGAACCAGGGAGGCCATCGCGCGCTCACGATACACGCCCTTGACGAAAACCGGAAACGCCCCCCTCCCCGGCGCGTACCAGCGGGGGTTCCGCCGAAGCCCACTCAGGCCCGAGGTCCTCCGCCATGTTCCGATTCGCCGCCCTCGCCGTTCTTACCCTCCCGCTCGCCAGTTGCGTGATCTCTCTCGGCAACGGCGGAGACGGGACCCTGCGCGTCAACGGGGTCCGGCTGAACGAGAAGCACCAGGAGACGATTCTCGTCGGCCACTGGAGCGCGGAGGGGCTCCGGGTGGAGAGCCACTGCGGCGACATCCGCCTCGAGCCCACCGACGGCGAGAACCGGATTATCGTGACCCTGCACGAGCGGACGCCGGGCGACGCCTACGCGAGGTTCGAGGACGGCGTCCTCAGGTCGGAGTCCCGAAACGACCTCCAGACCGCCATCGGTGACGTGACCGTCTACACGAACTGCCCGCTCCCGTCCGTCGTCGCCACCACCGGCTGCGGGGACGTCCTCGCCGAGGGGGTTCCCATGCAGTCCGACGTCGCCCTGAGCACCGGGTGCGGCGACGTGGAGCTCTGCTGCGGGGGCGAGCCCGAGAGGGTCGTCCTGTCCTCGGGGTGCGGGGACGTCTCCCTGGGGAACACGACCTGCGCCCACCTGGAGATCAGCACGGGGCTGGGGGACGTGGAGCTCGACGAGGTCTCCGCGAAGCACGTCGAGCTCTCGACGGGCCTGGGGGACGTGGACGTCGATGCCTGCGCCTTCCACCACGTCGAGGCGAGCACCGGGCTGGGGGACATCGACTGCGACAACACCTCCTACGAGAAGGGGGAATTCAGCACCGGGCTGGGCCACGTGGACCGGCACTGATCGCGGCAACCGGGAAGTACGCGCGGGCCGCGCCACCCGGGGTTGTCCCCAGCGGGCGCGGTCTTAGACTATTCCGCTCCCTTCTCCGGAACCGCCCCACGAATCCCCAGGTGTCATCGATGGACGTCATTCTCGAGCTGCGCGAAAAGTCCCGCCGGTTGGGCAAGCGCGTCGTTCTCCCCGAGTCGCGCGACCCGCGCGTCATGCAGGCCGCGGCCGCCCTCGCCTCGGAGGGCCTGTGCACCCCGGTCCTCGTCGAGAACGAGGGGATGTCCGATCCCCCCGCGGGGATCGAGGTGGTGCGTCCCGCCTCGGATCCGCGCACGGAGAAGTACCGCCAGGACCTCTTCGAGCGGCGGAACCGCCGGGGAATGACCGAGGAGGGTTCGCACGAGACGATCCTCGATCCGCTGATCTACGCGGGGATGATGGTGCGCTCGGGCGACTGCGACGCCGCGGTGGCGGGCAGCGACTCCCCCACCGCCGACGTCATCCGATCGGCGATCTGGACCATCGGCACGGCCCCCGGCATCAAGACGGTCTCCTCCTGCTTCCTGATGATCCTCCCGGATCGCACGTTCACCTACGGGGACTGCGCGGTGGTGCCCGAGCCCGAGGCCAAGCACCTCGTGGACATCGCCGTCTCGACCGCGGAGAGCCACCGCCGGCTCGTGGGCGACACGCCGCGCGTGGCGATGCTCTCCTTCTCCACGAAGGGCTCCGCCGTTCACCCGATGGTGAAGAAGGTGCGGACCGCCACCGAGCTCCTCGCCGAGCGCGCCCCGTCCCTGACCATGGACGGCGAGCTGCAGGTGGACGCGGCCATCGTCCCCATGATCGCCGAGAAGAAGGCTCCCCGCTCTCCCCTGGCGGGGCGAGCCAACGTCCTCATCTTCCCGGACCTGAACTCGGGCAACATCGCCTACAAGCTGACGGAGCGGCTGGCCGGGGCGACCGCCCTCGGGCCCGTGGTGCAGGGCCTGGCGAGCCCGTACCTGGACCTCTCGCGCGGATGCAAGGCCGAGGACATCGTCACCGTGGCGTGCATCGCCTCGGTGCTCGCGTGATGCGCGAGGCGGGGCTCCGCGCCGCGTCGCTCGCGCTCGCGACCCTCGTCGCCTGCGCGGAGGAGGCGGAGCCCACCCCCGAGGTGATCGAGGAGGCCCCTCTCGACTTCCGGTTCCCCGTCGAGGAGCCCATCGTCCACGATCCCTCGCCGGTCGAGCTGCCGGGCGGGCTCGTCGCCCGATGCCTCGAGCCCGGCGAGGGCCGCCGGGCCGTGAACGGCGATCGCCTCTGCATCCACTACGTCACCCACCTCGCCGAGGGAGAGCAGGAGGTGGACTCGACCTATGTCACCGGCATCCCCTTCACCTTCACCCTGGGGGCGGGCGAGCTCATCCCCGGGCTGGAGCGCGGCCTCGTCGGCGCCCGAGGAGGATCGAAGCACCGTCTCGACGTGCCCGCCTCGCTCGCGTACGGTGCCGAGGGCTGCGGACGGATTCCCCCGGACGCGGACCTCGTGTACCTGGTCGACGTGATGAGGATCGAATGAACGCCCTGCCTCGACTCGCCGCGCTGCTCCTGGCCCTCTCCCCCCTCTCCTCCTGCTGTCTGTTCCGGGTAAGCCCGCCCGAGTACGACGCCGTGATCCTGGAGAACGGTCTGGTGATCCAGGACCTGGTCGTACCGGAGGAGGGCGTTCCCGCCGCGGCGGGGGACACGGTCTCGATCCACTACGAAATGCGGCTGGGAGACGGCGTGGTCGTGGATTCGAGCCTGGAGCGAGCCCGGCCCGTCTCGTTCGTCCTCGGCGCGGCGCAGGTCCCCGAAGGGCTCGACCTCGGCATCCTGGGCATGCGGTGCTTCGGGCGCCGCCGGATGGTCATCCCCCCCCTCCTCGGCTACGGCGAGGAGGGCATGGAGCCGCTCGTCCCCCCGGCCGCCACGCTGTACGTCTCCGTGGAGCTGCTCGAGCTCCAGGCGCCGGACCGGCCGCCGGATCCCTAGCGGGCGTTCCCCCAGACGACCGGCTCGCCGCGGAGGCGCAGGGAGGCGGTCTCGCCGTGCTCGGGCAGGTGGATCGCCCGGCACGTCCCCTTCGCGAGGCGGGCGGCGAGGGCTTCGCGCTTGTCCGGCTCGCCGTGGACCAGGACGACGTGGGCGCCGGCGTGGCGGAGGCTCTTCGACCAGCGCAGGAGCTGGCTCTGGCCGGCGTGGGCGGAGAAGCCGCCGACGGTGTGGATCTCGGCGCGAACCGCGATCTCCTCCCCGAGCACGCGCACCTTCCGGGCTCCGTTGACCAGAGCGCGCCCCGTCGTGCCCTCGGCCTGGAAGCCCACGAAGACGACGTGGGTGCCCGTCCTCCACAGCCCGTGCTTGAGGTGGTGCACGATCCGCCCCGCGTTGCACATCCCGCTCGCGGAGAGGATCACGATCCCCCGGCGGTCGTTGAGCGACTTCGAGGACTCGGGGGTGCGGCAGAAGGCGAGGTTCCGGGGCTCGAGCGGGTCCTCGCCGTTGCGCAGGGCCTCGCGGATGGGGTCGTCGAAGCGGTCGGTGTGGCGCCCGTAGAGCTCGGTGACGTGGATCGCCATCGGGCTGTCGAGGAAGACCTGGGGGAGCTCGACCCCGTTCTCCCGCTCGAAACGACTCAGGTAGTACAGCACCTCCTGGGCCCGGCCCACGGCGAAGACGGGGATGATGACGTTCTCCCGCTCGCGCGCGGCCTCGACCACGACCCGGCGGAGCTCGTCGATGGAGTCCTCCATCCCCCGGTGGTCGCGGTCGCCGTAGGTCGACTCGAGCAGCAGGAGGTCCGCCTCCTCGGGGGGATCGGGATCGAGCAGGACGGGCTCGGTCCGCCGTCCGAGGTCGCCCGAGAACACGATTTTGCGCTCCACGGTTCCGCGACGGACCCAGAGCTCGACGGAGGCGGAGCCCAGGATGTGTCCGGCGCGACGGAAGCGGATCCGCACGTCCTCCGCGATCTCGATCTCCTCGCGCCACGGACCGGGAGTCAGGTGGCCGAGCGCGCGCTCGGCGTCCTCTCCGGTGTACAGGGGCTCGGGAATCCGTCCCCCCCGGCGCTTGGCACGGCGGGCATCGCGCTTCGCGTCCTGCTCCTGGATGTGGGCGGAGTCCGGCCAGAGGATCCGCAGCAGGTCGCAGGTGGGGCGCGTGGCGTGCACCGCGGCCTCGAAGCCACCCTTCACGAGCTTCGGGGTGAGACCCGTGTGGTCGATGTGAGCGTGGGTCAGAACCACCGCGTCGAGCCCGCGGGGATCGAAGGGGAAGGGACGGCGGTTGCGCGCCACCTCAGTGCGCCGGCCCTGGAACATGCCGCACTCCACGAGAACCCGCGCCGAGGCGGTCTCCACGAGGAAGCACGACCCGGTGACCCCTCCCGCGGCGCCGTGGATCGTGAGGCGCGCGACCTCGTCGTCTCCGATGGGCCGGAATCCTCGCCGCGCCGCCTTCTTGCCTCGCGCCTTACCCACGCATCCTCTCTCGGATCCAGCCGGGGATCAGTCCCGCCGCGGCGACCACCACGATCGGCGGGCCGAGCGGCCAGTCGAAGCGGAGCGACATGTGGAAGCCGCCGGCCGCGGCCAGGACGCCGAAGAGCGAGGCGATGAGGTAGAAGGAGACCATGGACCTGGCGAACCCCCGCGCCGCCAGCGGAGGCAGCACGAGCAGTCCGAAGGTCATGATCGTACCGACGGTGAGGGTTCCCACAAGGACGGTCACCCCGACGAGCAGCATCAGCACGCCCTCGAGCAGGGCGACCCGCTTGTTGAGCACGCGGGCCGTCTCGCGGTCGAAGCTGACCAGGAGGAAGTCCCGGTGGAGCAGCGCGAAGGCTGCGGCCACCAGCACGTAGGCGCCCAGGATCACGTCGAACTCGTGCCAGCCGATGACCTCGGGCCGACCCTGCAGGACGACGTCGATGTACTCCGCCCCGGTGGGCGAAGCGAGAGCGAACAGGATGGTGACCGCGCTCGCGATCGCGAAGCCGGCCGCCACGCGGGCGGACTCCGTCTCCTTGAGACGGCTGAGCAGGACCATCACCGCGAGCCCGCCGAAGGTGAACAGGGCCGCCCACGAGAGCAGGTAGTTCTTCAGCGCGTGGGGGCTCTCGACCGCCGTCTCGTAGTCCATCCCCGCAAGCCCGATGCGGTGGATCCACCACGGCAGGACGGCGAAGCCGAAGGCCACGCCCGCGGCGGCGAACTGGGGCAGGGTGATGCCGTGGAACCCGGTGCGGCGGACGAGGAGGAAGCAACCCACGAGGGGAGCGACCGCTCCGGCTACCAGCACGGCGAGGAGCGCCCACCGGAACAGCTCCCAGATCTCTTGCCAGGTGATCTCCATCGAGCCCCCCGGATCAGTCTCCGTCCTCGCTCCGGCCGAACAGCTCGTCGAGCTGCTCCGGGCTCAACACGTCCTCGCCGGTGCCCTCCACCACGCGACCGTCGGCCACCCAGAGCACCTGCCGCACCGCCTCCTTGGTCATCGCCAACTGGTGGCTGACGAGCAGGATGGCGAGGTCCTCCTCCCGGTTGAGCCGCATGAGCAGCTCGAGGATCAGCTTGCGCGTGGGACGATCCACCCCGCTCGTCGGCTCGTCGAGGATGAGCACCCGGGGGCGCATGGCGAGGGCTCGCGCGATCAGGACCCGCTGGCGCTGCCCCCCCGAGAGGCTGGTGAAGCGCGAGCGCCGCTCCTCCAGGAGCCCCACGCGCTCCAGGCTCCGCCTCGCGAGCTCGCGATCCTCGCGGGACAGCCTGCGCAGCACCCGGGTGAGCCGGCCGTAGCACCCGGTGTGCACCACCTCCTCCACGTTCAGGGGGAAGATGGAGTCGAGGCTCTCCCGCTGGGGGACGTAGCCGAGCTTTCGCGTGGCCCGGTCCAGCGCACCCTCGAGGGGAGGGAGGAGACCGAGCACGCCCCGGATCAGGGTTGTCTTGCCGGCTCCGTTCGGCCCCACGATGCCGACGAAGGCCCCGGGAGCCACCTCGAGGTCGACGCCCGAGAGGACGGGACGACCGCCGTAGCCGAAGGCCGCCTTCCGCAGGGAGATCAGGGAAGCGCTCGCTTCGACCATCGGCTCACTCCTCGGTGTAGTGCTCCGCGATCCGCTCGTAGAGGAAGTCCATCATCTCGATCCAGGTGTCCACGCTCTTCACCCCCCCCACCATGATCGGGATCTCGAGGATGCGGGCGCCGGTCTTCTCCGCGACGAAGCGGACGTTCTTGTTGTTGGACCACTTCGCGGTGAGGATCAGCGTGACCTTCTCCTCGCGGATCTTGGCGATGGTCTTGGCGAGGCTCGTCGGGGTCGGCGGAACGCCGGGCTTCGGCTCGAGCATGTCCACTACGTCGAGCTCCGCGGCGCGGGAGAAGTAGGTGAAGGAGTTGTGGTAGATGACCACCTTCTCCCCCTTCAGCTTCTTCGCGAGCTTCGCCCAGCGCTTCTTCGCCTCGTCGAGCTCCTTCACGTAGGCGGCGTGACGCTTGCGGAAGTACCCCTCGGAGGCGGGCTGCACGCGGCTCAGGCCCTCGAGGATTCGATCCGCGATGTGCCGGCCCCCGTCCGGGGACAGGTTGTAGTGGGGATTCCCCATCGGGTGCAGGTCGGCGGCTTCCTGGCGGCTGATCTGCTCGGGAACCTCGACCGGCTTCCAGCCCTCCGAGCAGTTGATGAAGCCGGGCTGGCCGGGATCGATCTTCTCGTTGCGGGCGGCCTGGAGCAGGCCGGGAACGTAGGCGTGCTCCAGGGAGAGCCCCATCTCGATGAACACGTCGGCCTTGTTCATCTTGACGAGGTGCGAGGGGCGGATCTGAACCGAGTGGATGTTCTGCGTGCCCTTGGCCAGCGAGCTGACCGACACGCGGTCGCCGCCGATCCGCTCGGCGATGTCCGCCAGGTCGGGGATCGTGGTGACGACCTCGAGCTCGTCCGGGGTGGCCTCCGCGGCGGGCGCTCCTCCGAGTAGCAAAACGAGGAGCGCGATGGTCTTGATGGATACCTTCATGACTACCAGTTGAGGCCGTGGGCATGGGACCCGAACATCCCGGTGAACTGCAAGTAGACTCTGACGTCGTCGCCCGACTCGTCGGAATCCGCGAGGGTGACCCCCAGGCGGATGCGGCGGTACTCGGTGAAATGGCGGGTGTAGTAGGCGTCGAGCTCGCTGGTCCTCCAGCGGGGATTCTCCGGCTCCTCGGCGACGCTGTACTGGAGGCCGGCGGAGTCGTACTGGCTCCACCCGTAGTCCGCGTAGGCGTAGCCGCCCCACACGGAGTCGTCCTGCACGAGGAGGCGGGTGGGGTCGTCGTGGTCGTCGGGGTGGGCGGCGAGGTCCCCGTCGTAGAGGAGGTACTCGAAGCCCCCGACGAAGCTCCGCACGCCCGTGTCGCTCGTCCATCCGTAGGTGCCGTCGAGGCCGAGGACGGTGTTGGACATCCCCTTCCGCTTCAGGGAGGGATCGGGCTCGAAATGGAACTCGAACTCGGGCACGTGGCGCGCGGAGACTCCCACCTGCGCGATCCCTTGCTCTCCCACGTCCGTCATGCCCGTCAGGCGCGCGGTGGCGGAGAACTCGTCGACGTCCTTGAGGGCGGGGACGTAGGTATGGACGTGATGACCGTCCGCGTGCTCGTCCTCGTCGTGGTGGTGGCCGGCCAGCGAGGAGAACGCGCCCACGGAGAAGCGGACGGGAGACTCTCCGACGCCGAACCAGTAGTCGTACTGGATCCCGGTGCCGGAGAGCGCGTCTCCGAAGTACCGGCGTAGCGCGAGCGGTCGCTCGAGGGTTCGTAGCTCGTGCAGGTGGGTCTGCATCTGCTTGCCGAAGTCGACGAAGAAGTGGCCCGCCCGGATCTCGGAGTTCCCCTCGAAGCCGTCGTAGACCACCGCGGCCTCGTGCACGGTGATGGACTCGTCCTCGCTGCCGGTGATCACGGCCCAGGCCCAGGCCGAGGGATCGACCCAGGCGGCGCCGTTCAGCTCGAGGAGGCGGAAGGTGAGGTCGGCGCCACTCCCCCCGCGGTGCTGGTCGACGTAGTCGGCGTATCCCTCGATGACGAAGCCGATGGCGGGATTGAACTCGTTGGTGAAGCGCGTGGTCTGGCCGAGCGTGGAGTACCGGGACATGCCCGGGGACTCGAACTGGGGCGCCTGCGCGGAGGCCGTGGCCCAGGGCCACAGCAGCAGTGTGAGGCCCGCGCACGCGCGGGCGAGGCGGATTGGCATCCGCCGGAGCGTGGTCGTTTGCATCTCGAATCCTGGTGGTCGAAGGGTGCGGCGAGATCGCCTCGGACGAGGCGACGGATCTCACGGGGTGGGATCCGGGGAGCCGCTCCCCGCCGGGGGAACGGCGGGCCGCGCGATTCGATCGATGCAGCGGAAGGGTATCGGGTCGGGACCGACGCGCAGCCCTCAGCAGAGCCTGCCGGGGGTGCCGGACGCGGGCGGTCCCCGCGCCCCCTTCGCGCCCACGCCCCTCCCGCAGAGAAGGGCGGATTCCGGGGAGAGAACGTCCGTCCGATCGTTCCAGGGAGCCCCCAGCCGGACGGACTGGACCGCGTCCTCGCTGACCGACAGGAAGCAAAGCGAGCAGCCCTCCGCCTCGTGATCGAGCAGCGGCAGGGACTCCTCGCGGTCATTGCAGTGTCCGCCCTGGCAGTCCGGCGCCGGATGCAGCGCGCCGTGCAGCGCGCCGTGCACGTGCCCCAGGAGGAGCACGCTCACGAGCAGGAAGCCCAGGGAGAGGACCCCCACGGTTCGTCGGAACGACCTCATGGCGCGGAGGGATTCTTGGGCCGCGCGGTCCGCCATGTCAAGCCCTCCGGCCCGACAGAATGCAAACGGGCCCCGGCCGGCGACCGGAGCCCGTTCCGCCCGGATGCGTCGAGGTGTACCGGTCCCGTCCGGGCGGCGGGAACGTCGGCGACGCGAGGCGAAGGGGATCTACTTGCCCGAGACGGGGCAGGTGCCGCCCTCGCCGGAGCACTCGGTGGTCTTCGCGCAACCGGAGCCGTCGCACTCGTCGGAGCCGCAGCAGTCGTCGCCGCACTCCATCATCTCCATGCACTGGCCGTCACAGGAGGAGTCCGTGCATTCGCAGGTGGTGGTCTTGCAGGAGAAGGCGAAGCCGACGAGGGCCAGAACGATGAGGAACTTCTTCATGGTCGATTGGATGGGGACGTTGGGAGGTTCGAGAAGCCGCGGCCATCCCCGCGTTCGGGGTGGCTTCCACGGCGTCTGCGCGGTACGAAAAGGGTACGCCGGGTGCCCGGGGCGTGACCCAGAATCGCCGAAAAAGGGCTCCGGCGCCACCTCGAGCCCTCCTTCCTTGAACGACGACTACCCTCCCACGGTCGACTTGCACGGTCTTTACCCGGACCAGGCCCTGCGGCGCCTCGCCCAGGCCCTGCACACCGCCCGGGTCCGGGGGGACGACGAGCTCCTCGTGATCACCGGCCGCGGGATGGGCAACGAGCGGGGCGAGCCCGTTTTGCGCCGCCGCGTGGAGGCCTGGCTGCGGGGAGCCCCGGGGCGGGAGCGCGGGGTCGTCGACGTGCGCGTAACGTCGAAGGGCGGAGCGCTGCAGGTCCGGCTTTCGTAGAATCGGGCCCATGCGCCCCGCCGTCCCCCTCCTCGCCGTCGCCCTCCTCGCCTTCGTCGCCTGCGCGACTCCCCCGCCGTCCGAGCGACTGGCGACCATGTACGCGGAGAGCGCGGACGAGGTGAAGCTCGTCACCCGCCGGTCGGACGTCGCCCGGCTCGCCCGCGCGCACGACGCCCGGATCGAGGCCGTGCGGGAAATCGTGGCCGCCGGGGAGGCGGTCACCACCCTCGACCGGCTGTACGCCGCCTCGATCCTGAAGACCTCCCGCGACGTCGAGGACCTGGAGCTCGCCGAGGAGCTCGCCTTCTCCGCGGCGAAGGACGGCGACGATCGCGGCCTGCGCATCGCCGCGGAGGTGATCGACTGCCGGCTGATCGAACAGGGCCTGCTCCAGAAGTACGGCACCCAGTACGGCCTCGATCCCCTCACCCGCCAGTGGTTCCTCCACCCCTGGGATCCCTCCACGACGGACGTGGAGCGGCGGTCCATGGGGGTCGCCACCCTGGCCGAGTCCCTCCACCGGCTGGAGGTGTTGAACGCGCGCTGATCGCGTACCCTGGAGGGCGTGGGCGACCTCCACGGCACATCCCGGCTCCTGAAGGCCCTGGGTGACGAGACCCGGTTGAGGATCCTGAACCTCCTGCACGAGGAGGAGCTCTCCGGCACCGACCTCATGGAGATCCTCAACATGGGCCAGAGCCGCATCTCCACCCACCTCGCCCTCCTGCGCGAGGTGGGCCTGGTCACGGATCGACGGGCCGGCCGCCGCAGCTACTTCTCGATCGCCGCGGAGGCGACGACGGAGCTGTGGGCGCGGATCCGCGGCGAGAACGAGCGCACCCCGGAGTTCGAGGCGGACCTCGCGGGGCTCGAGGCCCTGCGCGCCCGGAGGCGGGAGGCGTCGCGGGCGTACTTCGATCGGGTGGCCGCGAGCTTCGGCGATCAGCTCCTGCCCGGGCGCACCTGGGAGGGGCTCACGCGCGCGATCCTGCAGCTCGCTCCCCGCGTCCGCTACGCCGACCTCGGGATCGGGGACGGGATGCTGACCCTGATGCTCGCGGAGGTGGCGGAGAGCGTCACCGCGATCGACATCTCCCCGGAGATGCTCAACCACCTCGCCGCCCGGGCGAAGGCGAAGGGGATCGACAACGTCGAGCCGGTGGAGGGCGACATCGAGGACCTCCCCTTGCCCGACGAGTGCCACGACGTCGTCGTCGCCAGCCAGGCCCTCCACCACGCCACGTCTCCCCTCCAGTGTCTCCGCGAGGCCTGGCGCATCCTGGTCCCCGGAGGGCGGATCCTGGTCATCGACCTCCTCGCGCACAACGAGGAGTGGGTCCGGGAGAAGCTGCAGCACACGATCCTGGGATTCACGGAGTCCTCGCTCGAGGAGCTCCTCCGGGAGGCGGGCTTCGTCGAGGCCAGGGTCTCCCGGGCCGCCCGCGATCCCCAGCCTCCTCACTTCATGACCCTCGTCGCGATCGCGCGTCGCCCGTGAGCCAGCGACGGGCCGCGGGCCCGACGCGGATCAGCCGCCCCCGGAGGGACCGCCGGGAGCGTCGGAGTCGCCGACGACGACCTCTCTCGCCTCCGTCAGCAGGGCCCGCAGGCCGGCGTGCTCGGGACGGGCGTAGCCGCTCTGCTCCGCCAAGGCGAGGGTCTGTCCGGCCTCGGTCGACATCCCGGTCCGCTCATAGGCCATCGCGAGGAACAGCAGCCGGGCGGCCTCCCGGCTCGTGCCCGGGATGGGGATCGTCATGGAGGCGTCCGGCAGGCTCTCGGCCAGGTCCTCGTCCTCGAGGATCGCCCTCGACTCGGGGTAGTGGCCGGTGCGGTACTCCGCCATGCCCGCGGTGAGCAGGTACCGGTCGTTCCCGGGAGCGAGGACGCGAACGTCCTCGGCCAGGCGACGCGCCCGGTCGTACAGCTCGGGGTCGAGGCCCGGAGCGAGCGTGACGGTCTCGCTGAGCCGGCTCATGAGCTCCGGAGCCCGGAGCGCGGCGATCGTGAGGGCCGCGTCCCGGAGCCCCGCCTCGAGATCCGGCTCGGCTCGAAGGGCCTCGAGGACGTCCTCCAGGAAGAGGTGCTCCGCGAAGAGCGCCTCGACCAGGGGGGTCGCCTCTTCTCGCCAGCGCGTCTCCTCGAGGCGGCGGAGGCGGCGCTCGTCGCGTCCGCCCGTCTCCCAGATGCGCGCCGTGCCATCCGCGGAGCCCGAGAGCAGGCGGCTCCCGTCCGCGCTGAACGCCAGGGAGAGGACGTCGTCCGTGTGCCCGCGGAGGATCAGGAGCGTGTCTCCGGACTTCGCCTCGCGAATCCGGATCGTGCGGTCGTCCGAGGCCGTCGCGAAGCGCGATCCCACCGGCGAGAAGGCGACGGCCCGCATCGGACCGTCGTGATCCATGAGCACCCCGGGATTCTCGCCGGTCGCGGTGTCCCAGATGGTCGTCGACTCGTCGCTGCCCACCGCGACGAGCGACGATCCGTCCGGACTGAAGGCCAGGGAGCGCACGCGGCGCCGCCGCTCGTCCAGGGTCAGGTGGGCGTCGTCCGCCTCCGGAGTTCGCACGAGGATCTTGAGCCCGCCGCTCGCGATGAGCCGCCCGTCGGGGGAGATCGCGATGGTGTAGACGGGATACTTGTGGCCGCCGAAGGCGCGGAGCTCCCTCCCCGTCTCCACGTCCCACATGCGCAGCGTCCGATCTCCGGACCCCGTCAGCACGAACGACCCGTCGGGCGCGAAGACGGCGGATTCGATCCACTTCTCGTGGCCGCGGAAGACCGTCGTGGTGAGGCCGGTCTCCACGTCCCACAGCCGCGCGGTCTCGTCGCGCGACGCGGAGAGCAGGAGGCGGCCGTCGGGCGAGTACGCGAGGGCCGTGACCGCGTCCTCGTGGCCGACGAGCCGATGGACGGGCAGCCCGGTGAGCGCGTCCCAGAGCAGGATCGCGTCGTGATCGTCGACCGTCGCCACCTGGGCTCCGTCGGGACGGAAGGCGACCGCCCGGACCTCCGCCCCGTCGGCATCGAGGACGGTCCGGGAGTGGTCCCCCAGGGCGTCCCAGAGCAGCATCTCCCCATTCTCCGCCCCGGAGATGAGCCGCCCTCCGTCCGGAGAGAAGGCCACGGACCGCACCTCCGTCACGTGCCCCACGAGCACCATGGGGCTCTCGGCGTCCGGCTCCCAGATGCGCACCGTGCGATCCAGGGAGGCGGTGGCGATCCGGTCCGAGGTGGGATCCAGCGCCACGTCGAGCACGGCGCCCGCGTGGCCGGAGTAGCTGTGGACGAGCGTTCCGTCCTCCACGTCCCAGACGTTGACGGCCCGATCCGCCCCGGCGGTGACGACGCGTCCCCGCTCCTCGTCCCAGGCGACGTCGTGGACGACGCCGGAGTGTCCCTTGAGCACATGGATCGTCGCCCGCGCCTCGACGTCCCAGATCCGCGCCGTCCCGTCGGAGGACGAGGAGGCCAGGAACCGCGAGTCGGGCGACCACGCGAGCCCGGTCACCGTCCTCGAGTGCCCCGAGAGGCTCTGCAACCGGGCGTAGGACTGCGGATCGGCGTCCCAGATCGTGATCTCCCCGTCCTCCGCCCCCGACGCGATGAGCCTCTGGTTCGGGCTGAATCGCACGGCGCTCACCCGCACGTCCTGCGGGGTGGTCTGGTGCGAGGGCGGAATGGACGTCCGCCGGGTCTCGGGCCCGGCCAGGTCGAACGGCCGGATCGCCCCGTCGCGCCCCGCGAGGAGCACGCGGGTCGCATCGGGGCTGACGTCCATCGTGAGCGGGAGGATGCCCGAGATCTTGGTCAGGTCCAGCTGCCAGCGGATGCCGTGAGGCGGGGCGAATCCCCCGCTCTGGAAGTCGTAGAGGCGGACCCGACCGCCGCGCGTCAGGGCGACCCCGACGTTGCCGGAGGTGTCGAACTCGACGCCGTCCACCGCGGCCCGTCCGCCGAAGAACACCCTCCGCAGCGGGGCGCTGCACATGGCGTCGAGGTGTCGCCACTCCCAGCCTCGCAGGTCCTCGTTGCACTCATCGAGGCGGTGCCGGGCCTCGGTGACGTCGTTCAGCCGGAGGCTGAAGTCGGCGGAGAGGACGTTGGCCTTGTATCCGGAGAGGCGCGCTCGCTCCTCGTTCTCGCTGGCGATGCGAGCGTTGTGATCGGCCTCCTCGCGCTTCTCGTCCGCCCGATCCTTCTGCCGCTGCGCGAACTCCGCGCTGCGCTCGGCTTCCCGGAGCGCGGCGGCCGTCTGCTGCTTCTCGACGTTGAGGTCCTCGACCTGCATCGACTGCTGGACGGCGAAGGTGATGACGCTTCCGAGCCCGAGGACGATGAGGAGGACGAGCGCTCCGGTGAGCCCGCGGTTGCGGGCGATCCACTTGCGCATCTCCGCCATCGAGCCGCCCTCGTAGGCCCCCACGACCCGGTTCTCGAGGAACGCCTGGATGTCGTTCCTCACCTGCATCATGCTCGAGTAGCGGTCCTCGGCGTAGCGGGCCATCGCCTTCTCGCAGATGGCCACGAGCTCGCTCGGCATGTTCTTCGCCAGCTTCGAGGCGGGAATCGGCGAACCGGCGAGGGCCCGGTTGAGGACCGTGTGCGGGGAGACGCGCTCGCCGGGCTCGAGGTAGGGAGCCCGCCCCGTGAGCAGGTAGTAGAGGATCGTCCCGAGGGAGTAGACGTCGGAGCGGGGGCCGAGCTCCTTGAGCCTCCCCTGGGCCTGCTCGAGCGCCATGTAGGCGGGCGTCCCGACGACGTCGCCGTCCATGGTGATGAGGGGCGAGTCGGGGTTCGCCTCGGACTCGTCCCGGCGCACCGTCCGCACGAGGCTCAGCGAGGATTCACCGTCGTCGCGCTTGGTCCGCCGGACTCGGCCCTCGCGGCCCAGCACCCGGGCGAGCCCCCAGTCCATGACGTAGGTCTCGCCGAAGCGGCCCACCATGACGTTCGAGGGCTTCAGGTCGCGGTGGATCACCCCCTTGCTGTGGGCGAAGGCCATCGCCTCGCAGACCTTGAGGATCACGCCCAGCGCGCGGGTGATCGTCCAGTCCTTCTTGCCCTCCCGGGCGAGATCGAGCACCTCCTTCAGCTCCACCCCCTTCACGAGGCGCATCGTGAAGTAGCAGCGGCCGTGCCGATCGATCCCCAGCTCGTGGACGGGCACGATCCCCGGGTGGTCGAGCTGCCCGGTGATCTGCGCCTCCTCCAGGAAGCGCTCGATCTTCTCCTCGTCCGCGCTCGACGCGCTCTCCTCGCCCTCGAGGTGCCCGGAGCCGTGCATCACCTTCATGGCGAGGCTGCGGCGCAGGTCGTCGTCCCACACGCGGAAGACGGTGCCCATGCCGCCGCGCGCGATCTCCTTCTTCACCACGTACCCGCTCGCGGCGGAGACCTGGTCGGAGAGCTTCTTCAGGAGACCGCGTGAGGTGCTGCTCGAGCTCGACGGATCCCGCTGCGTGGGAGCGATCTCGTCGGCCTCCTCGTCCTCGGAATCCCGGAGCGTGATCCGGGGATCCACGTCGGGCCCGAAGTGCCGGCGCAGGCGCTCCACGAAGGAGATGTGCCCGCCCTCGGGCGTGGTTTCCTGCAGCGGTTCCTCCTCCGGAGGGGGTCGATCGGAATCGGACGGGGCCATGACTGGGAGCGAGAGAGGCTCGGAGGCGAGCGAGCCGGGGTGGCGCGAGGGACCTTCCGACCGCCTACTCCCTGCCTATCCCTCCATTCGCCTGCCGCGAAGGGAAGGAATCTTACCGAAAGGACACCCTGCGTGGCTCTTCCTTCCCGGCGCGACCCCTCCCCACCGCCCCCCGGGAGGCCCCGGGGGGCCGCGGTCAGCGAGCGCCCAGGACCCGGCCGTAGCGGTAGTAGACCTCCAGGCAGAGCGTCATCAG
>CAYRXS010000042.1:0-33952 GCA_964428225.1 uncultured Planctomycetaceae bacterium
CGCCAGTAGCGGTAGCAGGTGTCTCGTTCGGTCTGCCACTTCACCGCGCCGTTGATCGGGCGCACGTCGCCGGCGTCGATCGAGCGGGACGGGCAGGCGTCCGCGCACTTCTTGCAGAACGAGCAGAAGTCCTGCACACCGAACGTCACGGGATCGTCCTGGGCGAGGGGCATGTCCGTGGTGACCACCGAGATGCGAACCCGCGGGCCGAGCTCGGGGGTCATGAGCAGGCCGAGCCGGCCCAGCTCGCCCAGGCCCGCGTCCACCGCGACGGGAACGCACATGACGCGGTAGTTGCCGTCCACGTGGGGTCGCGCCTCGTAGCCGAGGAGGCGGATGTAGCGGGCGACGGTAATCGCGATCTTGCCCGCCTCGAGGTACTCGTAAGCGGTTTCCGTGGTGGTCGGCGAACCGGGAGAGTGCCGCACCATCTCGCTCGCCATCGGAACGGTGATCGCGATCGCGTACTCGTGGTTCAGCTCGATCGAAGATCCCCACTCCCCGGGCGAGCGACCGATGTGCGAGTACACCCACTTGGGATCGAGCCGGGTGCAACCGACCGACGTCGCGCCGAGGTATCTCGCGAATCCCTTGACGCGAAGGGCGAGCTCACCGGGCGACGCGACCACTCGCTCGCCGCCGAGGGGTCGGGGCTCGCGTTCGAGCTCGCGGCTGATCTCCTCGATCAGGTCGAAGCACGCGACCTGGAACGGAGAGGTGAGCGGATCCCAGGTCTTCGAGCCGGGCGCCGCGAGCGGCGGCGCGGCGCGGACCTTCTCGTCGAAAGCCCGCTTCTCCGGGTGCTCCTCGTAGTAGGCCTCGAACTCGGGCGTCCCCTCCCGCAGGCGATAGAAGCGATGGAACACCGCGTCGCGCTCGTCCACGCGTTCGCGCTCGCCGGCGACGACCAGACGCGGCGGCGCGGATCGCAGGAGGACCAGCCCCAGCCCCGCGGCCGCGAAACCGAGGAGGACGCCGAGGACCGCGGCCTTGCCCGGATAGTCGAGGAGCAGCGCCGCGGTCGTCGCCCCGAGCAGGGGAAGGGTCACCGCCGCGGTCACCAGGGCGGGCCGGCGCTCCCGCTCGACGGCGAACGTCGCGACGAAGAGGAGCGTCAGACACGCTCCGGCGGCGAGCACAATCCATCCGGCGACGACGAGGAACTGCATGATCGGCGCGGGAACCCTAGCACCGAGGTGCGCCGGGAGCTACTCGCGATCCGCGGCCGCGCGCCGGATCGTCTCGACGTCGAGCACCCAGGCGCTGCGGCCGTGGGTTCCGATGACGAGCTCGGAATCGCGGGGATGGACGACGAGGTCGCGGACGGGGGTGGTGGGCAGGGTGGCGCAGAGCGAGCACCAGCTCTCACCGCGATCGAGCGAGACGTACGCGCCGAGGTCCGTTCCCACGTAGAGGATGCGCTCGTCGGTGGGATCCTCGCGGATCACGTTCACGCTCTCCGCGGGCAGGTTGCCGACGATCGAGGTCCACGTCGCGCCCTGATCGTCGGTGCGGAAGAGGTACGCGGCGAAGTCGTCCTCGACGTAGCCGGAGAGCGAGACGTAGGCCGTCCGCTCGCGGTGGCGGGAGGCGACGACGCGGGTGACCCACTTCTCGGGAAGTCCCTCGTCCTCGAGCCACCACGTCCCCCCCTCGTTCTCCGTGACGTGGACGTTGCCGTCATCGGTGCCGACCCACAGCATTCCCGCTCGCAGCGGGGACTCCGAGATGGTGGTGATCGTTCCGAAGGGCACGTTGCCCTGCCGCTCGGGGCCCGGGATCGTCGACAGGTCGGGGCTGATCGGGATCCAGGAGTCGCCGCGGTCCGTCGACTTCAGTACGCATTCCGCGCCGTAGTACATCGTCTTCGGCTCGTGGAGCGAGAACAGGAACGGGGTCATCCAGTTGCGCCGGTAGAGCGGCTTCCCCTCCTCGTCGTGGGGCATCGCCCACGCCGTCTCTCCCGTGCGCATGTTCTTGCGACGCAGGTCCCCGAACTGGTGCTCGTAGAAGATCACGTCCGGATCGAGCGGATCGACGGGCGTGAAGAACGAGTCGCCGCCTCCCCACGGATCGAGGTAGACGCTGCGCCACGGATCCGGCTCGCCGTCGGCGGGCACGCAGTCGCTCGGGCCGTAGACCGCCGCGTTGTCCTGCGTGCCGCCGTAGACCAGGTACGGCTCGGCCATGTCCACGTCGACCGCGTAGAGCTCGGCGATGGGCAGGTTGTTCACGTGCAGCCACGTCTCGCCCCGATCCCAGGACGCGTACAGCCCGCCGTCGTTGCCGATGACGACGTGAGCCGCATCCGAGGGATCGATCCACAGGCAGTGCGTGTCGAGGTGCAGTCCGCGGGCCTCGTGGTCGAGCAGGTGGACGACGGTTCCGTTCACCTCCTGGAACGTCCGTCCTCCGTCGGTGGAGCGCCACAGCTTCTGCAGGGGCACCCAGAGCTCGTTCTCGTCGTCGGGCGAGACCTCGACGATGCAGAAGTCGTAGCCGGCCGAGAGCTTCTGCTCGCTCACCTTGTTCCAGCGCTCCCCGCGATCGGCGGAGCGCCAGAGCTCGCCCTTGCGCCCGCGCCGGGTGACGAGGGCGTAGACGACGGCAGGATTCGAGGGAGCCACCGCCACGGAGATGCGTCCGACGTCGTCTCCCCGGGGAAGGCCGCCGTCGAGGCGCCGCCAGGTCTCGCCGCCGTCCGTGGTGCGGTGGAGCCCGCTCGCTTCGCCGTAGGCCTCGTGTCCCCACGCCCTCCGGCTGCGCGGCCAGGCGGCGGCGTACAGAAGATCGGGATCCGACGGATCCATCTCGACTTCCACCACGCCGACTCCTTCGCCCGCCGAGAGGGAGAGCTCCCACGTCTCCCCGCCGTTCCGCGTCCGGTACAGGCCGCACTCGCCGCCCGGTGAGAAGTTGTGCCCGATGGCCGCGACCCAGACGACGGCGACGTCCCGTGGATCGATCAGCACGCGGCCGATGTGGTGCGAGTCGGCGAGCCCCACGTGCCGCCACGTCGTCCCCGCGTCATCCGACCGAAACACGCCGGTCCCCGCGAAGGAGCTGCGCGCCATGAGCACCTCTCCCGTCCCGACGTAGACGACGTCGGGGTTCAGGGCCGCGACCGCCACGTCGCCGATGCTGAAGGTCGACTGCTCCTCGAAGATCGGCGTCCAGGTGGTCCCGTGGTTCGTGGTCTTCCACAGGTTGCCCGCGCCGGCTCCGACGTAGAAGGTCGAGCCCTCGCCCGCGGGGCTCGCCACGCACTCGATGCGGCCCCCGGCCATGCGGGGGCCGATCAGCCGCCACTCGAGCGACGCGAACGGAGAGATCCTCTCGAGCTCGACGTGATCCTCCCACGCGCGGAGCCGCTCGTCCGCGCCGGTCGCCCCGTCGCGCGCGCCCGGGAACAGGAGGAGGGTCAGAAGGCCAACGATCACTCCGGTGGTGCTCATGGTGAGAGCACCGTACCAGATGGGAGCCGGCGCGCGACCTCAGGAAGTCCGACGCGACCGGTGCGGCCACCACCCGCGGACGAGGGAGAGTCCCCTCCTCGTCTTGCGGGGCTTCTTCCGGCGGTCCACGCGGGCCATGGCCTCGAGCACGCTCCTGGAGAACGCGTTGAGATCGATCTTGACGAGCTCGTTCCGGCGCCAGACGCGCTTGGTCACTCCGTCGCAGAGCAGGATCACCTGGGGCGCGCAGCCCGAGAGGTCCGGCAGGCGCTCGCGCAGGTGCTCGTGAGCGTCGTGGTCGACGCCCGCGAGCAGGCAGGCCACGTGATCGGGAATCCCCCCCTGCAGGGAGAGCAGGTGGAGCCCCGGCCTCGTCGTGCTCGCGGCACAGCCGCACACGGAATCGACGTAGACGAGCGAGACACCTCCGCGATCGAGGGTGGCGTCCACGTCCTCGGCGGTGAGCAGCTCCGTCGTGCCGAAGCGACGCGTCTCTTCGCGGATCGGGTCGAGCAAGATCGAGTCGTGGGATGGAGACCGGGCGATGCGCAGGACCATTTCAATGCGGGGGGCATGGATCGGAGATCCGGTACGGGGCAGTTCTCCGGGGGACACGCGGGCTCGCCGGAGAGGCGAGTCCGTCCGGTTCATCGGAATCGGGTTCCGCGGATCTCCTGTCAGAGTGGGGGATTCCCATGAAGCGCCGATGGAGGGAACGTTTTTCCACCGTTAAGGTCCCCTCCCCTCCCGCGGGGGAAGGCGCATGCGTTAGTCTCTTGGCCTCTCGGGGCCGGAAGGGGCGCACGAGGAGTCCGGCTCCGCCAGCGACAATGGGAGGACCCATCCATGGCCGAATGCGAATTCCACCACCTCGGCGTACCCACGCAGAGCGAGCGGGAGGGCGAGTCCTACATGGAGGACGCCAAGCTCCATATCACGGACCCCGAGGCCCACCCCTACCGCATCGAGTTCCTCCGCTTCGAGGCGGGCAGCCCGATGCCGGAGATGCTCCAGAACACCCCCCACGTGGCCTTCCTGGTCCCCAGCATCGACCAGGCGATGAAGGGGCACGAGGTGGTCATGGAGCCCTTCGAGCCCAACGACGACGTGCGGGTCGCGTTCATCAAGGACGGCGACGCGCTCATCGAGCTCATGGAGATGCAGAAGTAGCGAGGAGGTCCCCCATGGCAATGAAGAAGTTCCTCAACGATCCGGCGAAACTCGTGGACGAGCTGCTCGAGGGATTCACGCTCGCGAACGCGAAGACCGTCGCCCTGGCCGGACAGAACCTCGTCGTGCGCGCGCAGCCGAAGACCGAGGACAAGGTGGCGCTCGTCACCCTCGGGGGCAGCGGGCACGAACCGGCGCTCAGCGGCTACGTCGGTCCCGGCATGCTCGACATCAGCGTCCCCGGCGAGATCTTCGCCGCTCCGGGACCGCCGCGGGTGATCGAGGCTCTTCGCCTGGTGAATCGGCCCGCGGGCGTGCTCTTCGTGGTGCTGAACCACGAGGGCGACGTCATGACCGCGAACATCGTCATGGAGATGGCGGAGAAGGAGGGGCTCAACGTCAAACAGGTCCTCACCCACGAGGACATCTCCGCCCCGTCGCGCGAGGATCCCAAGGATCGCCGGGGGCTGGTCGGCTGCCTGCCCGTGATCAAGGTGGCAGGCGCCGCCGCCGAGCAGGGACGCTCGCTCGACGAGGTCCACGCCGTCGCGGAGGGCATGGAGCGCAACATGGCGACGATCGCGGTAGCGGTCTCCGACGCCACCCACCCCGCCACCGGAGAGGTCATCGCCGAGATCAAGGGGAACGAGATGGTCGTCGGCATGGGCCAGCACGGAGAGGCCGGGGGCGGTACGTTCGAGCTGAAGACCGCCGACGAGACTGCGGACATCATGGTGCCCGCTCTCCTGAAGGACCTCTCGATCGAGAAGGGCGAGGACGTGCTCTTCCTGATCAACGGCGTCGGATCCACGACGCTGATGGAGATGTACGTCGTGCTGCGTCGCACGCGGCAGATCCTCGCGGACCAGGGCGTGAACATGGCGCGCTGCGCGGTGGGCGACTTCCTGACCGTGCAGGAGATGGGCGGCTTCCAGATGTGCATGGCGCGCATGGACGCCGACCGCCTCGCGCTGTGGGACGCTCCCTGCTTCTCGCCGGCCCTCGGTATGATGTAGCGTACCGCCACGAGACATGGCCGAGACGATCAGCTTCGACGACCTGGCCCGCATGCTGCGCCGGGCCGCGACGGTCGTGCGCGAGCACGAGGCCGAGCTGTCGCGTCTCGACTCCCACGGGGGGGACGGGGACCACGGGACGACGATGGTGCGGGCGATGGCACAGCTCGAGGGCGCGCTCGAATCGGCGCCGAGCGACGACCTCGCGAGCGCGCTCCAGGGGATCGGGTGGGCGATCATGGGCGTCGACGGAGGAGCGACGGGGCCGCTCATCGGCTCGCTCTTCATGTCGATGGCGAATGCCGCTCCCTCCAACGGCGCGATCGATCCCGCCGCTCTGGCCGCGATGTTCGAGGCCGCCCTCGCCGGCGTCCGCAAGAACACGCGGGCCGAGGTCGGCGACAAGACGATGATCGACGCCCTCGTCCCCGCGGTGCAAGCCTTGTGTGATGCGGTGGGCGCGGGGGGCGACGTGAGCGATGCTCTCCACGCAGCCGCCGAGGCCGCCGAGCGCGGAGCGCGGTCCACGACGGATCTGGTGGCCCGGTTCGGCCGGGCCAAGAACGTGGGTGAAAAGAGCAAGGGGGCGCAGGACCCGGGCGCCACCTCGATCTCCCTCATCTTCCGGGGCCTGTACGAAGGAGTCGAATCCAGTGCCTGACGCGTGTGGAACTGAATCGGAGGAGCAGAAGAGCTTCGCGGTCGACGTACCGGCGGAGAGGCACGGCTTCTTCCTGAAGGGCTCGGCCCACCTCGGTTGGGGGATGAAGAATCGCCTGTCGCGGATCTTCGATCCCCGCAGCGGGAACACGGTGATGCTCGCCTTCGACCACGGCTACATCATGGGGCCGACGTCGGGGATCGAGCGGATGGACCTCGTCATCCCCCACCTCATCCCCCACGCCGACTGTCTGATGTGCACGCGGGGAGCGCTCGCCTCCTGCATCCCGCCGGAGGCGACGAAGCCCGTCGTCCTGCGGTGCGGCACGGGAGCGACGGTGCTCAAGGACTTGAGCGACGAGGTACTCGGGGTCAGCGTCGAGGACGCCCTCCGCCTGAACGTCGCCGCGATCACCACGATGGTGTACGTCGGTGACACGCACGAGAAGGAATCGCTCGACAACCTCGGCAAGCTGATCGACGCGGGCAACCGCCACGGGATCCCGACCCTCGCGGTCACCGCGGTGGGCAAGGACATGGCGCGCGACTCGCGCTACCTCGGCCTCGCGTGCCGGGTCGCGGCCGAGCTCGGCGCGCACTTCGTGAAGACCTACTACTGCGAGCCCGGCTTCGACGAGGTGGTGGCGGGGACTCCCGTCCCCATCGTGATCGCGGGGGGCAAGAAGCTCCCCGAGCTCGAGGCGCTAACCATGGCCTGGAAGGCGGTGGATCAAGGCGCGTCGGGGGTCGACATGGGACGGAACATCTTCCTCGCCGACGATCCGGTGGCCATGCTCCAGGCGGTGCGCTCCATCGTCCACGGGAGCTCGAAACCGGAGCAGGCCTTCGAGTACTACGAGACCACGAAGAACGAACGACAAGGAGCAGAGCGATGACGCGACTCAGCAGAAGACAGTGCCTGGCCGTGGCGGCGGGATCCCTCGTCGCGATCCCCGCGCTCGGCGGATGCCAATCTCTCGGAGGAACGAAAGTCATGAAGAAGTACCCGAACGACCGGTTCTACCTCCCCGACGGGACGTTCGACGCGGAGACGGCCAAGGCGGCGTACTACGAGATGATGGAGCTCTACGACTACCCCATCCCGGAGCGGCTGCGCGGCGAGGAGTTCTGGGCCATCGACTTCGCGCTCGGCAAGTTCACGGAGGTGGGCATGGCGGGGATCTTCTGGTTCAACAACCAGGAGCACGACTATCTCGGCCACGAGATCTACCTGCTGCCCGGCCAGATGATCCCGGAGCACTGGCACCTGCCCACGCAGATCGCCCGCGCGAAGGTCGAGGCCTGGCACCTGCGGCACGGAGGGGTCACCCTGTACGCTGAGGGGACACCGACTCCCGGCGTGGACGAGCGCATCCCCGCGCTCCACCGCGAGATCGCCGTTGCGCGCACGGAGCAGGTGCTGTTGCCCGGCGAGTGCGGCTACCTCGCCAATCCCGAGGAGAAGCACTGGATGCTCGCCGGTCCCGAGGGAGCGATCGTCTCCGAGTACGCCTCCTTCCACGACAGCGACGGCCTGCGCTTCTCGCATCCCGACATCAAGTTCTGATCCCGGAACCGGCCCCGAGGGCGGACGATGCAGCCAGCACCCCGACGATTCCTCCAACTCCTCCCCCTACTGGTCGCGGTCTTCTCCGCGCCGGGCTTCGCGCGGGACGACGACTCTCTCTACGTGCGGAAGGACTTCTGGGCGGAGACGATGGTCGCTTCCCGTGCGAGATACCGAACCGCGAGGACGGAGGAACCGCTCGAGCTCGGCCCCTGGTGGGCCACCGCTCCCCTGCCCGCGAAGGACTTCGCCAAGAAGTGCTTCCCCGAGGAGGGGATCGACCTCGCGGCGGTGACGAAGAAGGGCAAGCCGCGGTGGACGGAGCACCCCGAGTGGCGTGACGGCGTGGTGCACACGCTGCCCCTGCGCAACCACGCCCACACGTATCTCTACCGGACGATCACCGCGAAGGAGCCCATCACGATGGTCGGCCGCTTCGGCAGCGACGACGGGATGGAGCTGTGGCTGAACGGGGAGAAGCTCTTGTCCCGGAACGTGGCCCGGGGGCCCGGCCTCGATCAGGACCGGGCCGAGCTTCCCCTGGTCGCGGGCGAGAACCGGCTGCTCTTCAAGGTCCACAACAACACCGGGCACCACGCTTTCTCCTTCTCGATGGGGCACGATCCGCTGGTGGTCCTGTGGTCGCGCATCGCCGCGGACTTCCCCCGGGAGGCGGCGTGGATGATCCGGGACCTGCCGGGAGGCGCACACCTCGCGTGGTTCGAGGAAGGCCCGGACCTCCCGATCAGCCGTCGGCTTTTCGGGAGCGTGCCTCAGATCCCCGTTCCCCCCAGGAGTGAGGAGGAACGGGGGCTCCACCTCCTCGTGTTCTACGTCATGGGCTGCGAGAGGCGCGCGGCCGCGGAGGCGCTCGACGGCATCGATCTCGCAGCCCTGCGACGGGCGATCGAGGACCTCCGCACGTCGTTCCCCGACCACTACGATCCCGACGGCTCGATCCTGCGCGAGCTCGATGCGCTCGAGGGAGAGCTCCGTGAGGCGCGCCGCTTGCTGACGAGCTCACCCTCCGAGGTGGAAGACCGCGTGGTCGCCCTGGCCGACCGGCTCGTCACCTTCCGCCGCCATGCGCTGCTCGCGAATCCCCTGCTCGACTTCGATCGCCTGCTCGCGATCAAGCGAACCGCGAATTCGCCGAAGCTCGGGCTGCCCCAGAACTGGCAGGGCAACTGCTCGCTGCCGAGGTCCGGGTTCGACGACGAGATCGTGGAGCTCTCGCTGCGGGACGGCGCGGCCTCCATCGCCACGCTCTTCCACCCCGACGAGCCGCGCATGATCGCGGACGTCGACCTGCACTGGGACGCGGATCGGATGCTCTTCTCCATGATCGGCGACCACAACCGCTGGCAGATCTGGGAGATCGGGGCCGACGGCGCGGCTCTCCGGCCGGTGACGAAGGGCGAGCACCCCGACGTCGACAACTACGACGCGTGTTACCTCCCCAACGGCCGGATCGTCTTCGACTCCACGCGTGTCTTCCAGGGGATCCCCTGCGTGGGCGGCGGGGACGACGTCGCGAACCTGTTCGTCATGGACGAGCGGGGCGAGAACATCCGCCAGCTCTGCTTCGACCAGGACCACGACTGGTGCCCGACGGTCCTGAACAACGGGCGCGTGATGTACACGCGCTGGGAGTACTCGGACACGCCGCACTACTTCTCCCGCCTCCTGTTCCACATGAACCCGGACGGGACCGCGCAGGCCGAGTACTACGGCTCGAACTCCTTCTGGCCGAACTCGATCTTCTACGCGCGGCCGATCCCCGACCATCCGACGCAGGTGGTGGCGATCGTCTCCGGACACCATGGCGTGCCCCGGATGGGCGAGCTCGTCCTCTTCGATCCCGCGGAGGGTCGCTTCGAGGCGGACGGCGTCGTACAGCGCATCCCCGGATGGGGCGAGGAGGTCGAGCCGGTCATCGTCGACCAGCTCGTGAACGCGAGCTGGCCGAAGTTCCTCCACCCCTGGCCTCTCAGCGACAAGCACTTCCTCGTCGCCGCCCAGCCGACGGCGTCGGATCCGTGGGGGATCTACCTCGCCGACGTCTTCGACAACCTCGAGCCGATCGCCGAGCTGCCGGGCTTCGCCCTGCTCGAGCCGATCCCGATGCGCGGGCGGCCGATCCCTCCCGTCGTCCCCGATCGCGTGGAGCCGGAGCGCGACGACGCGACCGTCTACCTGACGGACGTCTACTCCGGCCCCGGCCTCGCGGGCGTACCGCGGGGATCGGTGGAGGCGCTGCGGCTCTACGAGTTCCACTACTGCTATCCGCGGATGGGCGGCCACAAGCACGTCGCGGTCGAGGGCGGCTGGGACGTGCACCGCATCCTCGGCACGGTGCCCGTCGAGGAGGACGGCTCCGCCGCCTTCCGCGTGCCCGCGAACACGCCGCTCGCCGTCCAGCCGCTCGACGAGGACGGCCGCGCGCTGCAGATGATGCGGAGCTGGTTCACCGCCATGCCCGGTGAGGTGCTCTCCTGTGCGGGCTGCCACGAGCAGCAGAACACGAGCCCCTCCGCGAGGCCCTCGCTCGCCGCGCGTCGGGCGCCGAGCGAGGTCGAGCCGTGGTACGGCCCCACGCGCGGGTTCAGCTTCAAGCGCGAAGTGCAGCCGGTGCTCGACCGCCATTGCGTGGCGTGCCACGACGGCGAGGCCGCCGCCCCCGACCTGCGCCGCACGCTCGAGAACGGGTGGGGCAACTTCACGCCGTCCTACCTGGCCCTGCACCCCTTCGTGCGGCGGCCCGGGCCGGAGAGTGACTATCACCTGCAGAAGCCCCTCGAGTACCACGCGAGCACGAGCGAGCTTGTGCAGCTTCTCGAGAAGGGCCACCACGGGGTGGAGCTCGACGCGGAGGCGTGGGACCGAATCGTCACCTGGATCGACCTGAACGTCCCCGACCACGGCACGTGGACCGAGCACCGCGACATCGCCGCCGACTATCGAGCGCGGCGGCAGGAGATGCTCACCTGCTACGCGAACCGCACGGTCGACGCGGAAGCGCTCCCCGACCCGGACTTCCAGGAGGTCGCGGCGATCGAGGCCGTGATGCCCGAGCCGCCCCCTCCCCCGCCGCTCGGAGACACGGAGTGCGCGGGCTGGCCGTTCGGGCCGGACGAGGCCGCGAAACTCCAGGCCGGGACGGGATTGCCACGCGAGCTCACCGTCGAGCTGGGCGAGGGCGTGACGATGGAGCTCGTCCTCGTTCCCGCGGGCGATCTCCTGGTGGGCGGCGTCGACGGAGCGGCCGACGAGCTCCCCCGGACGAGGGTCGCGATCGAGGAGCCGTTCTACCTGGGCCGAGTCGAGGTGACGTGCGCGCAGTACGGCCTCTTCGATCCCGAGCACGAGAACGGCTATCACGACCAGCACCACAAGGACCACACGACGCCCGGCTATCCCGCGCACGGTCCGCAGCGGCCTGCGATCCGCCTCTCATGGAACGAGGCAGTCGCCTTCTGCGACTGGCTGACGAGGAGGACGGGGCGCGCCTGCTCCCTGCCCACCGAGGCCGAGTGGGAGTGGGCCTGTCGCGCAGGCACGGAGACGCCGTTGCACTACGGGGATCTCGACGCCGACTTCTCGCCCTACGCGAACCTGGCCGACGTCTCGATCCGCCTGCTCGCGGTCACCGGCGTGAACCCGCACCCGATCGCGAACCCGAATCCCCACGAAGACTACCTCCCGAAGGACGCCCGGTTCGACGACGGCCAGAAGCTGATGGCCGACGTCGGCGGCTACGCGCCGAACGCGTGGGGGCTGCTGGACATGCACGGCAACGTGGCCGAGTGGACTTGCTCGCTCCACGTCGCCTATCCCTACCGCGCCGACGACGGCCGCAACGACCTCCGGGCCGACGGCCGGCGCGTCGTGCGCGGAGGATCCTGGAGCGATCGCCCGAAGCGCGCTCGCTCTTCCCATCGCCTCGCCTACCGCCCCTGGCAGCCGGTGCACGACGTCGGCTTCCGCGTGCGGATGGGCCTGAAGGACACCACGGTCGACATGGGCAGCCAGATCGGCCAGAACCTGCGCGATCTCGGGTATGGCGGCGACGGCTAGCCACCGATCCCGAAGTCCAGCACTCCTCGACCCCATGAAAGTAAAGCTCTTCCTCGTCGCCGCTCTGCTCTCCTGCGTGTCGGCGCGTCCCCAGCCCGTCGAGTGGGAGTACCGCTCGCCCCTCTGCCTGGCCGCGGATCCCGCCGCGGGGGTCCTGTACGTGGCGGAGAGCACCGCCGCGCGCGTGTCCGTGGTCGATCTCGCGGACGAGAACGTGAAGGACCTGCTCCTCCTGCCCGAACCACCGAGCGGGCTCGTCTACTCCCCGAAGGAGTCGGCGCTCTTCGTGACGGGGGGCCATGCGCGGGGCCGGGTCTTCCAGGTGGATCCGGAGCGCGGAAAGATCGAGCGCACCATCGATGTCGGCCATACCCCGTGCGCCCCGGCGTTGAGCCCGAACGAGGCGATGCTTTACGTGTGCAACCGCTTCGACGACTCGGTCTCCGTGATCGACCTCGAAGACGGCGAGGAGTGCGCCCGGATCGCCGTCGGCCGCGAGCCTATCGCCGCCGCGTTGACCAAGGACGGGGCGTTGCTCCTGGTCGCATGCCATCTGCCCTCCGGTCCCGCGGACGGTAACTACGCGGCCTCCGAGGTCGTCGTCGTGGCCCTGGCGACGCGCTCCGTCCGTTCGCGGATCAGGCTCGTCAACGGCAGCACGGCCCTCCGCGACGTGTGCGTGACGCCCGACGGCCGCTGGGCCTTCGTCACGCACATCCTCGCCCGCTATCACCACCCGACGACGCAGCTCGAGCGCGGGTGGATCAACACGAACGCGCTCAGCGTCCTCGACCTCCGGGGCGGCGGGCGCCTGCTGAACACGGTGCTGCTCGATCGCCCCGAGCGAGGTGCGGCGAATCCCTGGGGCGTGGCGTGCACGTCGGACGGCGAGAGTCTGGTCGTGACCCACGCGGGAAGTCACGCGGTGAGCGTGATCGACGTGCCGGGCCTCGTGGCCAAGCTCGCGGACGTTCCCCGGGAGCGGGCGAAGATCGTCCCCGACGATCTGGTCTTCCTCGAGGGATTACGCCGGCGGATCGAGCTCGCGGGGAACGGGCCGCGAGGAGTGGCGGTCGTGGGCGATGCGGTCTATGCCGCCGAGTACTTCTCCGACACCATCGGAGTGGTCGAGCTCTCGGCCTCGCGTCCGCAGGCGCGCTCCATCTCCCTGGGACCGGTCGCCCCGCTCACCATCGAGCGCCGCGGCGAGATGCTCTTCCACGACGCGAAGATCTGCTTCCAGGAGTGGCAGAGCTGCTCGAGCTGTCACCCCGACGGCCGCACGGACGGGCTGAACTGGGACCTCCTGAACGACGGCTTCGGCAACCCGAAGAACACGAAGAGCCTGCTCTTGAGCCACCGCACGCCGCCCGCGATGGCGATGGGGATTCGCGACGACGCGGAGAGCGGGGTGCGCTCCGGCATTCGCTTCATTCTCTTCGCCGAGCGTCCCGAGGAGGAGGCGTGCGCGATGGACGCGTGGCTCTCGTCCCTGGAGCCCCTCCCCAGCCCCCGTCTGGAGGACGGAGGCCTCTCGCCCGCCGCCCGTCGCGGCCGCGCCGTCTTCGAGAGCACCGGTTGCGTGGACTGCCACCCAGATCCGCTCTTCACGGACCGTGCCTCCTACGACCTCGCCAGCACCCGCGGCCTCGACGAGGGCCGTCCGCTCGACACCCCCACCCTCGTCGAGCTCTGGCGCACTGCCCCCTACCTCCACGACGGCCGCGCCGCCTCCGTGCGTGCGCTCCTCCTCGACCACAACGACGAGATGCTCCACGGCGACGTGTCGGCTCTCACGCCGGAGGAGCTCAACGACCTCGTCGAGTACGTCCTGTCCCTGTAACCCGGAAAGGACCCGGCGCGCTCGCTCAGTAGCCCGCGATCAGGTCGAACGCATTGTGCAGGTTGGTGCCTCCACCTCCGCCGAGGCCGGCGCCCTGCGTGGAGAGGGCGAAGCCGATCAGGGCGACGTCCTCCGGGATCTCCGCGCTGAAGCTCACGACGCCGTAGCCGTAGGCGGGCGGGAGCTGGAGGAGCTCGCCGTCGGGTGAGGTCGGATCGATCAACAGGTGGCCGTCGGCGCGAGGCAGATACAGCTCCAGGGGATCCGAGTAGGCCATGACGCCCGCGATAAAGTTGCCGGTTCCGGTGTTGTCGACGGTCGCGGTCCAGACGCCACCGAGGCCGGGAGCCGCGGCGGAATAGCCGGCGGGATTCGCGCTCTCCAGGTCGTTGCGGAACGTCGCGGAGGCGAGGGGAGTCTCGTACACGTGCAGCGCGTTGTCCATGGCCGCGAACAGGAGGCGACCGGTGCTGTCGAAGGCCATCTCGAGCGGCTCCGCCTGGGTGGACATCGCCATCAGGTGCACGCTCGTCGCGCGCTCGAAGAAGTCCACGTGCCCTCCCATGTGCACGGCGGCGACGACGTTCCCGTTCGGCGCATAGACCACCTCGCGCGGGTAGGGCCCGGTGTCGTAGTCGGCGACCTCCTGATGATCGGAGGTCCGGATGCAGATGATGTCGTAGTTGTGGTTGCCGCCGCCGCACGCGTAGCTGACGTACTGGCCGTCCGGCGAGAGGCCGAGGTCCTGGCCGTTGCTCCCCAGGGCCCCGTGGTCGTTCTTCCAGACGAGGGCCGCGGCCGCGGTGGAGACGTCGAAGTGAGCCAGCGTGCCCGGGGAGAGGCCCCGGTTGACGAAGAAGAGGTTCTCCCGATCGGGAGAGATGGCGAGCAGGCCGTTGTAGTAGGCGAACACCCCGAAGCTGAAGCTCTCGATCACGTCGCCGGTGACCGAATCGACGCTCAGCAGGTCGTTGTAGGGAATCGGGGCCTTGCCGAAGGCGCCGGGAGAGACGTAGAGCCGCCCGTCGAGACCCGCGACCACGTCGTAGGGCGGATGGGGCAGATCGATCCACTCGCCCTGCACGAAGGTCTCCGTGTCGATCCTCACCAGCGCCTGCGAGTTCCGGGCGGCGACGAAGAGGGTCTCCCCATCGAGGGACAGGGCGAGACCGGCGGGCTTGTCCCCGGCCGGCACCTCGGCGATCAGCGCCAAGGTCCGGGTGTCGATCACCGCCACGGAGTCGAGGTCCGACCGGGTGACGTACATGCGGTTCCCGGCGGCATCCAGCTCGAAGTGGTCACCACGGAAGGGGTAGGTGGCGACAAGATCACCGGCGGCCGCGGAGGAGACGCCGGACAGGAGGAACGCGAGCAGGACGTAGCGCATCATGGCGGGTCGTGTGTGAGGGTTCCGGGGAAACGCAGCGCACCGCAGTATAGCGACGCCGCGGAAAATGGGGCATCGTAGCTGCTCGCGCTCGGACCGCCGCTCGACCGCGCGGGTTACGAAACCGGGGGAGATCCTGTACCATCGCCGCCGAGGAGATTCCTCGGACTCATTTCCCCCAGTGCCCCATCCGGAGGGAGGTCCAGGTGAAGTACGTAGCCGTCTGTCTGCTCGTGGTGTGCGGTCCGCAGTTCGCCCAGGGACCGGTCTTTCCCTCACCCTTCCACCCCGCCGGTGACGAACAGCTGGCGACCGAGCTCGCGGATCTCGACGGCGACGGAATCCTCGACGCGGTGATGGCCTGCGATCGGGATGGAGTCGGGGTCATGCTCGGCAACGCGGACGGAGGTTTCGGCGAAGCGCGGTTCTTCGGCTCCTGGCTGGATCCCGTCGACGTGGCGATCACCGACCTCGACCTCGACGGGAACCTGGACGTGGTGACCGCGAACGGGAACGACGAGTCGGTCGCGGCGTTGCTCGGGGACGGCGCGGGCGGACTCACGGTCAGCTTCAGCGTGTGGGTCGTCCTCGATCCTTTCGACCCGGCTCGTCCGCAGGAGATCGACACCGGAGACGTCGACGGCGACGGATTCGTCGACATGGCCTTCACCACGAGCGTGTACGAGGCGCTGGTGTGGATGCCCGGCGACGGCACGGGCCAATTCGGCCAGTACCTGATGCTCCAGGCCCCCGCCTCCCCCCAGGCCGTGCTCGTCGAGGATCTCGACGGCGACGGCATCGCGGACATCGCCGCGGCGAGCGGAGGAATGGACGTCGTCTCGTTCTTCCCCGGAGCGCCGGGGGGCCCGGGACCGGCACCGGCCCAGACGATCTCGGTCGGCACGGATCCCGTCGACCTGGCCGCCGCGGACCTCGACGGAGACGGCTACCGAGACCTCCTCACCGCGAACCTGGGGGCGGACAGCGTCTCCGTCCTCCCGGGCGGCGTCTCCGGGTTCGGAGCGGCGACCCACTTCCCGACGGACGCGAGTCCACGGTCCATCGCCGTGGGCGATCTGAACGGGGACGGATTCGTGGACGTCGGGACCACGGGGCTGAGCGGACTGTCCGTGCTCCTGGGCGACGGAGTCGGCGGCCTGGCGTCGCCGGCGACGACTCCCGCTCCCGGGCATCTCGTGGACCTCGCCTTCCCCGATCTCGACGGCGACACGAACCTCGATGCCGCCTTCCTGAGCGGTTCGGCCGGCGTCGGCCATCTGCGCGGAGACGGAACGGGCGGCTTCGGCCCCCTGCCGACCGCATCCGACGGCGGGGCGTACTTCGGGAATCCCGCCTTCGCGGACGTCGACCTCGACGGCCGGGCGGATCTCGTGATCACGAAGGCCGCCTACGGAGCGAACGAGATCCGCGTGCTTCTCGGCGACGGCACCGGAGCGTTCGCGGGACTGCCTCCGTTCACGATTGCCTCCTCTCCCGAGGCTCCCGGGCTGGGGGACCTCGACCGGGACGGAGATCCGGACCTCGTCGTCACCTCCTGGACGAGCCAGACCCTGACGGTCCTCCTCGGAGACGGAGCCGGGGGCTTCGGGTCGGAGACGACCTACCCCGCGCTCAGCGGCGGAGTCGCGGTGGAAGTCGTCGACCTCGACCTCGACGGCCACCTCGACGTCGTCGTGGCAAACAACTCGGACCGCGGGATCTCGGCGTGGCTGGGGGACGGCGCGGGAGGCCTCGGAGGACGTCACGGCATCGCGCCGGGGACCTTCAGCGACGTCACGGCCGCGGATCTGAACGGAGACGGAATCCCCGACCTGGCGGCCACCATGGACATGCACGGCCAGGTGAAAGTGCTCCTCAACACCGGCTCCGGACTGAGCTACACGGAGACCCTGCACTTCGCGGGCCAGTCTCCCGACTCCGTCTTCGCCGCCGACCTCGACGGCGACGGGGATCGGGACCTCGCGATCGCCCGGCAGTCCGGAGGCGATCTCACCCTGTTGACCAACGACGGGCTCGGCGGCTTCCCGCATTCCGGCACGGACCTCCCGGTCGAGATCACCCCTCGCGACGTCGCGGTGGGAGACGTCGACGCCGACGGCGCCCCGGATCTCGTCTTCGCCACGAGCTCGCTCCACGGGATCGGCGTCATGCGTGGGGACGGCGTCGGCGGCTTCTCGCGCATCGTGTACCACGCGTCGGACTCCGGATCGCTCGCCGGCCCTCGCCTCGCCACGGCGGACTTCGACGGCGACGGACGGCTCGACGTCGCGGTGGTGGACGGGGGAGCGGATCCGAACGTGGTTCTCTTCCGCAACCAGCTCGGGCACCCTACCGGCATCACGTCCTACGGCGTGGGAACCCCGGGGTGCCTCGGCACGATGGCGTTGTCCGCGAACGGCGTGCCCCGGGTGGGCAACGGCTCCTTCGCGGTGACGGGAGCCAACGCCCCTCGCGAGGCCATCGGCATCCTGGCCCTCACGGATATGCCCGACGTGGCCGGAACCCTCACCTCGTTCGGGTTCCTCCTGCACGTCGACCTCAACTTCCTCCTCCTCACCGCCCCGATCTTCGCGGACCCCTCCGGCGCGGCCATCGCCCCCGTTCCGATTCCCGGGGATCCGGCTCTGGCCGGTCTGTCCGTCCATGCGCAGGCCGTGTGGAGGTGGCCCGCGGCGGGCCTCTGCCGCCCGACGACGAGTCGATTCGCCTCCACCCTCGGGTCGACGATCACCATCCAGCCCTGATCGCGGCGAGGAGATCCGGCGCCCCTCGCGGAGGAATCCACGGAACGGATTCCGTCGCGCGGCGGCGCCGACTACCGTATCCGCATGACCTGGGAGCAGCGCTGGCACCCCCTGCGGGAGGAGTGGGTCGTCGTCTCCGCGCACCGGATGACGCGGCCGTGGTCGGGGGAGGTGCACGAGGAGGACGCCCCGCCGCCGGCCTACGATCCGGAGTGCCACTTCTGCCCCGGCAACGAACGGATCGGCGGAGAGCGGAACCCGGACTACGACGGGATCCACGCCTTCGACAACGACCATCCGTGCGTCGGGGCGGAGGCGCCGCGCGAGCTCGAGACCCCGGCGGGGATCTACCGCAGCCGGGTGGCCGACGGACTCGCCCGCGTCGTCTGCTACCACCCGCGCCACGACCTGACCATGGCGGAGCTCACCCGCGACCAGATCCGCGGGATCCTCGACGAGTGGGGCCGGCAGTACGTCGACCTGGGCGATCGCCCGGAGGTGCGGCACGTGCTCACCTTCGAGAACAAGGGCGAGGCGGTGGGCGTCTCGAATCCCCACCCCCACTGCCAGATCTACGCCACGAACTTCGTCTTCACCACGATCCGCAACGAGGCGCGGATCTGCCGCGAGCACTTCGCGGAGACCGGTCGCGCGCTCGGCCGCGAGATCATCGCCGCCGAGGAGCAGGACGGCCGCCGAATCCTCGCGGACCACGGCTCGGCCGTGGCCTTCGTGCCCTGGTTCGCGCGCCTGCCCTACGAGGTCTACGTGATGCCCCGCGAGACGCATCCGAGCATCGCCGCGCTGTCCGGCGACGAGCTCGACGACCTCGCGGCCACGATGCGCGAGGTGCTCGTGCGGTACGACAACCTGTGGCGATTGTCCCTCCCCTACGTGCTCACCCTCCACCAGGCGCCCACGGACGGAGAGGATCACTCCGGCTTTCACTTCCACCTCGAATACCACGCCATGCTGCGCCAACCCCACCTGCTCAAGTTCCTCGCGGGACCGGAGCTCGGCGGCGGCTCCTTCCTGAACGACGGCTCGCCCGAGGAGAAGGCGGCCGAGCTGCGGGCGGTGGACGGCGCGACTCACTTCAAGCACGCGGAGGACGTCCCGTGAGAGAACCGGACTCGATCGAATCCCTCCTGCCCGCAATCGTCGGGTTCCACGACCGGATCCGCGTCGAGGTCGGGACCTCGATGGAGCGCTCGAGCCTCGACGCCCTCGCCCGGGTCGAAGCGGAGACCGAAGGCGACACAATCTTCGCCATCGATCGCATCGCGGAAGAGGTGCTCGTCGAGCAGCTCGAGCGCGCGGTGGCGCCCGACACCCCGATCGTGCTGATCGCGGAGGGCATCGAAGGCGGCTCGATCGTGCTGCCCCGCGACGCGTCGGAGGACGAGGCCGCCTGGCGCGTGATCGTGGATCCGATCGACGGGACGCGGGGGCTCATGTTCCAGAAGCGGCCCGCCTGGATCCTCACCGGAGTCGCCCCGAACCGCGGTCCGGAGACGAGCCTGCGCGACATCGAGCTCGCGGTGCAGACCGAGATCCCGCTCGTCAAGCAGTACGAGTACGACCGGCTCTGGGCGGTCCGCGGAGGGGGAGTCGGCGCTGCGCGGTACGCCCCCACGGTGGACGAGCCGCTCGTCTTCGAGCCGACCCCCTCGCGGGCGAAGGACCTGTACCAGGGCTTCGTGTCCTTCAGCCGCTTCTTCCCCGGCGCGCGCGACGCGATGGCGGAGATCGACGAGGAGGTCGTGCGCGAGGTGCTCGGCGCGCCGGCCGAGGGGAAAGCGCTGTGCTTCGAGGACCAGTACATCTCGACCGGCGGGCAGCTCTACGAGCTCTGCGTCGGGCACGATCGATTCGTCGCGGACCTTCGCCCGCTCCTCGCTCCCGTTCACGCGGAACGCGAGCTCCCGCGCCCTCTCTGCTGTCACCCGTACGACCTCGCCGCGGTCCTGATCGCCGAGGAGCTGGGGATCGAGATCACCGACGAGCGCGGCCAGACGTTGAACGCGCCGCTTAGCGTCGACGCCGACGTCTCGTGGATCGGCTACGCGAACGCGGACATTCGCGCGCGGGTCGAGCCCGTCCTGCTCGACTCCCTGCGCCGGCGCGAGCTGATTCCCCCGGAATGAACCACCCCATGCGCGCGGACACGACGGCCTTCGTCGAATCCCTACCCACGCTCGAGGTGGACGGCGAGAGCTTCCTGGACCCCGACCGCGAGACCGTCGTCGCCCGGGCTCCCGGGAGGCTCGACGTCATGGGAGGCATCGCGGACTACTCCGGCTCGCTCGTGCTCCAGCTGCCGCTGGCCGAGGCCACCTTCGTCGCCGTGCAGGCTCGCGACGAGCGCGTGATCGAGATCGCGAGCTTCGGCGCGGAGGGCGCGGCCCCCCGGCACCTGCGCGCCGACGTCGGGGGGTGCCTCGCGGAGCCCGGCCGCGCCGTCGAGAGGACGCGCTCGCGGTTTGGCGAGCGCGACGCGGCCTGGGCGGGGTACGTGCTCGGCGGCCTCGCGATGCTCGTCGACCGCCGCGGGCTCGTCCTCGACGGCGGGGCGCGTGTCGCGATTCGCTCCGACGTGCCGGAGGGCAAGGGCGTCAGCTCCTCCGCCGCGCTCGAGGTCTCGGCGATGAGCGCTCTCGCCACGAGGTACGGCGTCGAGCTCGCACCCGTCGAGCTCGCCCGCCTCTGCCAGCGCGTCGAGCACGAGGTCGTCGGCGCTCCCTGCGGGATCATGGATCAGATGGCGGTCACCCTCGGCCGCGAGGGACACCTGCTCGCCCTGCGCTGCCAGCCGGCCGAGGTGGTCGGTCACGTCCCCCTTCCGCCGGACGTCGCGGTGTGGGGCATCGATTCGGGGGTGCGGCACCGCGTCGCGGGCGAGGACTACGTCTCCGTGCGCACCGCGGCGTTCATGGGTTACCGCATCCTCGCCGGGGTCCTGAAGCTCGACGCGCGCGACGCCGGGCCGGGTCGCGTGGAGATCGACGATCCGCACTGGAGGGGCTACCTCGCCAACGTGACGCCTCTGGAGCTCGACAACGACCTCCTTCCCGTCCTGCCCCTGTCGATGCGCGGGGAGGACTTCCTCGAGCGCTTCGGGGGCACCACCGACTCCGTGACGACGATCGATCCCGACCGGCGCTACCGCATCCGCTCCGCGGCGTGCCACGCGATCCGCGAGAGCTCTCGCATCGGCGGATTCGCCGCCGAGCTCGGCGAGGAGCCCACCGACGAGCGGATGCGCAAGCTCGGGGCGTGGATGGGGATGTCGCACTCCGGATACGGCGACTGCGGCCTCGGGTGCGACGCCACGGACCGCATCGTCGACCTCGTGCGCGAGCGCGGCGCGGGCCACGGCCTGTTCGGCGCGCGCATCACCGGCGGGGGCAGCGGGGGCACGGTCGCCGTCCTCGGCCGCCCGGAGGCCGACGACCTCGTCCGCGAGATCGCGGCCACCCTGCGCCGCGAGACGGGGAGCGGGGGTTACGTCTTCGCCGGATCCTCTCCGGGCGTCGACGTGCGGCGGATCCGACCGGGCGGCGCGCGCGCTACTGCTCGGTAACGCTAGCGTCCTCGATGATCAGGTCGTACTGGTAGCCGTACCCGAAATCCCGATCGGCGAGGAGCACGCCGCGCACCAGGACGATGTCTCCCACCGCGACCGTCGCGTCGGTGGTGACGGTGAGGTCGTTCGTCCCCGGGCCGCCGGTGCCGTCCTGAACGTGCAGCCAGTTCTTCCCCATGATCTCGGGGCTGAACTTGACCACCTTCGCCCGGAGCACGACCTCGGTGTCGACGAGCTCGGTCCGCCTCGTGAAGACCTCCTCCACCGTCACGCCGCCGTCCGCCTTCTCGATTCCCGCGACGTCGGATCCCGCGGTCGCCGTCGCGCCCGGGTGACCGGAGGGGGCCGGGACGTCGAGCCCGAGCGATCCGGCGAAGTAGACCAGATCGAAGGTCCGGTCGAGCGTGGCGCTGTGATAGTCGACCATCGGCATCGAGCCGTCGAAGGCCACCTCCGCACCGAGGGTCACGGCGACCTGGGGAACCGCGGCCCAGACCTTCTCGCTTCCCGTGTCGACCAGCACGTAGGTGTAGCCACCCGAGTCGATCGTCTCGACGACTCGTCCGGTGATCTGGCCGGCGGGAACGGCGGGGGGCGCGGTCTCGGCGGGGACTTGCGGGGTGTCCGCGGCGGGGACGTCCGGCTTCTGCCCGTCCTGGTCATTGGAGTGGCAGGAGAGGCCGAAGGCCAGAAAGGCCGTCGCCAGGGCGGTGATCCAGTGCTTGCTCACGTCTGATCTTTCCTCGTCCAAGGGGGATTGACCCCGTCCCGAGCGGCGGGCAGGAGCCGACGAACGGGGGATTCTAGGCTTACGGAGCAATCAGTCGAGCGTGACGCTCCGGGATTCGCCCGCGCCCAGATCGAGCTCGAGCACCGGAGACCACGTGGTCGGATCCCGGGAATCGTCCCCCTCGCCGTGCTCGCAGACCACGCTCGAGCCCGCGGGGGCGCGCGGAATCCGGAAGGCCCCGAACGCGTCCGTCGTCAGGGGGACGAGGACGCAGAGGTCGGGGCGAGGTCGGGAGATCAGGCAGAGGCGTCGGGCACGCGCGTCCTCCTCGACGCGGCCGCTCAGGGCCGCGGTGGAGAGGGCGATCTCGTGGACGTTCTCCCCGGCCTTCACCTCCACGCGACTCACGACCTGGGCGTCGCCCAGCCGGCTTCCCGCCGAGGTGAGCACCAGCCAGTACTCGCCGATCTCGAGCTCCTCGTCGAAGGCAAACTCTCCGCTCGGATCGAGGGACCCGGCCTTCGCCACGTGCCCTTCGTGGTACCACGGATCCTCGCCCCTCGTCAGGCGCACGGAGAACGACCCGTCGCGCATCCCGTCGATGCTCACCGAGCCGCGCAGCCGGCCCCGATCGTCCGACGTCAGGTCGAGGTCGTACCGGGTCGTCTCTCCCTCGACGACGGCGCAGTCCCGGGGGAAGACGAAGTCCTCCACGTCCTCTTTCTCGTCGATGATGCCCGCGAAGGCGCCGGTGGCCTTCGAGGCGGGCTCGACCGTGGCCCGGATCATCCAGGGTCCCGGCGTCAGGCCTTCCCTGCGGTACCAGCCTCGCTCGTCCGTGCGCACGTCGTGCACGCGCATGTCGCCGCGACAGAGCTTGACGGTGAGCCCCGCCGGGCTCTGGCCGGGCGAGGTGCGGACGAAACCCTCGATCGCGCCGCCGCCGGTCAGCTCCAGATCGATCTCCTCCTCGCGTCGCGGATCGAGCTCGATCGGATCCCGCTCGATCGCGGCCCACCCGGGGGCCTCGGCGAAGAGGACGTAGAGCCCGGGATCGCCGATGGGCAGCGAGTAGCGTCCCTCCTCGTCGGTGTACGTCCCCTCGAGGTTTCCGCCGCCCAGGCGGGCGGGGAAGCCGTGGATGTACCAGGCGGTTCCGGGCTCCCGCGCGGGGATGAGCTGGACGATCCCCTTCACGACGGGCTCGCCCGCGGCGGTCAGGACGCCGTGCACGGTCATCTGCTTCTCGAGCGTGCAGGCGAGCTCGCCGCGGTGGCCGGGGTCGAAGGGGCCGAGCCTGCGCGTGCTGTAGCCCTCGGCCCAGACGTTGACGAGGAAGGGACGATCCGGAGTCGTCACGCGCGTGGCCCCGTCGGGATCGCGAACGTCTCGGTTGCAGGTATAGAAGAGCTCACCGACCGGGGTGATCCACACCGCGTACTCTTGGATCGGCCGCGCCTTTGCGTCCGTGACGACGACGCTCATGATGCTCGACTCGCGCAGGGTCAGGACCACCCCTTCCGTCCCGGACGGAATCGCGGGCGAGGTCACGCACCCGAGCTCGCCCCGCGGATCCGAAGCGCGCACGTTCAGGACGGCCGACGCGCGGACCGAGATCGAGAAGCGTCCGTCGTCCCTGGACTTGGCGTAGTGGCAGAAGTCCTGCTCCTCGGCGACCTCGGCGCCGTGGACCGAGGCTCCCGGGAAGGGCGCCCCGTCGGGCCGCAGAACGATGCCGTGGATACGGTTCTCCGGAGGCAGATCGCGCAGAACGAGTCGGAGATAGGGCGGCTCCGCGCCCTCCCCGATGCGCAGGGGATCGGAGTGCGACCAGGCCCGCTGGTTGTCGCCGGCCCAGATACGCCACAGTCCCTCGCGGAGGGCGTCGAGGACGAACTCTCCCTTCTCGTCGGTCTCGTCGTAGGCGAAGCGATTCAGGTGATCGGGCCCCCACAGGGTCATCGCCTCGCGGTTGCGGTCGCTCAGCATGGGCCTCACCGCGCACACGACGGCGCCGGGAACCGGTTCGCCGAATTCGTCCTCGACCCGGCCCCCGATCGAGTCGACGGGGAACAGGCGCAGGACGCCGAGCTCTCGCACCGACGGACCCGCGAGAGGCTCCGACACGTAGCGCGTGGTGTAGCCGGGAGCGCGGGCACGGAGTCCCAGCCAGATCCGTCCCTCCTCGGGCTCGAACCCCGTCTCGCGCAGGAGCGCCTCGGCGAAGGCCTCGACAACCCCGTCCTGGTCGCTCGCATCGAGCGTCAGGACCGCGTACCCCTCGCGATCGCTCGCGGCGGCCTCGACGACGTCTCCCGCGGTCCCGAGCTCCGCGCCGGTGATCGGCAGGTCGTCGTCGCCCAGGATCTGCGCGCGTAGGGTGATCGTGGCGCGCTCGGCGGGCGGCATCGTCTCGGGAACCGGCGGCGCGACCGCCGTGCGGCTCCCGTCGATCGCGGCCCCCGAGCCGGATCGCTCGGGGGAGCGATCGCCGCCGCCTCCGTCGGTGTCGGACGAGGCGGCCGAGTCGGTCGGCGCGACGGACGGCGGGGCCGGGGAATCCGACGCCATGGCCCGGAAGACCACGACTCCGAGGGCGACGACGAGAAGGGCGGCGGCGATCTTGGCTTGCGTGCTCACGACGATTGTTCCTCCCAGTGCGGAGGCCGAGCCGATCGCGGTCCCGGAGGACCGGGTCAGCGGAACGAGAGCCATGAGCCAGGCCGAGCGGTCGCCCCCGTGCTGGCGATCGAGCCTCTCGCGCAGCTTCTCCAGCCCACGCGAGAGCCGCTTGCGGACGGTCGCGGGCAGGATGTCCTGCCGCCGGGCGATCTCCGAGGAGCTGAGGCCGTCGAGGTAGCGATAGAGGATCGTCGATCGGTAGGGCTCGTCGAGCGCCATCACCATCTCGGTGACCCTCTGCTGCATGGCCCCGCGCTCGATCACGCCCCTCGCGTTCGCGCGTTCGTCGGCGGCGATCCGCTCGCGTCGCGCGCGCCGCCGCTCTCCCCGCATGAACTGCCAGGCGAGATTCCGCGTGACCGTGGCGAGCCACCGGCGCAGGCTCGCTCCGGTCACCGCATCGCGCGGCGGGCGCTCGACGGCGGCGAGCCAGGCTTCCTGGGCCACGTCCTCCGCCACGTTCGGGTCCCGGACGAGGCTACGCGCCAGGCCCCGGATCCAGCCCATCTGCGCCAGGAGCTCCTCCTCCCGAACCGCTCTCGCGTTCTGTCCCATGGTACCTATGTCAGGGCCGCCGGGAGCCCGACCTGTGACGCCAAACCGGGAAAGTCGTCGTGCTCACTACCGACGGGAGCGTCGCGGTTTCCTCTTCACGTCACCGCGAGTGGCCTGGAGGAGCCGTTTTCGGTCCTTCTCGGGGAATCGCTCGATCGCGTAGCGCACGGTCGTACGGGGGATGCGCGGTCCGTGATCGAGCAGGTACTTCTCGAGGCGGGGCATGTCCGCCTTGCCCGTCTCGCGCAGGAGCCAGCCCGTCGCCTTGTGGATCAGATCCTCCTCGTCGTCGAAGAGGCGCCGCGCGATCCGGTAAGCGGTCGCCAGGTGCTTCTTCTTCTTCGTGCCGACGAGGGGAACGAAGGCGACGGCGGCGCCCCGCCGCACCCACAGGTGGGGAGAGTCGGTCCAGGAGACGACCTCGGGCACCAGCTTCGGGTGCCGTTCGAGCAGCGGCCCGAGCACCGACGGGGCGAGGTTGTCGACGAGCGCCCAGTTGCCGCAGGAACGCGTCAGCCAGCGCTCGATGTCGACGAGGAGCTCGGGAGGCGCCTCCGAGACGAAGTGGGCGACGACCTGGTAGCCGGTGCCTCGCGCCTCCAGGTGGGGATCCCGGAGCATCGCGTTGCAGAAGCGGACGGCGTCGCGGATCGTCCAGGTGTCCTTCACGCGACCGAGAAGGTCTCGCTGGAGACGGCGCGCGCTCTCCGTGCCGAGGCCGAGAAGGTCGACCGGCTCCTTGAAGTACCGCTGGTCGGCGGCGGCCCGCGCGGCGTTCGCCTGGCTGCGCAGGAGCTCGAGGGTCTCCTCCGCCGCCCGGCGGGCGGAGAGCTTGCGGCGGCGAGCCATGCCTCTACTCGTCCAGCCGGCGGATCCGGATGTCGCGGAACTGCACGGGATCCCCGTGACCGGCGAATCCGAAGTGGCCGTGGGTGCGGAAGCGGCCCTTGAACTTCGCCGCGTCGTACATGAGCTCCTTCACCTCCTTCACGTCGCCGTCGACGATGACGGTGCCGTTGAGCTCGACGGTGATCCGCGAGCCCTTCACCGTCACGCGCTGGAAGTTCCACTGCAACGGCTCGCGCTGGTAGCCGCGGTGGGCGGCGATCTGGCCGTACACGGAACCGTGGTACTGGCGTGGATCGAGGTTCGCGAACTTCTCCGCGCCGTCGTCGAGCACCTGGAGCTCGCACATTCCCGTGTACGCGGTGTCCCCTTCTCCGGAGTAGCGGATGGCGAGGCCGTTGTTGCCGCCGGGAGGCAGCTTGATCGCGAGCTCGACCTCGAAGTCGCCGTATTCCGCCTCGGTGTAGAGCGTGCCCCCCTTCCCGGGCTTGCAGACGATCGTGCCGTCCCGAACCTCGTAGGAGTCGACGTACCCCGTCCAGCCGGCGAAGTCCTCGCCGTTCCACGCCGCCGTGAAGGCGGGGGCGTGCTCGCGCTTCACGAGGCCGCGGTTCCGCAGGATCTCGTTCGCCTCGGCCACCCCGATCTCCCGGAGGAAGACGTTCCGCCACCGGATCTCGCCCCCGTGCGTCTGGAGCTGGATCGGACCGGTGCGGGGCACGGGCAGGCTCCGGTCGAAGAAGCCCTCGAGCCGCGCGTGGTCCACGACGAGCTTCTCGTTCAGCCAGACCGTGACCCGCTCTCCCACCATCACGACGCGGAAGTGGTTCCACTCGCCGAAGGGCTTGTCCGCGAGCACGAGGGGATCCTTGCCCGGCGCGTCCTTGGCGTTGTTCCAGAGCCCGCCCGAGCCCTTGTCCGCGCCGATGCCCCACTTGCCGCCCTCCTCGGTGAAGTCCCAGATCTGGACCTGGGGGATGCCGCGGAGGTAGATCCCGCTGTCCGCGAGGGGGACGGTGCGGTAATCGAGGAGTAGCTCGAAGTCCCCGAAGTTCTCGTCGGTGGTCAGGTAGAGGCCGCTGCCGTCGTTGACGAGCTCGCCGTCCTCCACGCGCCAGTGGGTGCGGATGTCCTCGAGGCTCTTCTTCTTCTTCCTCGCGAGCTCCCCGGCGGGAAGCGCCCCCCACTTCCGGGGATCCTCCGTGGCGACCCCCCACCATCCGGAGAGGTCCTCGCCGTTGAACAGGGCCCGGAATCCCTCGGGCGGCTCCACCGCCTGCGCCGTCGCCGCCGGAGCGAGCCCGCTCAGGGCCACGCTCGCCGTCACTGCCAAGAAGGTCCACGTTCCGCGCCGATGCTGCATGCCGGTCTCCTTTCTACGGGCTGGTATCGAGTCCGAGCATGATAGCGCCATGGTCGAGAATCGATCCCTACAGATCCGGGTACCTCAGGTGGTGATCCGTCGCGTCCTGGTAGGCCTTGGCCACCGCGAGCGTCTCCGCTTCGCCGAAGAGCTTGCCCACGAAGGTGAGGCCCACCGGCCGGGGACCGTGGAATCCGCAGGGCACGATGACCGCGGGGTGTCCGGTCAGGTTCGTGAGGCCCGTGTTCGAGTGAGTGATCTCGACGTAGACGTCGATGTCCTTCATCACCTCGTGCATCCGCTGCATGAGGAGGGTGCGGTAGCGGTTGGCCTGGATGTACTCGACCGCGGGAGTGAACCGATGGTGGCGGAAGGTCTGCGGCCAGTGGCTGTTCTCGATCAGGTCGTCACGATCGCTGCGCGTGAGCTCCTCGAAAGCGGCGGCGGATTCGATGGTGAGGATGGAGCGGATCTCGTCGGCCGAGATGTCGAAGTCCAGCGGCTCGATCTCGATCCCTTGCGCCCGCAGGACGTCCAGGGCCTCGCGGGCCATCGCCTGTTTCGCCCGCGTATACTCCCGGCGGCCCCCCTGCCGACCGCCCGTGAGATCCTCGTCGATGGTGGGCTGGTAGTACCCGACGCGCAGCTTCCTCGGGTCCAGACCCGGACTCCAGTTGAAGGGCAGGTCGATGACGGAGCCGTCCTTGCCGTCCGGACCGCGGATGGCGTCCAGGACGACCGCGCAGTCCTCGACACTGCGGCAGATCGGCCCGATCTTGTCCATGCTCCAGCTCAGGGCCATGGCTCCGTGCTTGCTGACGCGGCCGAAGGTCGGCCGCAGTCCGGTCACTCCGCATTCGTCGCACGGAGAGAGGATCGAGCCGTTCGTCTCCGTGCCCAGCGCGAAGGCCACGCAACCCGCGGCGGTGGCGGACGCGGGACCGGCGGAGGAGCCGCTCGATCCGCGCGACGGAACCCACGGATTCCGGGTCTTCCCGCGGTACCACACGTCTCCGGTGGCCAGGGCGCCCAGGGAGAGCTTCGCGACGAGCACCGCCCCCGCCTCCTCGAGGCGCCGGACCACGGTGGCGTCCACGTCGATCACCTGGTCCCGGTACGGCTCGGCGCCCCAGGTGGTGGGATAGCCCCGGACGGCCAGGAGGTCCTTCGCGCCCCACGGGATCCCGTGCAGGGGACCACGGTACTCGCCGGCGGCGATCTCCTCGTCGGCCCGCTTCGCCTGGCGGCGTGCGAGCTCCTCGGTGAGGTTGACCACGCAGAGGAGATCGGGATCGAGGTCCTTCAACCTCTCCAGATAGACCTCGGTCAGCTCCGTCGAGGTGATCTCTCTCCTGCGAATCATCGAGGCGAGCTCGAGCACGGAGAGGAAGGGAAGGTGCTCGATGCCGCGCGAGGGATCCACCTCGACCTCGCTGAACTCGACGGGCCGCTCCTCGGTGGGGAACGTGACGCCGGGAGGGATCGGATTGAACACGAGCGCGGGAGCCACGCTGTTGTCCATCGCCTTCTCCCGGACGCTCTCGAAGCTCCGGAGATCGCGGTTCAGGTCGTCGACGATCTCCCCGCGCTCCGCTTCGGTGAGGACGATCCCCGCGATCTTCTCCGCGGCCGCGATGTCCTCGACGGTGATCTCCGCGGTCCCGGAGCCTGGCGAGGCCGCCGCTCCGGGCGCGAGGCTCGTCGTGACCCCGATCGCCGCGAAGTACTCCAGGAACCTCCGGCGGTTGCAGGCGAGGTCGTCGGGCGTGGGTTTCCCTTCGCTGGTCGTCATCGGTCCCGCCCTCCTACTTCACCTTCCACTCGTGGATGCCGGCCGACCACGTCTCCCGAAGCTGGACCTCCAGCCGCAGGCCGTCCGTCTCGATAGCATCGAAGGTCGTGACGTTGTAGCGGTCCTTCTCGACGCCGAAGGCATCGGGCCCCGACACGGGCTTCCACTCCTCTCCGTCCCGGTAGAGCAAGCGCCACGACTCCGGTAGCCGGCACTGACCGCGTCCCGTGTCGTCGAACCAGTACACCTCGACGCGCGAGACGGTCTCGTGTTTCGCGAAGTCGAGCTGCACCCACTCGAGCGTGCCCTTCTTCGGCCACCAGTGGAAGAAGGGGTTCGAGTGATCGATCGAGCTCTTCGCCTCGATCTGGTCGTGGATCGCCTGGGGGTTCTTGCCGCCGGACGTGGTCAGCGTGGCGGTGGAGGCGAGCGTCGGCGCGGGGAGGGGCCGCGCGGCCGACGGCCGACGGGGCAGCCACACCGCCATCTCGCCCTTCCCCCGGTGAGCCCAGGCGTAGTACGGGATCGCGAGGAAGCCCACCGGCTCCGAGAGCACGACGTCCTCCGGAGTGAGGGCGAGGCTGCGGGCGGTCCCCCTCAGGACCGTGACCCCGCCGAGCAGGTCCTCGCGATGCTCGACCTCCAGCCTGGCGCGATCGGGCAGGAGCAGGCTGAGCACGTGACCGTCGGCCACGTCGGGCCACTCGACGCAGTACACGATCGGTCCGCGCTGGAGCGCGACCTTGCCGACGTTCTCCTCGACCTCCTCGTGGCAATGCACGCGCCGCACGGGCATGGGCAGGTGCAGGTCGATCGTGTCGCCCTCCTTCCAGAGCCTTCGAATCCGGGCGTAGCCGTTCACGGTACCCGCCGAGCGGGACAGGCCGTTGACGGACAGCATCACGTCGCCGGTGGCCCGATCCGCGTAGCGGTACAGATCGCTCGGAAGCGGCTCATTGCGCGCCCAGCCGGGAATGCGCACGTACACCGCGAGCTCTCGCTCGTCGCCGGGATCCACGGTCAGCCGGATGTTCCCGTCCCAGGGGTAGCGCGTCTCCTGGGTGAGGCGCACCTGTCCTTCCTCCATCGCCACCGTCGCCTCGCCCTCGACGAAGAGGTTGACGTAGAGCACGTCGCCGGCGTGCGCGTAGGCGTAGCCAGGAATCGAGGGGATGAACCGCGTCACGTTCCCCGGACAGCACGCGCAGCCGAACCACGGGCTGCGCTCGTGATTGCCCCGGGACTCGAGAGGATTGGGGTAGAAGAACCGATCGCCCGAGAGCGACACGCCGGACAGCCCGCCGTTGTAGAGCGTCCGCTCGAGCACGTCGACGTACTTCGCGTCGGCATGCAGGAGGAACAGGCGGTGGTTCCAGTACACGTTGCCGATCGCGGCGCAGGTCTCGTTGTACGCGGAGAAGTTGGGCAGCTCGTAGGCGTCGCCGAAGGCCTCGCCGGAGCCGCGCGCCCCGATCCCGCCGGTGAGGTGCAGCTTCCTGGTGACCACGTTCTCCCACAGAGCGTCGATGGCGCGGAGGTAGCTCTCGTCGCCCGTCAGCGCCGCCACGTCGGCCATGCCCGCGTACATGTACGACGCGCGCACCGCGTGCCCCACCGCCTCGGTCTGCTCGACCACGGGCAGGTGGTCCTGGTTGTACGGGCCCCAGAGCTCCCGCCCGTGAGGTCGGCCCCGCTCGTCGAGGAGGTACTTCGCGAGATCCAGGTACTTCTCGTCCCCGGTGACCCGGAAGAGCTTCGCGAGCCCCATCTCGATCACCTGGTGCCCGGGGGGTTGCTCGAGCTTTCCGGGTCCGAACGTCTCGCGGATCAGGTCCGCGTTCCGGATCGCGACGTCGAGGAAGGTGTGCTTCCCCGTCGCTCGATGATGAGCCACCGCCGCCTCGTACATGTGGCCCGCGTTGTACAGCTCGTGGCTGCGGGAGAGGTTCGCCCACCGCTCGTCGCCGAACCAGCCCTTCAAGTGCTCGGCTCCGTTCGTGCGCGCCGTGTAGAGGTAGCCGTCCTCCTCCTGAGCGGCGGCGATCTTGGCGATCAGATCGTCGAGGTAGGCCTCGAGCTCGGGATCGGGGTGGACGCTGAGCGAGTAGGAGGCTCCCTCGAGGATCTTGTACGGATCCGTGTCATCGAAGGGGTAGATGCCCTTGTGCTCGGCCTCCAGCTCTCCGGCCGCGATCAGGAAGTTGTCCATCCGCGCGTTCTCCTCGCACTTGGAGAAGGCGTAGGGAATGGACACCGTGCGGTTCGTCTCGAGCCTTGGCGCCCAGAAGGCGTCGGTGAAGTGCACGTCCGTGAACGGCACGGGCCGCACCGGATAGTCGTTTCCCGAGCTCATGGCGCCTCCGAGGCCCGTGCCGGCGAGGAGGCCGACGGCGGCGAGAAAGGTCTTCTTCATCCAGGTCTCCGCAGGTGGTACGGTGTCGACGTGGTCGCCTTCGCCAGCCCGGGGCAGAGCCGGGTTCCGGCAGCCGGCCCGACACCGTATCACCGTCGGAGGTCGTGATGAAGTCGTTGACGATTGCCCTGATCGCCCTGATCGTTCTGGCCTGCCTGTATGGCGCATCGACGAGCGGAGCGAGCCCTGAATCCGCGATGACGATCCCGCAGGGCGTCGAGAAGCCCGACGCGCTCACCAAGGAGGCCGAGAAGCGGATCCGTGACGTCCTGAACGAGCTCGACGGGAGCCGCCGCGGCAACATGAACGTACCGGAGGAGGATGGAACGCTCCTCTACATGCTCGCGCGCGCCACGAACGCGAGGCACATCGTCGAGATCGGGACCTCGAACGGCTACTCGGGCATCTGGATGGCGATGGCCCTGCGATCCACGGGCGGCAAGCTGACCACGTTCGAGATCGATCCCGAGCGAGCCGGAATGGCCAAGGTGAACTTCGGGAAGGCCGGCGTCTCCGACCTCGTCACCATCGTGCTCGGCGACGCGCACGAGAAGGTGCTCGAGCTGAAGGGGCCGATCGACATGGTGTTCATCGACGCCGACAAGCCGGGCTACATCGACTACCTGAAGAAGCTCCAGCCCCTCGTCCGCCCCGGCGGTCTGATCCTCGGCCACAACATGAAGCGCCCCAGCCCCAGCCCGGAATTCGTCGAGGCGATCGAGAAGGATCCGGACCTCGAGACGCTGTTCCTGCACATGGAGGGCGCGGGGATCAGCGTCAGCATGAAGAAGCGCTGACGAGGTCGGGAGAGTTACCTACTCCCAATCCTCCCAGACCTCTCGCGCCGCTGCGCGCAGCTTCGCAGGGGTCCAGGCCGTCTCGTCGGGGATCGGAGCCGAACCGCCGGGGCAGGCGACGAGGAAGGTGAGCTCTTCCGTCGCCCCCGGCTTCAGCGCGAACGCGAACTCGAGGTCTCCGCCGGGGATCAACGACTGGTCCCGCTCTCCTCCCACGTCGACGTGGTGCGTGGCGAGGACGTTCAGGCGACCGGCGATCACCTGGGCGACGTCCGGCTTCGCGTCGGGCTCGAACACCCAGATCGCGTTCAGGATGGGGTTGCGATCCGGCGTGTCGGGGCCGGGAAGGACGAGGATCTCGAGCCAGCCGTCGCCGTTCGCGTCGCCGCCCTCGAAGAGCAGCCCGCCGGGACGATGGCGGCCCCAGCGCGCGAGGGGATCGACGAGCTCGGAGGGGGCGCCCTCGACCTTGCAGGTCATGAGGCGGCTGCCCGCCGAGGCCCAGTGGCTCTCGCAGAAGCCGAGCACGACGCCGCGCTCGCTCTTCGGCTCGATCGCGAAGCGATACAGGATCGGGACTCCGCCCATGCCGGCGCGGATGTTGGCGAAGGAAGGATCGTACCCCTCGATCGGCTTCGCCCATCCGGGCAGGGGCGCGGCCTCGTCGAACCAGCCCCAGGGGCGAGGCTCCTGGATCACACGCGCGCGATCGGGAAGGGAGAGGATCCGACGCGAGCCGAGGCTCACCGTTCGCACGGCGGTGCGCGCGCCTTCGGTGAGCGAGAGCACGAGACGACCCCGGACCTCCTCGTCGCCCGTTCCCTCGAGGACCACCGTCAGAACGTCGAGCCCCGCGGGCCAGACGGGCGCGCGGAAGGCGACGGCGGTGGCGACAACGGGCCCATGCCGCCACGAGACGAGGGCGGCGGGGACGGCGTCGTCGAGCTCGACGGCGGATACCTCGACCGCGCCCGGCTCGCCCAGCTCGTCGCCGGCGAGGCACAGGCCGAGGCTTCCCCAGTCCTCGACCAGGCGCCCCTGCGCATCGACGTGCGAGGGGGCGAGGCCCGGCGAGCGCAGCTCGATCCGCTCGTCCTGCGGAGCGGCGAGGAGGGCGAGGAGGGTGGTGAAGATGGTGACGTTCATGGCTAGCCCCTCCCTTCCTGCGTGGAGAACCGCGGCGAGTGAACGGGCTCGATGCCGTAGAGCTGGCAGAAGGCCTCGATCTCTCGTCGGTGGTCGCCCAGG
>CAYRXS010000043.1:0-32566 GCA_964428225.1 uncultured Planctomycetaceae bacterium
GTCGCCGCCGCAGCTCTCGTCGAGCCGCTCCCGCAGGAGCTCCAGCCCCCGCTTCGCTCGCCAGCGCACCGTGCTCGCGGGAATCGCCTGCCGGCGGGCGATCTCCGTGGGCTCGAGGTCGCGGTAGTAGCGCAGGAGCAGCGTGGAGCGGTAGGGCTCCTCGAGCCGGGAGAGCGCCTCGGTCACGAGCCGCTCCGACTCGAGCTCCTCGCAGAGCTCGTCGGTGCCGGGCAGGTTCGTCCCCTTCGCGGCCCGAGCCTCCCGCGAGATCCGGTGGGCGCGGCTCCGCGCGGAGCGACGCGCGAGGTTGGAGACGACCGTGCGCAACCACGGCCGGAGGGACCGGTCCGTCTCGGGACGAGCGGCGAGGGCCGCGACCCAGGCCTCCTGTACCAGATCTTCCGCGGCGGCCGGATCCCCCACCAGGGACCGGGCCAGGCGTCGGACCCAGCTCGCGTGCCGGAGGAGCCAGTCGGCCCCGTGATCTCCGTGGCGTGGATTCATGGCTTGCCCCCTCCTTCATCCACCGAAGGCGGGAGCGTTGGTGAGATCGACGTAATGGCCGGCGACCGGAGAGCAGGGGACGGTGCGGTCCCCCTACGAACGACCCCGGGAATCTGCCGCGGATTCCGGCTTTCGAACCGCTCAGGGCACGATGACCGCCCGGACGCCCTCGCCGAAGCGCTCGAGGCGGTCCAGGACGGCGTTGATGGCGCCGGCGTCGAGGGGGACGGTCTCCGTGATCACATGGGTGAGGTCGAGCTCGCGCGTGCGGGCGAGCTCGATCAGCTCGAGGATCTCGGTGGCGAGGTGGTCGGAGACGCCGATGATCTCGGCCTCCCTGCCGAGCAGCTCGCCGTAGGAATCGACCTCGAGGGGCTCCAGGGTGATCCCCGCGAAGGCGGCGCGGCCGCGGACGGCGAGAGAGCGCACCGCCTGGCTCATGGTGAGGGGGAGGCCGATCAGCTCGAGGGCCACGTCGGCTCCCATCCCCCCGGACCGGCGGCGGATCTCCTCCACCGCGTCGGCCTCGGCGGCGTTCACCGGGATCGCGCCGAAGCGCTCGGCCAGCTCGAGCCTCTCGGGCCGGATGTCGACGGCGTAGACCGCCTTCGCCCCGAGCGCCCGGGCCAACTGCACCGCGGACATCCCCAGTCCCCCGGCCCCGAAGACGGCGACCGTCTCCCCGGAGGTGAAGCGCGCCTTGCGCAGCGCGTGCAGGGACGTGGCGGAGGAGCACATCATCAGGGCTCCCCACTCGAAGGGGATCTCCTCCGGCAGGAGGAACGCGCTTCGGGCGGGGATGCGCACGTACTCCGCGTAGCCGCCGTCCCGCAGCTTGCCCAGCATCTCGCCGGTCGTGCAGAACTGCTCGTGGCCCTCCCGGCAGAAGCGGCACTCGCCGCAGGTCGCCATGTAGTGGACGCAGACGCGATCGCCGGGAACGAGGCCCGACACGTCGGATCCCGCGCGCTCGATGACCCCGGCGATCTCGTGCCCCGGAGTGAGGGGCAGGGGGCCGAGGGACGCGCGGCCGGCCCGGTAGTGCGCGTCCGAGTGACAGATGCCCGCGGCGCGCACGCGCACGAGCACCTCGTGGGCGTCGATCTCGGGAACGTCGAGCTCCTGGTCCTGCAGGGGTCGGCCGGGCTCGGTGATGCGGACTGCCTTCATGGTCACGAGCGGGCGGTGCCCCTCCGTCCGTGGTGGTCGCGCGCGCCGCCGAGGCCGAGCTTCTGCATGCGGCTGCGGAGCGTGCTGGGGTTGAGGCCGAGGATCGCGGCGGCGCCGCCCTCGCCGTAGAGGCGGCCCTCCGTCAGGCGGAGGGCGAGCTCGATGTGGCGGGATTCCATCTCCCGCAGCGTGGGAAGCTCGGCGGGATCCGCGGGCGCGGCGAGGGGCGTCTCGACCACGGGGAGCGACACGTCCTCGGGGCCGTGGAGATCCAGCTCCTCGCCGGAGCCGAGGATGGTCGCGCGCTCGAGGGTGTTCACGAGCTCGCGCACGTTGCCCTCCCACGACTGCGCCTCGAGCCACCGCATCGAGCGCTCGGTCAGGCGCCAGGGGCCGCGGCCCGTGCGCCGGGAATGGACGGCGAGGAAGTTCTCGGCGATGGTCCCGATGTCCTCCCGGCGATCGCGAAGGGGCGGGAGCTGGATGGGGAAGACGGCGAGGCGGTAGTAGAGGTCCTGGCGGAACTTCCCCTCGGTGACGGAGGCCAGGAGGTCCAGGTTCGTGGCCGCGATGACGCGGACGTCGACCCGGATCGTGCGGTCGCTCCCGACCGACTCGAAGCACCCTTCCTGCAGGACGCGCAGCAGCTTGGCCTGCAGGTCCACGGGCAGGTCGCCGATCTCGTCCAGTAGCAGCGTGCCGCCGTTGGCCGCCTGGAAGCGACCCATGCGCCGCGCCGTGGCCCCGCTGAAGGCTCCCTTGACGTGGCCGAAGAGCTCGCTCTCGATGAGCTCCCGGGGAAGGGCGGCGCAGTTGATGCCGACGAGGGGGCTCGCGGCTCGCTTGCTCCAGCCGTGGATGGCGTTGGCGAGGACTTCCTTGCCGGTGCCCGTCTCGCCGGTGATGAGCACGGGTGTGTCGGCCGCCGCGACCTGGCGGGCGAGCCGCACGACGTTCGTCATCGCCGGTGAGCGGCTGGCCTCCATCAGGGTAGTGGCCTCCGTGCGTCCTTCGACGCTCTCGCCGAGGATGCGATTCTGCTCGGCGAGCTGCTCTCCGAGTCTCTGGAGGAGAGCGGATTGCTCTCCATAGCCGATGGCCATGGCGAGCAGCTTCCCGAACACGTCGGCGAGCTCCACGACGGGCGTGGGGTACTCCTCGCAGACGGAGCGGTCGAAGGTCATGATCCCGAGGATGTCGGTCTGCGACTTGAGGGGCACGACCATGCAGGAGTGGCCGTGCGGCAGGTCGAGCACGCCGTCGAAGGCGTCCCCGTCCCCGTCGCGGTGATCGTGCTGGGTGAAGGCCCGCGCCCGGTCGTCCTGCAGGAGCTCGCGGATGGCCGGGAACTCCTCGAGGCGAAGGCGGTGGCGGTCCACGGCGGGGCTCGACAGGGTGCCCCGCGAGACGCGGACGTGCAGCTCCTCGCCGCGAAGCTCCATCACCGTGGCGAGGTCGAAGGGGATCAGGCGGCCGAGCGTCTCCACCGCCTGCCCGATGAGCGTGTTCACCTGCTCCTTGGAGGCGCCGCGGTCCGCCGCACTGCGCTGGTCGCGGGTGTGGTCGATGAGGTCGGTGGAGGTCGCGTTCATGGGGGGCCTCGAGGGGGCGCTCGCGGACTCGATCCGGGGGCGGGGAGGGAATCGCGAGATTTCGCGAGCCGTTCGTCCACCGTGACGTTTCGAGATCAAGTGTCGCCAAATATCGCGATGCTGTCTGCCTCGAATCCGGAAGCCAACGCATAACTTCTTGCATTGCAACCAGTTAGGACTTTCTAGACCGAGTGGCACGCTGCCTGCAATTGTGGGAGCAGTGAGGGCGAGGCCACCGAGGGTGCTCGCCTCCAACGGGAGACAGAACGAACACGAGGCCGAGGCCGGCCCACCCAACCAGGAGAAAGAAGATGTCCAGCACCAAAGGTACCGATCGCGTCACGGAGATGGTCGACACGCTGCACCAGTGGCAGGCGATCGAGCGCGGCAGCATGAACATGACCGCCGAGATCATGGAGGGGACGCGCAACCCCCTCGTCCGGATCATCATGGAGATCATCCGGCACGACTCCCTCATGCATCACCGGGTCCAGCAGTTCCTGGTGGACAGCGTCACCGAGCAGGACGTCTCCCTGACTCGCGAAGAGGTCGCCGACATCTGGTCGAAGATCGAGGAGCACGACAAGGTCGAGAAGCAGACCATCGAGCTCGCCGAGGGGCTTCGGGATCGGGCCTGGTCGCCCGTGCACAAGCAGATGCTCGACTACCTCCTCGAGGACGAGAAGAAGCACGACCGGCTCATCGGAATCCTCAACGAGATCAAAGCGGGCATGTCGCGCGCTTCGGGCGCCTAGTCGAGGCCGCCGTCAACACCACACCCCCTGTAACGCAAAGACCGCAAGGAAGAGAAGATGTCCAAGCTCATCGGTAAGAATGCCCCCGACTTCACGGCCCCCACCGTGATGCCCGACAACACGATCGCCCCCGAGTTCAAGCTGAGCAACCTGAAGGGCAAGTACGTCGTGCTGTTCTTCTACCCGCTCGACTTCACCTTCGTGTGCCCCACCGAGATCCTCGCCTTCGACAAGAAGCTCGCGGAGTTCAAGGAGCTGGGCGCCGAGGTCGTCGGAGTCTCCGTGGACAGCCAGTTCACCCACCTCGCGTGGAAGAACACCCCCGTCGATCAGGGCGGCATCGGCAACGTTCAGTACCCGCTCGTGGCGGACCTCACCAAGAACATCTCCCGCGAGTTCGGAGTGCTGTTCAAGGACGCCGGCGTGGCCTTCCGCGGCACCTTCCTGATCGACAAGGAAGGCGTCGTCAAGCACGGAGTTGTCAACGATCTGGGCCTGGGCCGCAACATCGACGAAACCCTGCGGATGGTCAGGGCTCTGCAGCACCACGAGCAGCACGGCGAAGTGTGCCCCGCCAACTGGAACGAAGGCGAGGACGCCATGACTCCGACTCCCGAAGGAGTCGCCTCGTACCTCACCAAGCACGGGAAGTAGTAGACTGGATCCGACGCCGGCCGGCGCCCGAAAGCGGGGCCGGCCCGGCCGTCCCCACGAATACAGGAGATTAGCGATGGCTTTCGAACTACCCGCTCTGCCCTGGGCCGATGACGCGCTGGATCCGCACATCTCCGCGAACACGATCGGTTTCCACTACGGCAAACACCACGCGACCTACGTCGCCAATCTGAACAAGCTGACCGAGGGGTCGCCCCTCGCGGAGAAGAGCCTCGAGGAGATCATCAAGGAGACCGCGGGCGATGCCTCGAAGGCGGGGATCTTCAACAACGCGGCTCAGGTCTGGAATCACACGTTCTTCTGGAGCTCGATGAAGCCGGGCGGCGGCGGAGAGCCCACCGGCGCGCTGCGCCAGAAGATCGACGAGTCGTTCGGCAGCTTCGAAAAGTTCAGCCAGGAGTTCTCGACGAAGGCGGTCACGCTCTTCGGAGCGGGCTGGACCTGGCTCGTGGAGAGGAACGGCAAGCTGGAGATCGTCCAGACCTCCAACGCCGCCAACCCGATGACCGAGGGTGCGACCCCGCTCCTGACCATCGACGTCTGGGAGCACGCTTACTACCTCGACTTCCAGAACCGGCGCCCGGACTTCGTCAAGACGTTCCTGGGGAGCCTGGTCAACTGGGACTTCGCCGCCCAGAACCTCGGCTGATCGCGGAGCAGCGTTTTCCCCCGCCGCGCCCATCCCTCGATGCAATGCCCCGTATCCTGCCGGGAAGCCCCCCGCCGTTGACCCGGCGGGGGGTGACTCGCAGGAGCGACCCTCAGGAGAACAAGATGGATCTGGAAGCAGCAATCAAATCGGCCCTGGAGTACGAGAACCACGTCGAGGATCTCTACGAGGAGGCCGCGAAGAGCGCGACGGACGACGTTGCGCGGCGCGTCTTCCAGACCCTCGCCGACGAGGAGCGCGGTCACGTGCGCTATCTCGAGAGCCGGCTCGAGGAGTGGCAGAGAACCGGCGCGATCACGACCGAGGGTCTCGAGACGGCGTTCCCCCCGAGGGACGTCATCGAGGAGGGCGTGAAGAAGCTCATCGCCACCGCGGAGCCCCGCAAGCGTGACTGCAGCATCGAGCTGGGCCTGCTCCAGCAGGCGCTCGACCTGGAGGTCCAGACGAGCGAGTTCTACGCCCGGATGGTCGGGGAGCTCGACGCGGAAGGACGCCGCCTGTTCGAACGCTTCGTGCAGATCGAGGAGGGCCACAAGGCCATCGTCCAGGCCGAGATCGACAGCGTGAGCGGGCTCGGCTTCTGGTTCGACTATCAGGAATTCGACCTGAGCGCGGGCTGAGGCATCCCCTAGAGAGTATCGTTCGGCTCGATCGCGGCGTGGAGGACTACGATGACGCGCGCACGAACCCCCGATCCCGAGCTGTCCCTCCAGTCGAAGACGGAGGTCGTGGTCCGCTTCGCGGGCGATTCCGGCGACGGTATCCAGACCACTGGCGGTCAGTTCACCGCCGCGAGCGCGGTCCTGGGCAACGATCTGGCGACGTTCCCGGACTATCCCTCGGAGATCCGCGCTCCTTCCGGCACCCGGCCGGGCGTGTCGGGCTTCCAGATCCACTTCAGCTCGACGGACATCCACACTCCGGGTGACGCACCCGACGTCCTCGTCGCCTTCAATCCCGCCGCCCTCGCGGTCAACCTCTCCGACCTGAAGCCGGGCGGGATGATCATCGTGAACAGCGGCCGGTTCGGGGCCGCCGATCTCAAGAAGGCCAAGCTCGACTCCAACCCACTCGAGGACGGGTCGTTGTCCGGCTACCGCGTCATCGAGATCGACATCAACGCGCGAGTAGCGGAGGCCCTGGCCGAGACTGCCCTGTCCGCCAAGGAAGCCCAGCGGTGCAAGAACTTCTACGCCCTGGGGTTGATGTGCTGGCTGTACAGCCGCCCGGTCGAGCCGACGCTCAAGTGGCTGGAGAAGAAGTTCGCCGCGCGGCCCCGGCTGATCGACGCGAACCAGAGGGCCCTGAAGGCCGGCTATAACGCGGGCGACATCCACGAGCTCTTCCAGGGACGCTACGAGGTGCCGCCGTGCGAGGCGATGCCCGCCGGCACGTACCGCAACATCCTCGGGAACCAGGCGCTCGGCCTGGGGCTCGTCGCGGGGGCGCAGTGCGCGGGGCTCGACCTCTTCCTCGGCGCGTATCCGATCACCCCGGCCACGAACATCCTGGAGCAGCTCGCCACCTACAAGCACGCGAACGTCATCACGTTCATGGCCGAGGACGAGATCGCCGCGGCCTGCGCCGCGATCGGCGCCTCGTTCGCCGGCCGCCTGGGAGTGACGAGCACGTCCGGGCCCGGCATGGCCCTGAAGACCGAGGCCCTGGGTCTCGCGGTCATGATCGAGCTGCCCCTCGTGGTCGTCAACGTGCAGCGCGCCGGCCCCTCCACGGGGATGCCGACGAAGGTGGAGCAGGCCGATCTCTACCAGGCCGTCTTCGGACGCAACGGCGAGACGCCGATTCCCGTGATCGCCTGCTCCTCGCCGGCGGAGGCGTTCGACTGCGCGATCGAAGCCTGTCGGATCGCCGTGCAGTACATGACTCCGGTCATCCTGCTCAGCGACAACTACATCGCCAACGGCTCCGAGCCGTGGTGCCTGCCGGATCTGGACCGGCTGCCGAAGTTCCCAGTCGAGTTCCGGACCGATCCGGAAGGCTTCCAGCCGTATCTGCGCGACGACAACCTGGCGCGGCCGTGGGTGCCGCCCGGAATCCCCGGCCTCGAGCACCGCGTGGGCGGGCTGGAGAAGGACGCGGAATCGGGACGCATCTCCTACGACCCTCTGAACCACGAGCGAATGTGCCACACCCGTCGGGACAAGGTGATGCGCATCCGCGAGTCCATCCCCACGCCGGAGGTGACGGGACCCGATTCCGGGGACGTCCTCGTCCTGTGCTGGGGAGGCACCTCGGGCACGGTCCAGAGCGCGACCGAGGAGCTCCAGGCGGAGGGCCGCTCCGTGGCCCGCCTGACCCTGCGCCATCTCTGGCCCTTCCCGCCGGGGCTCGAGGAGATCTTCGCGCGCTTCGACTCGATCCTCGTGCCGGAGATGAACCTGGGGCAGCTGCACCGAATCCTCCGCAGCGAGTACCCGCGGCAGGACTTCATCTCGTTCACCAAGGTCCAGGGGCAACCGTTCCGGACCTCCGAGATCGTCTCTCGGGTACGGACCCTCCTGGAGCAGTAGCCATGAAAATGCCGCTCAAGCTCGCTCCCAAGGACTTCAAGTCCGGAGAGGAGGTCCGCTGGTGTCCGGGATGCGACGACTACGCCATCCTGAACTCCGTCCAGCGGGCGATGGCCAACCTGGGCATTCCCCGGGAGAAGCTCTGCGTGATCTCGGGCATCGGGTGCTCGAGCCGCTTTCCGTACTACCTGGACACGTACGGATTCCACGGCATCCACGGGCGAGCCCTGGCGATCGCCACCGGAGTCAAGCTCGCCAACCCCGACCTCTCGGTCTGGGTGGCCACGGGAGACGGTGACGCGCTCTCCATCGGCGGCAACCATCTCATCCACGCGCTCCGACGCAACGTCGACGTCAACATCCTCCTCTTCAACAACGAGATCTACGGCCTGACCAAGGGTCAGTACTCTCCGACCTCGCAGCAGGGGCTGCGGACGAAGGCCTCCCCCCACGGCACCGTGGAGAGACCGTTCAATCCCCTGTCCGTGGCCGTCGGCGCCGGCGGTACCTTCGTGGCCCGCTGCATGGCCGCCGACACCAAGCAGACGGCGGCGGTCCTGGAGCAGGCGGCCCGGCACCGGGGCACGGCGTTCGTCGAGGTCCTGCAGAACTGCGTGATCTTCAACGACGGCACCTTCGGTCCGATCACCGAGCGGAAGCAGCGCACGGAGACGACGGTGCGGCTGGTGCACGGAGAGCCGATCGTCTTCGGAGCCGACTCCGATCGGGGTTTGAAGCTGGACGGATTCCGCCTCGTCGAATGCCCGGCGGAGGAGGCCATGACCTGGGACGCCGCGACGGACACCGCGGCCCCCGCGCTCATGCTCGCCGAGATCGACCGGACCGGCGGCCTGCCCCTGCCGTTCGGGGTGTTCCGCAGCGTGGAGGCGCCGGCCTTCGAGGCGACCGTGCACGACCAGATCGCCGCGGTCACCGAGGAGCGCGGGGCGAGCAACCTGAAGGACCTCGTCTACTCCGGCGAAATGTGGACAGTGGAGTAGATGTACGCCGCGGCCGAGGTCTATCCTGACCGCCGCACCGAGAAGCTCGAGCGAGGAGATCAAGGGATGCTGGATTCGGAAATCGAGAATGCCGTCAACGATCAGATCAACGCGGAGATCTACTCCAGTCACCTCTATTACTCGATGTCCGCGTACTTCGAGTCGCTCAGCCTCAAGGGGTTCGCGCACTGGCTGCGCGTGCAGGCCCTCGAGGAGTTGACGCACGTCCAGAAGTTCTTCGCCTACGTCCACGAGCGCGGCGGGCGCGCGAAGATGCTGGCGGTCGAGGCCCCGCCCAACGAGTGGGGTTCCCCCCTCGCGGCGTTCGAGGCCGTGTACGAGCACGAGGTCGAGGTCTCGCGCCTGATCAACGAGCTGATGAACCTCTCGCTGTCCCGGAGCGACCACGCCACGACCAACTTCCTCCAGTGGTTCATCGCCGAGCAGGTGGAAGAGGAGGCGTCGGCCGACGAGGTCGTCCAGCGGCTGAAGCTGGTGGACAAGACGGAGGGGGGCCTCTTCCTGCTGGACCAGGAGATGGACAAGCGGACGTTCGTGCAGCAGCCGGGCCTGGCCGAGGCCTTCTGATTCGAGGCGAGCTCCCCGGTCCCCGCCGGGTCTATCGGGTCGCGGGCGGATAGCTCACGAGCCGAGCCAGGGCCGCGAGATAGGGCAGGCTGTGGGCGACGTAGCCCTCGTCGTCGAAGTACACCGGACGATCATCGGCGGCTCGTGGCGGTCGGATCCGGAACTGCTCGCTCGCGGAGAAGCCGTTGCAGATCGTCCCCGGGATCCCGCTCCAGCTTCCCCGTGAGCGGTGTCCCACGCCGGCGATCATGCCGACGGGCAGGTAGCGGCGGTCGCCGTCCGCGGTCTCCTCGAGGAGCCCCGTGTTCAAACCCGCGATCCACTGGAGGTTGCCGACGGCGACCTCCCGGAAGCGTGGATCGTCGAGCTGCCGCTCGAGCTCGAGGGCGAGAGAGGCCGCGAAGGCGTACGCGTTGTTGTGCGCGTGGTACCAGCCGCTGAACCAGAGCAGTCCCTCGCCGGTCCAGTAGCCGGCGGGCAGGATCCGGAAGGGACTGCGCTCGCAGCCGGGAAGGAAGTAGCCGTACGCGAAGTCGCGGACCGCGCGCTCCCAGCGGGCCGCGTCGGGGTGGTCCGGCCACCGCTCGCCCATCTCGATCAGGGGGAGCACGTAGTGCGGGTAGTGCCCTCCCTTGTTGTAGATCCGACCCTCCTCGCTCCACGCCCCGCAGTGGACGTTGGCCTTCTCGGTGAACCGCACGCCGCCGAACGCCTCGAAGTCGTCGAACGTGTAGAAGTGTCCGTACAGGCCGTCCTCGGCCCGGCCCTCCGGCACCTGACGGTCGACGATGTGCGCCGCGTGGCGAAAGGCGTGCGCCGCGTGCTCGTCCCGGCCGGCCTTCACGAGCTCGAGCGACGCCCGCAGCATCGTGACGAGGTCGCGCGTCATCCACTGGTCGGCGGGCGGCCGGGAGCCTGGTGGAGCTCCGTGCACGTGCGGGAAGAAGACGGGCTCCTCCTCGTTGACGACCGGACCGTGCTCGTCGATCCACGCGTAGGCGCGCAGGGAACGATTCAGGTAGTCGGCGCTGCGCTCCGGCGCGGTCGGGGCGAGGATGCGGGAGATCCGCGCGAAGGCCATCGCCGCCTTGGTGACGTTGCCGGTCACCGCGTGGTCCTGTCGGGGCTCGTGAACGAGAGGGCCATCCCCGAGGCCCAGCTCGGCGGCGCGATCCTGGAGGGCGGCGAGGAAGTCGCCCCCGTTCTCGAGGTGGGCGAGCAAGCGCCGCCGCTCCGGATCGGTGACGCGCCCGGGGGCGATCTCGAGCGCATCGCACAGGCAGTCGAGGACGACGACGTGGCTGGAGAGCTCCTGCAGATCGCTGCCGCAGTCCCGCCATCCCCGCTTCGTGCGCGACTGTTCTGCGCGCGCGTCCAGCATGTCGAGGGCGATCACCGACCAGCACGCACTCCACAGCGCATGCTCGCGGATCACGATCGGATCGCTCTCGCCCTTCGCCTCGCCGCGGTCCTCGATCCGCAGGCGATAGGTGCCGGGATGACCGCAGGCCGAGATGTCCGCGACCCACCAGTGCGCGTTCCAGATCGCCCCCCAGTAGGACACGGCGCCGTCCGCCGCCTTCTCTCCCTCTCCGTCCACGAGCACGAAGCGAGCGCGGTCGCTCAGATACTCCCGCGCATCGCTGCGCACGACGACTCGCTTGGTCCCCCCCGCGTCGTAGCCGATCTGCGAGCTCAGGATCCCGTGGCAGGGAGCCGCGGGCTCCTGGAGCGTCCCGAGCGACGCGACCAGCGCGGGGAGGAGGCCGAGCACCGCGCCGTTCATCGCCACGCCGAGCGGAGCTCGGTCACGAAGACCGAGACGTCTACCGTGCCTTCGTCGACGGTCAGCGCCAGCCCCCGATCCCGCTCCGCGAGGATGCCGCCGATCGGCATGTAGACGAGACCATCACCCACGAAGAGTTCGATCGTCGTGCGGTCGACGAGCACGCGCAGTCGGATCTCCCCGTCCTTCATCGGCAAGGGGGCTCCCCGGTCCCGGCAGGAGATGGTTCCTTCCTTCACGTCGAGGACCACGGGCACGCCGCGGATCGTGAGCTCGATCCTCTCGGCGTCGAGAGGCCGCAGGAAGCCGTCGAGATCGAAAAGCTCGCCGGTGACGCCCTCGAGCGCGTTCCGTCCCGGCTCGAGCCCCGCGTCGTACCGAATCGTATTCGTGCGAAGGGCTCTGATCTCCCGCACGGGATACGTGAACATCCTCAGTCCCTCGTCCGTTCGCCGCAACTTCAGCTCGCAGGGGAAGAGCATGCACTGGTTGAAGGGCATGCCCGGCGTCGCGACGCGTCCCCAGCCGATCTGGATGCGTCGGCCGTCCTCGGCGGGGACGTCGCTGAAGGTCTGCGAGGCGTAGAAGCAGTTGCCCCAGTTGCCGCGGTGCTTGCCCGACTCCGGAGTGAAGGTTCGACCGTCGAAGGTCCCGATCGCGTAGTTCCCGTCCGCGGCATAGGTCACCCACCGCGTCTCGTTCGCCTCGCCCTCCACCGCGAGCTCGAAGATCTCGGGGCACTCGTAGTAGCCCTCGAGGCGGCTCGCGAGCTCCCACGTGCGCAGGTCCTTCGACGTGTGGAACGCGATCCAGCGCTTGCCCTCGTGCTCGTCGTAGACCGCCATGACCCAGTGGTCACCCGGCTCGTACCGGATGATCTTGGGGTCGCGGCCGCGGTGCTCGACCACCGGGTTGCCCTCGTAGTCGGTGAAGGTCCGGCCGCGGTCGTTGCTGTAGGCAAGGCACTCGCCGCGTCCGGTGCTCGTGTACGACGCGACGATCGGAGGGTCGTCCCCCGTCTGGAATCCGCCGGTGTTCTCCCAGTCGATCATCGCCCCCCCGGAGAACACCCAGTCGCCGAACCGGTGAGGATAGATGGCGACGGGGAGCTCCTCCCAGTGCACGAGGTCACGGCTGACCGCGTGTCCCCAGTGCATGTTGCCCCACTTCCAGCCGTAGGGATTGTGCTGGTAGTACAGGTGGAACTCGCCGTCGAAGTACACGAGCCCGTTCGGGTCGTTGTTCCAACCGCGGCGCGACGAGAAGTGGAACCGGGGGCGGTGCTCCTCCCGGTAGAGCCCGTCGGGATCGGGGATGGTGTCGCTCGGCACGATCGAGACCAGCCCTCGAGATCCGGCGGTGATCGAGTCGACCTCGATGACGAGCTCCTTCCCGCGGAAGGCGTCGACGTCGCTGAAGACGAGGAAGTCCGGCTCCTCGTCCGCCAGCTCGATCGTGAACTCGCGCACGATCGCGCCCTCGACCAGGAAGCGCATCCGACGGCCGCGCGCTCCGTTCTTCACCGGCAGGTGCAGGTACCTCGTGTCGACGACGAGCGTTCGACGCAGCTCCGCGGGATCCGGCCCCGCGCGCCGGTCGCTCTGCACGATGTGATCGACGTTGACATGCCCCCATCCGCCCTGGCGGCGATCGACGATCCGAAGGACGGCGGTGCGTCCCTCGAGCTCGCCGACCTCCCAGGTGTGCCAGTCGAGCGCCTCGCTTCCGCCGGGCCGGTCGTTCGGTCCCGTCGCGGTGCGCACGACCTCCCCGTCCACGAGCAGGTCGATGCACGCCTCTCCGGGATGCATCCCGCCGCCGATCAGGAAGTTGACGTACCTGCGCTCCAGGCGCAGGGGCGGAGAGGTGAGGGTGCCCGTGGTGTCGTCGCCGTGGAGGAACGTGTTGACCAGGCCCTCTCCGAGGTACCCGTTCACCTGCATCTGGTGCGGCAACGTGCCGCGCGCGGGGCCGGCGCCGAAGGCCTCGCCGGTCGCCTCCCACGCGCCGTAGTCCTCGCCCTCGAAGTCGGCGATCAGGATGTCGGGGCGGTCCTGGCTCGGGACGGCCAGGCTCAGGGCGAGCGCGCACGTCGACAGCAGCGCGAGCGGACTCGTGAGCGCGACTCCTTCTCGGAGTGTGCCGGGTGATCTCATTCCGCAATCCTATGCGCGGCGCCCCCCCGATGCGACTCGCCCCGCCGGGGCCGAGGGGGCTCGCCGGCCCCCGGACGACGCATTCTGGTGCCATATCTGGGAGCGAGGGGCGTCCGGTGGTCCCCGAGCCCGTCCCGGCCGCCGCGGGGGTCAAGGTCCCCGCGACGACCGGACGAAAGACCATGAGGTAGCCACCCCAGGACTACGCATTTGGAGTCAATCAACCGGAGCGTTCTCTCGGAGAAGCTGACCGGGACCGAGGATCTGCCCACGCTGTCCTCCGTCGCGGTGGAGATCCTCCGCCTCACCCGGGACGAGAGCTCCGAGTTGGACGAGTTCGTGGACGTCATCGGCTACGACCCCGCCCTCGCCGCGAAGCTCGTCAGGCTCGCCAACTCCGCGCAGTTCGGCCCCAAGCAAGAGATCTCGACCGTGCACGGGGCGGTCATGATGCTGGGCATCAAGTCCGTGAAGCTCATGTCGCTGAGCTTCTCGCTCGCCGACGGAATCCGAGGACTGCGCGCCGACGGCGTGCTCGACCTCCAGGACTACTGGCGGCGAAGCCTGGTCTCCGCGGCGTCCGCCCGGGCGCTCATGTCACGCGTCGGCAACCCCGCCCACGAGGAAGCCTTCTTCTGCGGGCTCGTGACCCACATCGGAAAGCTGGCCATCACGCAGATCCTCCCCGAGGAGTACGCCGAGGTCAGCGACCAGGGCCGCAAGTGGCCGACTCTCCTCGACGAGCAGACGCAGCTCGGCTTCCACAGCGCGGACGTCGCGGAGGTCCTCATGAAGAAGTGGCAGATGCCCGACGCCATCGTGACCACGGTGTGCTTCACCGACCGGCCGGAGGAGCTGCCCGAGGGCATGGGCGAGCAGTTCGAACGATTCCTGGACCTGATGTCGCTCAATCGCCTGTTCGAGTCCGTCATCTGCGACGACGACAAGGGCCTGGCGATGATGAAGTGCCGAGCGGTGGCGAGGAGGCATGGTCTCAGCGCGGGCGACGTGGACGACTTCCTGATCCGGCTGGAGCCCGTCGTCAGGGAGGCCTCGAAGATGCTGGACTTCGAGCTGCCGCCGGGCATCGATCACGAGAAGATCGTGAAGATCGCCCGACGACAGGTCTCGCGGATCGGAATGGGGGCCGCGACCGATCTGCGTCAGGCGAAGGACCGCGCGGCGGAGGCCGAGGAGAGCGCCGCCCCCGCTGCGGAGCAGGACGGAACGGACGGCCTGACGGGGCTCCCCGCCCGCAAGTCCTTCGACGAGGCCCTCGAGCGGCAGATCGGGGCCCGCCTCGATCGCGACGTGCCCGGGAAGCTCGGCCTGATCCTCGTCGATCTCGATCGGCTCCAGGACGTCAACGACGAGCACGGCCGCGAGGCGGGGGACGAGGTCCTGCGCACGGTCGCCTCCGTGCTGGATCGGGCCTCCCGGAAGGGAGACCTCAAGTTTCGGTACGACGGAGGGAGATTCGCGGTCATCCTGCCCGGCATCTCGCCCCTGAGTATCCGGGGGCTGGCCGAGCGCATCCGCACGACGATCGCCGAGGAGCAGGTGTCCGTCGGGGAGGCGAGCCTCTCCGCGACGGCGAGCGTCGGCGCCGCCTGGCTGCAGCAGGTCCGCGGCGTCGAGGACGCGCAGATGCTCGTGAAGCTCGCCGACCATCAGCTTCGAAAGGCAAAGCAGAACGGACGAAACCGGTGCGAGATCCCCGCGGGACCTCCCCCCGATCCCCACGCTCCGGACGAGCCCGGCTCCGCACGATAGCGAGGAGAGCAAGCCATGACCGATTCCACGAGCACCCCCCCCGACAACCTTCATCTCCTCGTCCGCAACGAGGAGGGAGGCGAGTACGTCGGAATCATCGCCGAGCCGTCGACCGAAGGTAACGAGCGGGGACTGATCGTCGACTTCCCCGTCTCGCACGCGCCCTCCATTCCCATCGGCGAGGAGGTGGACCTCCACCTGATGCGGGGCTCCCGGTCGGATTCACTCGACGTCCGCGGACGCGTGGCCTCCCGGAACGAGGACCTGGTGCGGCACCGCTACGGCTTCGAGATCGAGCCGGACGCGATGAAGTCGCTGCAGCCGGCCATCAGCCGGCGAGGTTGTCCCCGGGTGGTGCCGAGCCCGCTCTCCCCTCCCGAGATCCACGTGTGGACGGTGCAGACGGAAGAGAAGATTCGGGTGGACCTCCGGGACATCTCGGAGACGGGCATCTCCGTCGGCATGCCGCCCGAGCTCGAGGAGGAGTTCTACTTCGAGAGGAAGCTGCGGATCACCCTGCACCTGCCTGCGCACGACGAGCCCATCGACGTCGTCTGCTGGATCCGTCACCGGGAGCTTCGCGACTCCGTCGTCGTCTACGGCCTGGAATACGACACGCGGTCGAGCGAGGAATTCGATCGGCACCGGGCACGCATCGCCGATTACGTGGCGAACCGCGAACAGGAGTCCGAGGCGGCCTAGTGTCCTGATTCAGAAGTTGCCGTGCACCTGTCGGGGACTCGCAGCGGTGCTGGCAAGGCGCGGAGACGACGCGTATTCGCAGTGATACTCGGAGGAGGCGCAACGCGGGCAGCGCCGCGAGAGTCCGGACAGGTGTGCGGCAACTTCTGAATCAGGACACTACCCGTCAGGAGACCAGATCCACCGCGTCGCGAACGCGACGGAGGATCTCCCCGAAGTCGTCGGCGGCGATCAGGGACTTGGCGACCATCCAGCTCCCCCCGCAGGCCACGACCTTCGGGTGACCGAGCCACGACTGGACGTTCCTCGCGTCGATCCCCCCCGTGGGGATGAAGCGCATCCGCGGGAAGGGGCCGGCGAGGGCCTTCAGGATCTTCAGGCCTCCGAGCGCCTCCGCGGGGAAGAGCTTCACCACGTCGAGGCCGAGCTTCGCGGCCTGCATGAGGTCCGACGCGGTGGCCACCCCCGGGTACACGGGGACGGCGTTCTCGCGGCACCAGCGCACGATCTCGCGGTCCGTGCCCGGGGAGACGACGAACTTCGCTCCCGCGTCGACCGCGCGCCGGGCCTGGCTCACGGTGAGGACCGTGCCCGCTCCGACGAGCAGGCTGCCCAGGCGGGCCAGACGGGCGATGACGTCGAGGGCGGCGGCGGTACGGAACGTGATCTCCGCGCAGGGGAGGCCGCCTCCGAGCAGGGCATCCGCGAGGGGACCCGCCTTCTCCGCCTCGTCGATCGCCACCACCGGGATCAGGCGGAGCTCGGCGAGGCGATCGGTGATCGGTTGTCCGTCGGTCATGACGTCACAGCCTCGGCAGGGTCAGGCCCCCGTCGAGGATCAGGGTTTGACCCGTCGCGTAGGGGAGGTCGCCACGGACGAGCGTGGCCACTGCCCGGCCGACGTCCTCGGGCGTCCCCCACCGGGGCTCGAGGAGGTTCCCGTCGGCGATGAAGCGATCGTACTTCTCCACGACCCCGGAGGTCATGTCGGTGCGGATGATCCCCGGGCGGATCTCGTACACGGGGATTCCGTGCTCCGCGAGCCGCGTAGCCCAGAGCTTCGTCGACATGGCGAGCGCCGCCTTGCTCACGCAGTAGTCGGCGCGACCGATCGAGACGACGTCCGCGGAGATCGAGGTGACGTTGACGACGCAGGCGGGGAAGCCCGCGTCGGCGTTGCGCTGCTCGATCATCCAGCGCGCGACGAGCTGAGTCAGGAAGTGCGCGCCGTGCAGATTGATGCGCAGCAGCCACTCGAAGGCGTCCTCGCTCGTGTCGAGCAGGTCGACGCCGCGCTCTCGCGACGACACGCCGGCGTTGTTGACGAGCACGTGCAGGGCGCCGAAGCGCTCACGGACGGCGGCCACCACGGCCTCGCGGTCCTCGGCGCGCGAGACGTCGCCGCGAGCGTAGAGCGCCTCGGCCCCGAGCGCGCGCAGCTCCTCTAGAGCGCCCTCCACCGCCCCCGGGTCGTGCACGTCGTTGACCGCGACGTCGTACCCCTCTCGCGCGAGGGCCCGCGCGATGCCGAGCCCGATGCCCCGGCCCGCGCCGGTGATCAGGGCGATTCGCTTCTCGGCGGCCATGGTCTCACCTCGGTCCGAAGAAGGTCAGGTACGGCTCGCTGCGGGCGACGCGCTGCACGTAGAGCGCGACCTCGCGCAGGTGGTAGTCGCCCCACATGCACGACTCGCCGTGGGGAATCCTCGAGCCCTCCGGCACGTGATCCCAGCCGTTGGGGCGGTGATAGATCGAGTGCAGGAGCAGCCCCTGGTGGTCCGGGTCGGTGGAGAGGTACGGCTCGTCGAGCAGCGTGCGCAGGACGGTCAATCCGGCCTGCCAGTAGAACATTCCCACCTCTTCCTCGCCCCGTCCGATCAGGTAGTGGCCGAGCCGCAGCAGTCCCTGGGCGCCGATGGCCGCCGCGGAGCTGTCTACCGGCTCGTGGTCGTTGATCGGATCCGCGGGGCGCTCGAGGTAATCCTCCATCCGGGCGAGCCCCGGGGCTCCCGTGTCCCAGTACGGGATCCCGTCCGTCGGGGAGTACTCGATGAAGAAGTCGCACGCGGCCTGCGCCGCCCGCAGCATGAAGGCCTCGATCTCGGCGCGTCCGCCGAAGGGCTCGAGGTCGGAATCGGGGATGGTGGCGAGCAGCTCGAGCTCCTCCGGATAGCCGAGCATGACCCACGCCAGTCCCCGCGTCCACGTGGAGAAGGGCGAGTAGCCCTGCTGACTGTTCGGGCATCGGTAGCGCCCGTCGTTCGTGTTGAACACGCTCTCGTGAGCCACGCGACCGCGGACGTCGAACGCGTCGCGCCCCTCGCCGTAGTACACGGTGTAGCGCGCCGTCGAGCGGGCGTGTTCGATCAGGCGGCCCAGGAGTGACACGCGCTCGTCGTTGTCCACCATCAGGACGTGCCCCAGCAGGTGCGAGACGGCCAGGGCACGCATGCTGCGGATCGTGTCCGCGAACAGCGAGTGGGGCCCGTTGAAGGAGTAGACGAAGCCGTCGCCGTCCGAGGTCCTCGTCCAGCGCCCGGCCTGCACGGCCCCTGTACACTTCAGGGCCAGCTCGTACAGCTCGCACTCGCGGACGTCTTCCGCGATGCGTCCCTCGCGCATGAGGCGCCAGAGCCCGCCGTAGGTGCTGACGTTGTTGAAGCCGTGGTCGTGCACGCCGGTGTGGGTAACGTGGGGCGCCATGCGCAGAACCGTGTTGCGATGGCCGATCTCGAGGCACTCCTCGTCGCCGGTCGCGTCGAACTGCAGGATCGCCGAGCCGTACTGGAAGCCCTGCGTCCATTCCGTCCAGCCGCGTGCGGTGTACTTGCCCCCCACCGTGAACACCGGCGCGCCGCTGTCCGGCGAGCAGGTCTCCTCGATCGAGCGGATCTTGGCTGCCGAGAGGGCCCACAAGCGCTCGATCGCCTCGATCAGATCCGACGCTCGCAATTCCCGATTGATGTGGATCATGGGCGTGAAGTAACTTGCCTCCGATTCCCTTTCCTTCGGTCCGGAACGCTAAGTCACCATGCCCCTGGAGATCAAACCCAAACTCGATTGCCGCTGGGACCTCGTCAGCCTCGGCGAAGTGATGCTGCGTCTCGACCCGGGCGAGGGTCGCGTGGCGACGACCCGCACCTTCCGCGCGTGGGAGGGCGGTGGCGAATACAACGTGGCGCGCGGTCTCCGGCGCTGCTTCGGTCTGGACACGGCGCACGTCACCGCCCTCGTCGACAACCCGGTCGGCCGGCTGGTGGAGGACCTGATGCTCCAGGGCGGGGTCGACCTGTCGCGCCTGATCTGGGTTCCCTTCGACGGCATCGGACGCGCGGCGCGCAACGGCTTGAACTTCACCGAGCGCGGCTTCGGCGTGCGCGCGGCCCGGGGGTGCTCGGACCGCGCCCACACCGCGGTCTCGCGGATGAAGCCCGGGGACGTCGACTGGGAGGAGCTGTTCGGCGAGGAGGGCGTCCGCTGGTTCCACACCGGCGGCATCTTCGCCGCTCTGTCCCCCTCGACCGCGGAGCTGGCGAAGGAAGCGATGGAGGCCGCGCGGCGGCACGGGACGATCGTGTCCTACGATCTGAACTACCGCGCGTCGCTGTGGCAGGCGAATGGCGGCAAGGAGCGGGCGCGCGAGGTCAATCGCGGCCTGGCGGGATTCGTGGACGTGATGCTCGGCAACGAGGAGGACTTCACCGCCGCCCTCGGCTTCGAGGTGGAGGGGATCGAAGAGAACCTCTCGAAGCTCGACCCCACGAGCTTTCGCCGCATGATCGAGGAGGTGGTCGCGACCTTCCCGAACCTCCGCGTCGTCGCCACGACCCTGCGCAACGCGAAGACCGCGACGATCAACGACTGGGGCGCCGTCTGCGTCCACGACGGCGAGCTCCACCAGGCGACCCCCCGCGAGGACCTCGAGATCCTCGACCGGGTCGGCGGCGGCGACTCCTTCGCGTCCGGCCTGATCTACGGCTTCCTCGCCGCGCGCGGCCCCGCCTGGGCCGTCGAGTGCGGCGCCGCGCACGGCGCGCTCGCCATGACCACGCCCGGCGACACGACCATGGCCACCCTGGCCGAGGTCGAGCGCGTCATGGGGGGCGGTACGGCGCGAGTGCTGCGCTGAGGCGTCCGGGGTCAGAGCTCCAGCGTCGCCGTCCCCGCCGAGGCCCGGTCGGCCACCGCCTTCGCGTTCCAGATCCGGCGGACACCGGACTCCGGATCCTCGACGACCACCGCGCAGTCGCCCGCGGCGAAGGTCCACGGCTGGAACACGTGGCCCTGGATCCGCAGCACGTACTCGAGGTCCTGGTCCGGACCGTACACCCGGAACACCGGATCCACCGCCCCCTCGACGCGGAGCTCCGGTAGCCACGCGACGGGCGCGCGCCCGTAGTTGTCGGTCTGGGCGATCGTCTTCGGCCAGCCGTCGTACTGCCGGCTCGCGGGATCGGTGGGATCGACCATGCGCGGCCAGCACTCCATGGTGATGGCGCGGGTCTTCTTGTCGAAGCGCACGACCCCGAAGCCGGGCATCCGGTCGTGCAGGGCGGCGGGCTCGCGACCGGTCTCCCGCGGGTTGGTGTGCGCGTAGACGGTCAGCTCGTTCCCGAAGCCGTCGAGGTAGTCCCCGGTGTGCTCCATTCCTCCGGGAACCGGGCGGACCGGTGGCTCCTTCGGAGCCCACCAGCGCGGCCAGAGGTTGGCGATCGAGGGCACGCAGAATCCATACCCGGCGTCCCGGAAGTCGTCGACGCCGTACTGGACGATGGTGGACAGGTGCTGGTCGCCGCAGACGTGGAAGGCGAAGCACCGCCGCAGCACGTCCACGGCCTCGTCCCGCGCGGACTGCGGCCAGCCGTTGGCGTCGAAGTCGGCGTGGTAGAAGGTCTTGTTGCCCGAGTGGTAGTTCGAGGCCATGGAGAAGAGCGTCTGGCTCACGACGCTCTTCATCTGCACGCCCCGCCAGTCGAGCGCCCACTCCTCCAGGAACTCCATCTGTCGGGCTCCGAGCAGGTCGAGCCCGGGCAGGTCGAAAATCTTCGGGTCGTAGTCCGCGGTCGAAACGTGATCGGGGCGAGGGCCGAGCCCCTTCTCGACGATTCCGAGCTGCGTGCAGCCGGACTTGAACTTGCGGTCCTCGAGGATCGCGAAGTCGATCCCCCCGACGACCAGCCGCGTGTAGTAGACGGTGATGCCCTGAGCCACCGGCGTGGGATCGTGCGGGTCGGGCAGGTGCCAGGTCTGCTGGCGCTGCACCATGTTCACGTACTCCGGGGGCTTCATGTAGCCGCCCTCGGGATCGCGCTTGCACGCCACGCCGCCCGCTCCCCACAGGTTCGGGTGCCCGACGTCGTGGTCGTCGGGGATGGTGACGGTGGGCCGATCGCGGACGATCGCGCCGAAGTCCTCGCCGAACCGCAGCCAGTGCTCGGTGTGGCGATTGTGGTCGTACACCTGGTCGCCGGTGAAGAGCAGGACGTCCGGGTCGAGCTTCGCCACGTTCTCCGCGACATCGGCCTTGGAGATCTTCCCGCCCCCCGGTCCCGGGGAGTTGCCCGTGAAGGCGGCGGCGACGATGACGTCCTTGTCGATCGGATCGCGGCGCACCCGGCCCTCGTAGGTGTCCTCGCCGACGCGCACGCGGTAGCGATGGTCGCGCGTGGCGTCCCAGCCCTCCACGCGCAGGTGGGACGTCCACCCCGGTCGAACGGGGCGGGTGCGCGCCACCTCGCGCCACGCACCGTCGCGCTCGACCTCGAGCACCGTGTCCCCTTCGGGATCGGATTGCTCCGGATAGAGCTGCGCGGTGAGCTTCAGCACCCCGCCCTGCACCGTGTAGAGCGCGAAGCAGATGGCGGGCGACGTCGCCGGGCCGGGAACGGGGGAGCCGCCGACCACGCCCAGCTCGGAGATGGAGGCCCACGGACCGCCGTTCACCTCGGAGAGGATGCGAAGCAGGACGTAGCGCCCGCGGACCGGAGAGGCGCAGGAGGCTTCCTGCGCCTCGCGCTTCTTCGCGAAGCTCGACGCGATGACGGGGTCCCCGAACTCGTCCGGTCGGGAGCTCACGTACAGCTCGAACTCGGCGATCGCGCCGTTCCAGCCTCCATCCTGGCGACACTGGTAGCGGAGGCCTCGGACCTCGCGCTCGGCCCCCAGGTCGATCACCAGCTCGTGCGGGTGCTCGGCGATGCTCTCCCCGAAGCGCGTGTGCCAGTGCGTCCGCGGATCGCCGTCGATCGCGTTCGCGGCCAGCTTCCCGTTCGCGGTGTTCTCGCTGCTCGCCCGGACGATCCTGCAGTCGGAGCGGGGTATCAGGCCCGCGTCGGGGAACGGGCTCACGGGCGGCCGGTCCGACTTGCGGGTGTCCCCCCACTTCGCCTGGCGGTCCTTCTCGTGGTCGGCCCGGTCGTGGAAGACGCCCTCCTCCGCCGGGACGTGTGCCTCCTCCGCGTGGGCCTTCATCCGGGCCAGGAGCTGGGGGCGCTCCGCGGCCACGTCGGTGGTCTCGGAGACGTCGGTCCTCAGGTCGTACAGTTGCCAGGCCGCGCCCTTCTTCGGACGAACCGCCTTCCACGATCCCATGCGCACGGCAGTCCGGTCGCCGAGCTCCCAGTAGAGATACTCGTGCTGCTCCTGCTCGCGCCCCGCGGCCGCCGCGCCGAGGAGCTCGGGGACGATGGAGATCCCGTCGACGTCCTCGGGAGCGGAGGCGCCGGCGAGCTCGGCCAGCGTCGGCAGGACGTCGGGGAAGTACCAGAGCAGATCGCTGACCCTTCCGGGCTCGATCCGCCCCGGCCAGCGGGCGATCATCGGGATGCGCAGGCCCCCCTCCCAGACCGTCCCCTTCGTGCCGCGGAAGGCCACGCCGCTCCTCGGATCGACGTTCGGGCCGTGGAAGCCGCGCGGATGCTCGGGGCTCTTGAAGTAGTCGTTGCCGCCGTTGTCCCCGCAGAAGAACACGATCGTCTTCCGATCCAGCTCCAGCTCCTCGAGCAGGTCGAGCACCTCCCCCATGTGGCGATCGACCATGGTGATCATCGCCGCGTAGCTCCGCGCCTCCTCCGGCCACGGTTGATCGCGGTAGAGCGCCCAGGCGGGATCGTTCTCGGGAATATCGAACATCCCGTGCGGAGGCGTGATCGGCAGATAGCAGAAGAAGGGCCGGTCACGGTTCTCGCGGATGAACTCCTTCGCCTCCTCGAAGATGACGTAGTGGGAGTACGTCTCGCCGGAGCGGCCGCCGCGGTTGCCGGGCAGGACCGCCTCCTCGCTGTTGTCGATCAGGTACGCGGGATAGTAGCTGTGGGCGTGGACCTGGTCGTAGTAGCCGAAGAAGCGATCGAATCCGTGCTCCTCCGGCACGCCGGTCGAGCCGCGGCCCCCACAGCCCCACTTGCCGAATCCCCCGGTGGCGTAGCCCGCGCGGCGCAGGACCGAGGCGATCGTTTCCTCGCCGGCGCGCAGCGGCGTCCCGCCTCCGTTGGTCCGCACCGACGTGTGTCCGGTGTGCTTCCCGGTCATGAGGGTGCAGCGAGTCGGGGCGCACAGCGGCGATCCCGCCAGCGCCTGCGTGAACCGCACCCCCTCGCTCGCCAAGCTGTCGATCCGTGGCGTTCGTATGTCGGGGTGCCCCATGCACGACAGCTCGTAGTAACCGAGCTCGTCGGCCATGATGTAGACGACGTTCGGTGGCTCCGGCTCCTGGGAGGCGAGCGCGCCGCAGAGCAGGATGAGCGCCGAGGCCAGCCCGGCGCCGTGGCGGACGATCGTGGGGAGAGCCCTGGTCTGTAGAGTCATGCCCCGCAGGATAAGGCTTCCCCGGCCCGTTTCTACTCGTCGGTCTTCGAGGACGCCTCGAACTTGGATCCCTGCTCCTCGAGGACGCGGCGGAGCCAGGAATCGGGGTAGCCGACGCTCCGGCGATCGACGTAGCCGTCGTTGTAGCGGGTGATCAGATGCTCGCCGAGGGCGCGGTAGCGGTCGACGACGTTCTCGGCGTGGGTCACGCAGTAGTCCGTCAGGTAGCGGACCATCAGGTCGGGATCCGACTTCGCGAGCTCGACGGCGGTCTTCTCCACCGCGGGCTGGAGAGCGAGGTAGTTCCCCTCGAGCTCGCCCTGCACCGCGCGGATGTCCTCGATCATGTGCGAGTACATGAGATACGAGTAGTTGCCGACGAAGTTGAACACCCACCAGGCGGAGTCCCACGAGAACTCGCGGATGTCCCCCACCACGTAGGACTCCGGCAGCGCGTCGATGCAGCAGTAGAACGGCGTGTAGCAGGCGTAGTCCGTGTTCTCGGGGCTGTACCACATCACGCCTCCCACCGGATCGGGCAGCCAGCCGCGGGACTGGATCACCCAGGAGCAGCCGACGTGCTGGGCGGAGATCGGCCGCTCCCACGTGTACTCGACGCCATCGACCTCCCAGTTCAACGGCCGCACCCGGAAGGGGTTGCCGAAGGGGCCGGCATCGACGCCCTTCGTCATGTCGTAGTCCGTGCCCTCGTAGTGATCGCGCATCAGGTCGAAGACGTCGGCGAGGGAGAGCTTCTGGTCGGGCTCGATGCTGAGCGGGTACCGCTTCGCTCCCGGCACCCCGCGGTGGTAGGCGGGATCGAGCAGGTGCTCCTTCGACGGCGCGGCGCGGCGGAAGAGGCTCCAGACTCGCGTCTCCGTGATGCGCAAGTTGGCCGGGGAGGCGGGGCAGTAGGCCTCGCAGAAGCTGAACGGCTCGCCGGAGGCGGGATCCCAGTAGCCCTTCTCGACCGCGAAGGAGGTCACGTTGTCCGAGTAGACGCAGCTCTCGGGATCGTCGAGAGGGAAGGTCCCGATACGGGCCTTGTTCGCGTGGGCGGATATGTGGCCATCGGGGATCCGTACCGCGACCCACTGTGCGCCGAGCTTCCCGGGTCCCGGGCCGATGATCTCGAGGAGCCACGCCTCCTCGGTGTCTCCGATCGAGATCGACTCCCCGCTCGAGCGATACCCGTATTCGTCCACAAGGCTCGTGATGACCTCGATGGCCTCGCGCGCGGTCCTGGCGCGCTGCAGGGCGAGCTGCATCAGGTCCCAGTAGCCGAGCAGCCCCTCGCGATTGACCAGCTCGCCGCGGCCTCCGAAGGTCGATTCCCCGACCGCGAGCTGGTGCTCGTTCACCCCGCCGACGACGGCGTAGGTGTGGGGCACCTGCTTCACCTTGCCCCCGCCGATCCCCTCCACGAAGGAGCCGGGCTCGTGGTCGGCGGCCGGCGTACGGGACAGGTGCGGATGGAACACACCGTCGATCGTGTAGACGATCATGACCGAGCCGTCCGCCGACGCGCCCTTCGTGACGATGAGGTCGGTGCATCCATCGTCCACGACGGGAACGGCCTGGGCCGCGAGCGGGGAGACGAGGACGGCGAGAGCGACGAGGGCCTTCAGCAGCTTCCGGGCCATGGTGAAACCTCCGGGGAATCCGACGATCGGGCGAGCGCGACATGGTAGCGAGCCTCGAACCCCGCCCTGGCGCTCCCCCCCGGTAACGCTTGAGAAAACCGCCCCTGCGACGCAGAATCCCTCCCCCCGTGATTCGCGGGCCCGGAGGAAACGAGGAGCAACCGATGGCACAGAGACCTCTCAACGTGGGCTTGATCGGCGGCGGCGGCGGAGCGTTCATCGTCCACCCCCACCAGCGCGCCATTCACTTCGACGGCACCCGCCGCGTCACCGCGGCCGCCCTCCACCCCGTGCCCGAGGTGGCGATGAAGGAGGCCGAGGAGTGGCCCTATCCGCTCCAGGGCTACCCGAGCTACGACGAGATGATCGCCGCGGAGGCGAAGAAGCCCGTCGGCGAGCGCATCGACTACGCGCTCATCGTCACCCCGAACCACGTGCACTTCGATCCCGCGATGAAGTGCATCGAGGCCGGGATCCCCGTCTTCTGCGAGAAGCCCCTGACGGTGACCCTCGAGGAATCCGATCGGCTCGTGGCCGCGGTGAAGGAGCACGGGATCCCGTTCGGCGTCGCCCATACCTATCTCGGCCACTGGACCACGCGTTTCGCCCGCTTCGTCGTGCAGAGCGGTCTGATCGGCGACGTGCGCTGGGTCGACTCGTACTACCTGCAAGGCTGGCTCGCGGCGCGCACCGAGGACACGGGGTGCATGCAGGCCGAGTGGCGCGTCGATCCCAAGCAGGCCGGGGCGAGCTGCTGCGGAGGCGACATCGGAACGCACGCCCTGATGCACCTGCGCTACGTCACCGGGCTCGAGGTCACGAAGCTGAGCGCCCACCTCGAGACCTTCGTCGGAGGCCGCGCGCTCGACGACCATTTCACGACGTACTGCGAGCTCTCGAACGGCGGCAAGGCCCTCGTCCGCGCCACCCAGATCGGGATCGGCCACAGGAACGACCTCGGCATCGAGATCAACGGCACGAAGGGCACGCTCGTCTGGGTCCAGGAGGAGCCGGAGGAGGTGACGATTCACCTGCCGGATCAGCCGGACCGCAAGTACTGGCGCGCGGTAGTCGCCGCGAACGACGGCTTCCTGGGCGACGTCCCCGAGGACCTGCTGGGCGAGCCGACGATCCCCTCCGGCCACACCGAGGGCTTCCACGACGCCTTCGCCCGCCTGCACCGGTTCTTCGAGGCCGACGTGCGCGCCTACCTCGACGGCAAGCCGTTCGCCTGCGACGGCAGCAGGTACGCAAACGTCGAGGACGGCCGCACGGGCATCGCGTTCATCGACGCCGCCGTGAAGAGCAGCGAGAAGGACGGCGCCTGGGTCGCGATGTAACGCCGAACGGTGCGGCTCAGGGGCGGCCGTCCTCCCAGGGCTCTTCGTCGTCCTCGGGAACCTCGCACCGCTCGAGGTGGATCTCCGATGGCTGCGGTCCCTCGGGCGTCCACTCGACCTCCACCGCGATCGCGGGGTCGTAGAGGAAGCGCTCCCCGTCGTTGGCGTCCTGGACGCGGTACGTTCCGGGGGGCAGGGCGAGGACGATGCGACCGTTAACCCCCGTCATGGCCATGGGGGCACCCACGGGCTCGCCCTCGAAGAGCGGACCGGTCAGGAGCACGTGTCTCGTCTTCAGGGGCTCGTCCGAGTCGCCATCGAGGATCCGCAGCTCACCGCGGAAGAGCTTCACGTCGAGCGAGCACTCCGCCGTCTTCCCCGCCTCGATCTTCACCGGCTGCGGACGAACCCAGCCCCACCGCGCCTCGGGATTGCCGACGAAGAGATGGTGAGGCTCGGGGAGCAGTGGGCCGAGGGTGCCCGTTCCCTTCTCGTCGAGCTCGTCCTGCACGTAGTCGGGGTACTCCACGACTCGACTGGCCATCGCGAAGAGATCGGATTGCGGCTCGCCGTTCACCGTGACCGTGACGTGGAGGTGACCGGGGAATCGCTCCCGGAGATCGATCTCGTGCCGCGACTCGGGAGCGGCGGGAACGAGGAGCGTGCCGAGATCCAGGTTGTCATCCCGTGAGATCCGCCAAGCCCCGCCGTCGGGGCGCCTCTCCACCAGGTCGGGAAGATCCAGCCGCAGGGAGAGACTCGCGCCGACCTCGACGGGCCCGATCGCGAAGGAGCCGTCGGGGTCCAGACGGACCTCGTCGTGGGAGCCGGACCAGGCCAAGTGGAGCCCTCCGCCCGAGACGACGAGATCGTAGCCGGTGAGGTCGGCAGCCGGGGGAAGCAGCAGGCGGCCGGTAATCCTGGCCGTGGGCACGAGCTGGATCCGAAGCTCCTGCGTTCGACCGCTCTCCACCACCACCTCGCGGTCCACGGACGAGACGAGCCCCTCGGGCGAGAAGGAGAAGGTGTATTCGCCGGGCGGTATCCCCTCCACGAGGAACCGGCCCCGGACGTCCGTCGTAGTCGATCCCCCTAGATCCTCCGGTTCGATCAGCCGGCTCCCGATTCCCGCCGCCCCGTCGACGCCCTCCTCCGGGATCGACTCCCGGGTGCGCCAGCAGACCTGAGCCCGGACGGCCGGGGTCACCCCGTCGGCCTCGAAGACCGTGCCGGTGACTCCTCCCCCTCGCTCCAGGCGGACGGTGACGTAGGTCGTCTCTCCGGGCACCGTGTCGTCGACCGGCACGCTCGCCGTGGCGTAGCCCTCCCCCTCGATCACCAGGGTGAGGTACTGCGGAATGATGCGCTCGAACAGCCCGTCGGGCGGGGGCTCCGCTCCATCGCGCAGGAGGCGGAACTCGTTCGGGAAACCCTCCCCGTGGTACTGAAGCAGCACGCCGTACCGCTCCAGCGCGATCCCCGTGGCGTCGTCGAGGACCTGCACTCGCAGGACCGCGTTTCCGTAAAGACGAGCGCCCACCCGCGTTCCGGGCTCGATCCCCTCTCGGACCCACGGCTCGAAGCGGGGATCGTCGATGGTGACGGTGTACGTTCCGGGCTCCAGGTCGTGGAACAGGTAGGTGTTGGGCACGTTCTCGGAGGGGATCGGCGAGCGCGCGCTCTCGATCGGCTCCCCGTCTCGTCGGAGGGTGATCGCCGAGGGGTCCGGATCGACGATGTAGAACGGACGAGTGGACGTGCTCACCGCGATCATCCGCGTGTTATCCGGCCCCTCGTAGCGGAGCTCGATTCTCGTCTCCTCGCCGGCTCGGACCTCCACGGGCGGAGCGTAGATCCAACCGGCGAGATCGTGCCTGGCCTGCACCGAGTTGGGTCCCGGGAGCAGATCCTCGATGCGGAACTCACCGGTCTCCGAATCGAGGCTGCTCGAGCCTCGGACGGACTGCCGGCCGCCCATCTCCGACTCGCCGCCTCTGGCGGAGACGTGCCAGCCGGAAAGGAGTGGGTTTCCCTCCGCGTCCACGACGCGACCCACGATCGTGCCCCCGGCCACGAGGACGGCCTCCCCGAGGTCCTTCTCCTCTCCGGGCAGGATCTCGCTCCACCGCCAGCCCACGGTCGCGTAGCCCTTGCTCTCGGCATCGAGGACGAACTGGTAGGCTCGAGGCGGCACGAAGCGCACGACGAAGACTCCGTCCGGTCCCGTGATCGTCTCGGGATCGGTCCAATCGTCGGGCCGGCCGTGCTCGTTCACACGCTCGGTGTTCGCGCCCCAGCCGTGCACCCGGATCGGGACGTCAGCGGCCGGGGATCCGTCCTCGTACACGAGCCGGCCGTGGATCACGGCCTCCTGGGGGGGATCGTCCTGGCTCGCGATCGTCGGTGCGAGCAGGAGGACGACGGGAACGAGCAAGGCCGAGGCGAGCTTGGAAGCCATCAGGTTCTCCTGGGATCGGGTCCTCCGCGGGGCGGAACGAGCTACCCGCCGCGCCCGATGGCATTCTAGCGCGTATCAGAAGGGCGCGAAAACCGTGCTCCAAGCCCGCCCGGATCGTGGAGACGTGCTGCGGGAGCCAGGTTTCGAATCACCGCCCCAGCACGATGTCCTGCGCGTTCGTCAGGTCGATCCCGCCGCCGATGCGCATGGCCTGCGTGGCGGCGAAGAAGCCGTAGAGCACGGGGTCGTCGGGAACGGGGAGGTCGAAGATCGCAGGATCGCCGATGGCGAAGACCCCGCCCAGGAGCTCGCCCGCCGGATCGGTCCAGTCGACGAGGGCGTTGCCCCAGGGCGTCGACAGGCTCAGGGGCGTCGCGTAGCCCATGAGGAAGCTCCCGGTCTTCCCGGTCGTCACGACGGCGGCGGTGAACGTGCCGCCCATGATGGGCAGGGCGATGACGCCGTAGACGTCGGGATTCGTGTGGCCGCCGACGTCGGGGTTGCGCAGGGTCGCGGAGGCCAGGGGACACCCGTAGAGCGACAACTCGAAGAGGGCTCCGCAGTCGGAGGAGTCGCCCAGGGTTCCGCCGTCATCGTCGCCGATGGAGCCCGCGAGCAGATCGACGTGCCCGTCGCCATTGAAGTCGCCGAACCCGCCCACGGAGGAGCCGAAGTAGCTGTAGGGCTCCAGCGACCCGACGAATCCTCCCTCGGTCTGGCTGATCTTCGACTCGGACCGCACCGTTCCGTTGGTGTCCATGAACAGGAGCCAGACCGCCCCCGCGCGGACGTCCGACGACCACCCGTCGTCGTCCCCGATGGCTCCCACCGCCAGGTCGATGATCCCGTCGCCGTCGAGGTCTCCCAGCGAGGTGACGGAGCTGCCGAAGAAGTCGCCGGCGTCGATCGTCCCTCCGAAGCCCCCCTGCGAGCGGGTGATCTTCTGCTGGGCGAGCACCATCCCCGTGCTCTCCAGCATGAGGATCCACACGGCGCCGTAGTCGCTCGCCCAGGTCCACGGATCGAGGTCGTCGTCGCGCCAGGCTCCCACCGCCAGGTCGCAGACTCCGTCCCCGTTCAGATCCCCGATCGCGGAGAGCGAGTTCCCGAAGTCGTCCGTCTGAGCCAGCGGACCCATGAACCCTCCCGCGGCGAGGCTGATCTTCTGCTCGCGCTTGACGGTACCGCCCACGTCCATGAACAGAATCCACACCGCGCCTCGGTCCCAGCCGCCGTCATCGTCCCCGCGCGCGCCCACGGCCAGCTCGCCGATGTCGTCCTCGTCCATGTCTCCGAGCGCGGTCACCGAGCAGCCGAACATGTCGCCGTCGTCCAGAGGCCCGACGAGTCCGCCTGACCACTGGCTGATCTTCTGCTTGATCTTGACCGTGCCGTCCGCGTTGAGGAAGAGGAGCCACACCGCTCCACGATCGGAGTACGAGTAGAGCCCGCCGTCGTCGTCGAGGAACGCGCCCACGGCCAGGTCGGGTGTGCCGTCGCCGTCGTGGTCGCCCAGGGCCGCGACCGAATACCCGAACCGATCGTAGCTGGTGAGCCCCTCGCCGAATCCGCCGCTGAAGCTCGCGATCTTCACCTCGCCCTTGACCGTTCCGTCGTTGTTGAGGAACAGGACGTACACCGCGCCCCGATCGGGGGCCACGGTGTCGTCGCCCGAGGCTCCTACCGCGAGGTCGTCGATCCCGTCGCCATCCACGTCCCCGAGGAGCGCGACGGCGCATCCGAAGTAGTCCCCGTTCTGCAGGGGACCGGTCAACCCTCCGGAGAGGTTGCTGATCTTCAGCTCGGAAGCGACCTCGCCACTCTGGGCATGGCCGAGGGCGGCCGGAATCAGGGCGCAGGCGAGCAGCAGGGAGAGTGCACGAACACGGTGTAGTCGTCTCATCGGAACGTCGGGCTGGGGACGCGGGGACGGGGCTGGACCCGCAGGGGCTCTGTATTGTAGTCAGGAGAGCCGGGGCCGTGCGAACCGGACTCGAGGATCTTGCGCGCACGCGATGCCGTCCGACCGGGAACCAATGGCACCCCGAGCGTCTCGCAACCGGGACGATGTTCACGAAACGCGAGGTCCGGCTGCGCAAGGGCGTGAGGGCCCTCGTGATGCTTCCCCGTTCTGCCGATCAAGGAGGTCCTGAACGGGTGTCCCGGAAGCGTCGTCGGTCGTGGAGGAATCATGCGGAGAGTCTGTGCGTGGTGCGGGCGGGAGTTGGATGGGCATTCCCCGCTAGCCGGGGAAGGGTATCCGGTCACGCACGGCATTTGCGAAACGTGCGTGAGGAACCAGCACTCGGATGGGATGCGTCCGAAGGCCTACCGCCCCATCCATCCTCCGTCGACGGTCAGGATCGTGCCGTGCACCCAGTCGGAGGCGGGCGAGCAGAGGTAGACGGTCGCACCCGCCAGGTCCTCCGGTCGCCCCCAGCGGCCGGCGGGGATGCGCTCCAGGATGGCGCGATTCCGATCGGGATCGTCGCGCAGCGCTCTCGTGTTGTCCGTCTCGACGTAGCCGGGGGCGATGGCGTTCACGTTCACCCCGTGCGGCGCCCATTCGTTGGCGAGGGCCTTGACGAGCTGGGCGAGCCCGCCCTTGCTCGCCGCGTAGCCGGGGACGGTGATCCCCCCCTGGAACGACAGGAGCGACGCGGTGAAGAGGATCTTGCCCGACCCACGCTCGACCATTCCCTTGCCGATCTCGCGGCTCAGGAGGAACGGGGCGTTCAGGTTGACCTCGAGGACGTGGTCCCAGTCCTTGTCGGAGTGCTCCGCCGCGGGATCGCGCCGGATCGTGCCCGCGTTGTTCACGAGGATGTCGATCGTGGGGAAGTCGGCGCGGACGATCTCGATGAACCGGTACAGGTCCTTGCGGTTCGCGAGGTCGCACCGGTAGCCGGCGAAGGATCGGCCGGCGGCGGTCACGTCGGCCTCCACGTCGCTGCCCTTGCTCTCGAGGGCGGCGCTGACGCCGACGACGTCGGCTCCCGCCTGCGCGAGGGCGCGGGCCATGGCCCGGCCGATGCCGCGTCGACAGCCGGTGACCAGGGCCGTCCGGCCGTCCAGCCGGAAGAGATCGGAAGCGGTCGACTCGCTCATGAAACTAGCTCCTCGGTCATCGCATCAACCACGCGGGCAGGGCCGTCGTCAGGGAGGGCCAGAAGGTCGCCGCGAGCAGCACGACGACCATCGCCAGCAGGAAGGGTAGCAGGGGCCGCGCGACCTCCCCGATCTTGATCCGGGAGATGCCGCACGCGACGAACAGCGCGATGCCCACGGGGGGCGTGCACTGGCCGATCCCCAGCGCCATCACCGTCACCACCCCGAACTGGACGGGATCCATGTCGAGGTCCCGCGCGATCGGGAAGAGGATCGGCACCAGGATGATCATCGCCGGGGTCAGGTCG
>CAYRXS010000044.1:0-32517 GCA_964428225.1 uncultured Planctomycetaceae bacterium
CTCGGGGGTGAGAGGTTGGCCGTCGGTCTTTTCGCGAGCGAAAGCGAGGCGTTCCAGATCAGGCTCGTGCGGGAGGAGGACGGGGATTCCTTCCGCTGCCAGGTCCGAGACGATGAGGGGCGCCCACTCATCGACCGGGCCGTCTCGATCCGGTGGCTCGACCCGGACCCGCGCCACCCCCACCGATTCCTCGAGCTGATCGCCGGCGCGATGCCGAAGCGTGAGGTGATCCCGACGCCGCCCCGGAAGCACCTGACGAAGGAGGCGCGCATGGCCCGGGACGCGGAGATCCTCGAGCTGCTGGACGAGGGGCACTCTGGCCAGGAGGTCGCGGCGATGACGGGGCACTCAGTGAACACGGTCTCGAGGGCGAAGCGGGGGAGGAGGTAGGTGCCGAGCCGGGTGATCCGCGGGGAGATCCTGACCAGCGAGTCGATGTCGAGGGTGAGCCGGGACGCAGAGATGCTCTTCTGGCGCCTCATCCTGTACGCGGATGACTTCGGGCGGCTCGATTGCCGGATTCGCGTTTTGAAGGGTGCGCTCTATACGCTGCGGGACGACGTGGGGCCGGAGCAGATCATCGGCTGGCTGCGCGAACTCCACACCGAGGGGTGCATCCAGGTCTATCAGGTGGGCGGTCACGAGTACGCGCAGCTCACGAACTGGGAGGAGCATCGTGGCAACCAGAGAAGGGGCGCGCAGTCGAGGCTTCCTGGCCCCACCGAAAGCGATCCTCCGCCTTCCCCGGATTCCCGGGGAATCCCCGGAGATCCCCCTCTTGTAGGAGGTGGAGGTGGAGTAGGAGGTGGTGTGGGAGACGCACGAACGTCCGGGGAATCCCGGGAACCCGACGACCCACTCGAAGGATACGACCCACAGAAGCTCGTCAGCCTCATCGGCGAAGAAAACCTCCCGTGGCTCACCGACGAACTCCCGTCCATCGTGGCCGCTGCTCGAGCCGCGCTCGCTGAGAAGGGGGTGGAAACCCCCACCCGAAAGCAGATGACCGCCAAGGTCAAGGACCGGCTCCTGGCCTTCTGGAAGTGGCGGCAGGGGAAGGGCGCAACGCATCACCTCTCGCCAGCCCAAGCCCGAGAGGAGCGTAGCCGGCAGGCAGCGCTCAAGGTAGTCCGCGAACTCGAGGGCGCCGAATGAGGAGCAACCACCAGGAGCGGATCGAGATCCTCCGCCAGATGCTCGCCACCTACGGCCAGGAGGCCAGCACCGACCGCCTCAAAGGCTACCTCACCGTCACCGCCAAGATCCCCATCGGATCGCTCGCCGAAGCCGTACGCTCGGCGATGGGCAACTCGCAGGGCTTCCCCCCAGGCCCCGGGGAGATCCTCTCCGCCTGGCGCTGGAAGGCGGGGCACTCGCCCACCCCGGCGCCTCGGGACACCGGCCCCCGGATCGGCCCCGGTGAAGTCGCCCCCCAGATCGCTGCCCAGGTCGGCGCCGTTCGCATGAGCAACCAGACCGAGCGGGTCTGGGCGCGGGCGAAGGAGATCCGCGCCGAAGGAAAGCTCGTCCCCAAGACCTTCCGCGGCGGAAACCTGCTCGCACACATCTACGCATCGCTCGAGCTCGGGGCCAACTGGTCGCTCTCTCAGGAGGCCCGCGATCGGCTCTGCCGGGATATGCGCCAGCACGAGGCTGAAGGGGGCGATGTGGCGTGGTGGGAGGCTGAGTGCAAGAACCCCACGGTGACGCGATGAGCCCCATCCCTCGCTACGCCGCCAAGCGAGACGAGAAGGAGAGGTAAGACAATGCGAATCCTAGCGATCGATCCCGGCACCCATTGCGGCTGGGCCTGGACCGAGGACGGCGCTCCCCACGCCGAGACCTCTGGCGTCTGGGACCTCTCCTCTCAGCGCCACGAAGGCGGCGGGATGCGTTTTCTCCGGCTCGCGCACTGGCTGCATGAGACCAAGGCCGACCTGATCGTCTACGAAGAGGTGGCCCGACATCGCGGGACAGCAGCAGCGCACGTCTACGGCGGCATCGTCGGCCAGATTGGCGTCTACTGCGAGCAGCGCGGCGTCCCCTACACAGCGATTCCGGTGGGAACGATCAAGAAGCACGCAACCGGCAAGGGCAACGCGGACAAGTCCGCCATGCTGCACGCCGCGAAGGTGAGGTGGGGCGACCGAGTCGAGTCGCATGACCAGGCCGACGCCCTGCACATCTTGGATTGCTACCTCGCTACAATGGGGCAGCCACAGGAGGCAGCATGAAACGCGAACTTCACCTACTCACCCGCTCCGACGTCGAAGCCCTGATCTCCGCAACACCAGACACACCCGCCGGCGCCAGAGACCGATGCGTCATCGCCATGATGTACCGCATGGGACTCCGCATCGGCGAGGTGCTCGGACTCGAGATGGGCGACGTCCGCCGCATCGGCAACGACCTGATCGCTCGAGTCGAGAAGCCCAAGGGCTACCGGAGAGAGAAAGGCGCTAGCGATCCACGCGAGCTCCTCGTGGATGACTACCTAGAGCCTCACTACCTCGCTCACCTCACCCACCGAGGCATCGCACCCGGCCCACTCTTCGCCAACCAGCAGGGCCAGAAGATCAGCACCGCCTACTACCGCAAGCGACTCCGGCAGCTCGCCAACCAGGCCGGCGTCCAAGGCCGCGTTCACCCGCACGGGCTCCGTCACTGCTTCGCCCACGAGTTCCACCGGCAGGCCCGAGATGTCCGGCTGCTACAGAAGGCGCTGGGCCACAGCAACCTCGGGACCACCGAGAACTACATCCAGCACATCGGCTCGGCACCCGAGGTGATCGAGGCCATGAGAGCGAGGGCGCTGTGAGCCATGGAGCAGTCTGAGCACGAGAAGGTGCAGAAAGCGCTGGCCCAGATGCCACCCGAGAAGGCTGCCATCGCTGAGGGCATCGCCCTGCGACTGCAGGGATACTCCTACAGAAAGGCCGCAGAGATCGCCGGCTGCAACCATGAGACCCTGCGCAGGAATGTCCAGAAGCTCGGAGTGTCGGAGCGAGACATTAACCAGATGGTCCGCGATGGCGCCGCCCTTGCCTACGAGATCACCGACGAAGCCGGCAGACAGACCATCGAAGCCCTGCAGGAAGGCAGACTCAAGGACTCGCAGTTGCCCATCGTCTACGGCATCGCCATGGACAAGCTCACCCGCATTCAAGCGCAGTATCGAGGCGAAGCAGCCGCCGGAGCACTCGAAGCCGTCATCTCCAAGCTCTCCGATGCACTCGACGGTAAGACCGTGTCACTCACCATCGAGCCTGCGCCACCCGATGCGGAAGCGATCGACGTGACGCCGGAGGAGGAATCATGACACCGGACCACCTCACCCTCTCCTATCCCAAAGACAAGCTCGTCGAGATCATCGAATCTCAGCGGGAAGAGCATGTGCATCGAGTAGCCCGGGCAACCGAACTCTATCGTCGTACTCTCATCGACAGGCTCCGAGAGAAGATCGCCAAGGTCGAGTCCATGGTTGAGGTCAGCCACCACATCAGCATCACCAAGCCGATCGACAAGACGGACGAGTACGACGCGATACTTATGATGCTGCGACTGTCGGACGGTGAGCAGGTAGAACTGACGGAGCGGCAGTTTCGCTGCTTCGTGCTGAACCAGTGGGAACGGAAGGACGCCTACACCGAGTCTACGGCCTGCTACGTCGATGAGATAGACTGACCGATAGATACCGTCTATCACTGTCACACGCTCCCGCCCGCTCCCACCAAAACCACGCTCCCAGGCGCCATCTCGAGTTCTCCGAGGCCCGAATCAGCGCCTCTGAGCGTCACCGAGCGCCAGTCTACGCTCTAAGTGCGCGGTAACGCTCGGGAATACGCCCATGGTTACGCATTGTCGGAAATGTGTAACCACGTCCTCGAACTCGACGGGGGTGCTGGGGGTCCCCCCACCCCACCTCGAAGCTGACTGTTCCCCCCGCGGACAGTTTTCCGAGAAAATGAGGCTTTCCGAAAAAAGATGTCGGAAAAGCGCTCGCTGCGTCCCTTTATAGGAGGGGGGTGTGCCCCGCACCCGAGCGTTGCCAGCCTCGAACAGGAGAGAGCCACACGCCTTACCAAGTCGCGCCCCGCACCTCAACGCAAACGCAAGGGGCGTAGAGCAATGGCTACGTAAGCCAAAAGACGAGCGCCGCACGGTTGGCAGACCGGCGGCGCTCACGGAGGACTAAATGATTCGCTCCAAAAGTCCTGATAGGACGGTACGTCCTGCCCCCGACAAAGGCAAGGGATTTCAGCAGCCCACCGGCGATTTTAGCACCCGCGCTCTTGGCGGGAGCACGCATACACCCGCAGCGGAGGGGGAACTCCTACTCCCCTTTACCTTACAGAATCTCAGAAAAACTAGGTGTGGTGAAAAAGGGTCATTGAACGCAGGGGGTGGGCCATGTCTCGCATCCGACGTTTCGCTTGAGGAGAGCTTGGTACTCAGCCAGTTCCTGCTCGTTCAGGTGCTCGTGGTAGGCGAACATGAGTATCGGGGTGGTCATCACCGCCACGAGGCACGCGGTGAGCACGAGTACGCGCAGCCGCGTTCTGCCCTCGGTGCGAATGATGAGGGCACACGCGTACGCGCAGCCACCCGCGATGATCGTGATGATGGCTCCGAACATGTAGGAGGCTTCATGGTCCATGTGAACTCAGGATACACCAATCCCCAGTCTTGGGGGGTGGTTGTGATTTCGATCGGCTACCGGCTATTTCAGCTTGGGAGCGACGGAGCTCTACTCGACATCTGAGGCCAGTCCAGCTGATGTCGATCGAGTGGTCGTGCCCGGATACTGCTCGCCCTGGGTCTTTCGTCTGGTCGGCGAGTCGCCTTCCCCTTTCGGGTCTTCTCCGGGGTCCCCACGGCATATCGGTTGATCTGCGTGAGGCTGGGGGGTGGATAGCTCAGAGCCCCCCGTCGCTTGGTTTGCCGACAGCGTTCTGAAGATGTCTTCCGCCATTTCGCGGTAGTAGGCTTCCTGCGCCGCCTCGGCGGATTCGACGAATCGGTCCCACAGGTGCTCGATCAGGGTGCCCATCAGTCCCCCCTCTCCGCGGTCATGACATCCTGAAGCCTGGTGATGGCGCGGCGAGTAATTTGAGAGCATCGCTCTCTACTGAGATGGAGCTTCTCGCCGATTTCTTCGTAGGTGTGCCAACCCTGCCCGGAAAGACCGAACCTCCACGAGAGCACAGCCCTGTCACGGCCTTGAAGTTCTCGGAGCTGGTCCCTCGTGGCTGCCGCGACAATCTTCTTCTGGTCTCGGTAGCGGCGCTCAGTCTCGGAGAGCGTGTCTTTCGCGTAGCCCATCACCCCTCCCGCCCCGCGAGCCACTCAGTGCCCTTGGTGAACACCTCGTCGTAGCGGGGAGCCGGGTAGGGCACGACTCTGCGGTCGGCTATCCGGCGCTCGGCCAGCTTTCTGCGAACTCTGTCTCGGAGTGAGACGGGCTCGAAGACGTAGATCACCCGCTCCTCGTGGGGCTGGTAGAAAGCCCACACGGTTTGGTCGGGTCCAGTGCCCCAGTCCACCTCGGTGCCCTGGCTTTGGCACCACGACACCGGCTCCTCGCCAGGCGGCAACGGGATCCCCGCCGGCGCCGCGCTTCTCGGCGGGATCATGGCGGTGACCGCGGCCGCGACGGGCGCGAGTCCGAGCATCTGCAGGAAGGAGCGGCGGTTCACGGCACGCACTCCTCGTGGGCCAGCCGCACGCGACCGTCGGCGTAGCTGACGCGCCGGGACTTCTGTCCCGGCCAGACTGCCTTGCGGCAGAAGGGGCAGAATCGGTATCGCCGCCGTCTCATCCAACCTCTCTAGCCACCCCTCTCTGGGTCGGCCCCGGCTGACCGAGGCTTGCCGAGACCGACCGCCAGAGGGGTATGGACCAGAGTCACACCTATACCACGACGCCCCACCTCCTGCAACAAAAAGCGGCGGCACTTGTCGCGAAAAGTGGAAGATTCGTTCCACGTGGAACGTTTTTACCACTTATGGGAAAACTTTTACTTGACATGCAGCCTGAGTTGGCATATAGGTGCAACAAAATGCTGCACCCCCGCCGGCTCCGGTAGGTGGACTCAGTTGAGGCGAGGGGGCCTAGGCGAGCGTGCGGCACCCACCGGGCAGGGCTGGTTGTAGCCAGTGAGCTCCCGGCCCTGCCCTCCTCCCCGGAGGGAACAGGATGGAAGTGGCGAGTCGGGTGATACCGGAAGACATCCAGGCGCTCATGTCGGATTTCTGGGGTCGCGGCCCCGGGTCTCGAGAGCAGCTCGATCTGATCGCGGGGCAGATGCGACTGCTCGATCGGCCGCAGGTAGAGCTTTTGGGGGCGTACATCCCCCCGGGCCAGGGTCTCATCGGCGAGCGGTGCGAGCGGCTGCGTGGCGTGGTCCGCGGCGTGCTCGCGGAGTTCGATGCCGCGGACCTAGCGGCCCGAGAGGCTGCGGAAGCCGAAGCCGCTGCAGCCGCCGGGATCAAGTGACATGGGCTGCAAGCGCAAGAAGGGCCGCAAGGGCGGCGGGAGGAAGAGGTAGATGGCGGCAGTGACGCTCGGAACGCCCCACACGGCACTGAACGGCGACCCCCTGAAGGTCATCCCGATCCGAAACACCGCCACCAGCGGAGTGCCCGAGGACGTGACCCCTCGGCACGGGCTCCAGCACATCTGTCTCTACTTCTCCTCGGTCGCGAACGCCAACACCTTCGCCTTCGGCCGTCCCATCGTGTGCTGCGCCTACGTGGACACCAACGCGAACACCGTGCGCCCCGACTGGGATCCGGACGACTCGACGGGGACGGTGACCTTCACCGAGGCCGGCGTGGGCGCGTCCACCGGGTACCTGCACATCTGGTACTACCCGGGACCCACGGACAGCTCCGGCACGACCACGGCAACGATCGGCACGCCGCACAGCGCGAACAACGGTGACCCCCTCCGTTGCCTCCCGATCCGGAACACGGCCTCGGCGGGTCGCCCCGAGGACGTGCTGTATGGGAAGGAAGGGCTCCAGTGCAGGGTCCTCTACAGCGGGTCTGTGGCGAACAACGCGCACTTTGCCACGGGTCGCCCTGTGATCTCTGCCGCGGTCATACCCGCCGCCGCTACGCAGACCTGTGCGACGACGTGGGATCCCGACGACGCAACGGGAGCAGTGTACGCGACGATGACTGGGACCATTGCGGCCTGGTGTGTGGTTTGGAGCCAGGAGTAGCTCGTTGCACGCGCGCCACTTCTTCCACGAGGACGGCATGGAGAAGTCCAAGGCCGTCCTCTACGACATCACGGGCTACAAGATGTACGCCCCGGAGGTGAAGCGCGCACACCAGAGCTCGGCGCGGCTCCTGATCGCATCGGCGCCAGCCCGAACCAGCAAGTCCTTCACGTTCGGCCACGGCGAGGTGGTACACGACTTCTTTCCGCAGCTCACGCGACACGAGGGCGTGTGGAAGCCGCTCATTCCCGACAAGAACGACGCGGTGCGCAACTGGCTCATCGGCACCGACTACGACACGATCAAAGAGTGGGACTACGCCTGGACGGATCTCATCGACAACGGTCTGATCGAGTCGATGGGGGGACGGGTAGAGAAGGCCAACAACTCGCCCCGCCAGGGCAACATGATCATCCAGGCCGTCTTCGGCCGCGACCCATCCGGCAAGATCGTCCGCTCCATTCTTCAGGGCAAGTCGGCATCGAACGAGCGCTCCCTTCAGGGCGAGGAGGTCCGCACGGGCATCCTGTCCGAGTCGGCGGAGCATGAGGAGCGGGTCTACACCAAGTATCTCTCGACGCGCTGCGGCCGGGTGATCTGCCCGACGACCCCGAAGCGCAAGGCTCTTTGGCTCTACGAGCTGATGGAGGCCGGCGAGGAAGACCCCACCCTCGGGATCGAGTCCATCACCTTCACTCCCCACTGCAACCCGTCCTATGACTGGGAGCGCTACCACCAGGCCCGCCGACTGGCGGAGTCCAGGGCGGGTGAGGGGAAGGCGCACGAGGACTCCGAGTTCGCGGAGCAGTTCCTCGGGCTCTGGATCTTCGAGGGTGGCAAGGTGCTCCCGTTCCGGTGGATGGATCTCGAGGACGGCAGACCGTCCCACGTCGTGGATGAGCCCCCCTTCGGGATCGAGATGGCAGAGTGGTTCGTCTCGACGGACTACGGGTACGACCATCCGGCAGTGGCCCTCTGGTGGGCGCGACTCCCGGACGACCGCGTGCATATCGCCCACGAGCTCTACGAGCGCGGCCTCAATACCTCCGCCTTTGTGAACTGGGTCCGCGAGATCTCGGCGGACAAGGGGATCAAGCCGGCGTATTACGTGGGTGATCCCCGCCGCCCCGAGGTGGCGGACCTGATGGTGCAGATGGGGCTGCCCATCTACCCGCGCGACGCCAAGTTGATGAAGGAGCGCGCCGGATCGCACGCGGCCCTGGTTGAGCTGATGAGTCATAGCCCCGACACGAACCAGTGCCGGTTCAGCATCTCAAGCGAGTGCAAGGACACCATCACCGAGTGGAAGCACTTGCGCCGCAAGGATGGGTGGACGGGTGACGAGCACGCGGCTGCGGCGCTGGTGGGCAGGGATGACGCATACGACTGCGCTCGCTACGGCGCGTCCACCGTCGTTCGCGAGCGGAAGGAGCGCTCACCGAACGCGATGGTCGAGCGGCATCGGAGAGCGCGGAAGAGGGCGCTGCGCATGAAGCGGAAGACCGGCCCGGAACTGGTGGGCTACAGCCCGGGGATGATGGCCTGATGCGACCCGAACTCATCAAGACGTGGGAAGACCGGCTCCGGTTCGCCGACCGCGTGTGGGAACGCAAGGGGCTGAAGGGCGGCGAGGGCGCAGAGCAGACAGCCCGCGAGGGAATGATCGCCTATCGAAACAAGAGCGACGCGCTCAGCGGCTGGGGCGGACTCGACGAAGAGGCGATCCAGAAGGTTCCCATCACCTTCTCGTCGATGAACACGATGGAGGCGCAGCTACTCGCGCGTGACCCGCAGATCAGCCTCTACCCTCGCACCGAAGCCGCCGCCGAAGCGGCTCCCATCGTCGAGAACATCGTCAACCACTTCATCGTCGAGCAGCGGATGCGGCGTCAGTGGAGACGGGCGCTCAAGGACGCGAACCTCGTGTCCGGCTTCGGCATCGTGTGGCACGGGTACACGCCACCGCTTCGCAAGTATAAGCTCGACAAGGATGGCGTTCCCGATCGGCTGATCGAGGTCTACGACCCGGCCCAGCCGGATACTCCGTGGCTGCGTCGGGTCCCGCCGTGGGACGTGCGCATCGACCCGACCGCGTCGAGCTTCCATCCTGATGAGGACGCGGCATGGGCCGCACGGCGGTATCTCATCACACCTCAATGCTTCCGCGACGACCCGATGTACGCGCGCATCAACGTCGAGCCGACCGCGATGCTCGACGTCCGCGCAACACGGAACCACATCCGGCGCTCGACCGACGAGGGTCCCGACTTCCCCAAGATGATCGAGATCTGGGAGTTCTACGACAAGGTCAACCAGATCCTATTCCACCTGTCGCCGGGCGCAGAAGGGAAGATCGTCACCAAGGGCGGCGAGCGCGGGTGGCCGGACGGGATTCCGAAGGAGGGGCTTCCCTTCTCCTATCTGGCGTTCAACGAGCAGGCCGACGACCCGTTCCCGATCTCCTATGAGTCGATGATTCGGGACCAGGCGATCGAACTCAACAAGCTCCGCACCATGATGGCTGAGTTGACCAAGCGGCTGCGGCGCGTCGTGCTCTACCGGAGCGACCTGCTCGGCGAGGGAGAGGCAGAGCGCCTGATCGAGGAGATCGGGCTGAAGGAGTTCATGGAAGCCAAGGGCGGCGACATGGACAAGATCGTCAAGGAGATCACCCTCGGTCAGTTCCCGCAGGAGCTCATGCTCTACGAGGATCGCATCGTCGGCACCATCCGCGAGATCCTCGGGCAATCCCGGTTCCAGCGAGCCCAGCGAGAGAACGTCGAGTCGGCCGAAGAGGCCGCGCGCATCGGCCACGGTGATGACACCCAGGTGGGTCGCAACCAATCGGCGATGGAGGAGTTCATCACCGACTCGGTGCGCAAGTGGTACCAGGGGTTCCAGGCGGTCGCGACCGACGACGTGACGATCCCGCTCATGAACGACAACGACGCGCGCACGTTGGAGCAGGCCGGCGCGTCGTTCCAGACGGCGACGCCAGACGAGATTCGCGGCGAGTTCCTGTTCCGGATGCGGCTCGGTTCCTCGCAGCCCGCGAACGAGGTGCGGGAGCAGCAAGAGGCGCTCCAGATGCTCGCCACGGCGTACAAGCTGAACGACCCGTTGCTCTCAAAGCCGCAGTTCCTCCTGAACTGGCTGCTCGCATACAACAAGAGCCCGAAGCGGTTCCTGCTGAATCAGAAGGAGCGGGAAGCGACGGGGGCCGGCCTTCCAGAAGCAGAGGATGGCGCAGCTGGCCCCGGAAACGGCGTTGACCTCATCGACCAGAACATCCTTCGACCACCCGGCGGGGTGCAGTGATGGGTTGGAAGCTGGATGACTACGAGTGTGACAGATGCGGTCACACCGAGGAGCATCTCCTCGGGGCCGGCGAAGTCCCGACGTGCTCGCGGTGCGACGGCACCATGTCGGTGATCTTCCTCAAGGCGCCCTACACCGACGTCTACGGCTCGGAGCAGTTCGACTCGAAGAACGAGATCAGCTTCACGAGCGAGACGGAGCGCCGCCGGAAGATGAAGGATCTCGGGCCGGGGTTCGAGCCCGCTCCCTCGGCAGACAAGCATCACGGTGCGCGGAACGAGTCGCACCTGAATCTCGGAAAGACGTACTCGTACAGAGGAGCACGTTGTAGCTAAATAGTGTTCCCGCCGGGTAGGCCACCCGGCGGAGGCGGCAGAGGAACTGTCATGACGGGGTTCCTTCGTCGGCGAAAGCCGATGGGGAGCCCCGTTTCCTTTTGCCGCCACCCAACTCCAAACGCCAGGAGGAGACATGGCGGAATCACAGGAAAGCCCGGGGGCTGGAACCGACCCGGGCACCGGAACTGCCGATGCGGCGGGTCTACCCACCGAGGGAACCCAGGCCACGGCTGGCAGCGATCAGGTCATAGAGGATCCGTCTCAGAGTCAACCGAGCGAGGAACTCGATGAGATCAGGCGCACTGTGAGCGCCGGAGGTGAGAAGGCCGTGCAGATGTTCGTGCACCAGCAACAGGTGGCGTCACGGCATGGCACGGAGCTCGCGAAATTCAAGCCGCTCGAGGATCTGGTGGCAGAGCACGGCGCGGACGCGGTGAGGCAGGCGTGGGACGCAAGCGGGCAGGCGTGGGCACGAATCAACGCCCACCCGCAGGCAGCCGAGGCCGTCAATCACTTTGTCCGAACCGGTGAATGGAAGATGTCCATGGCTCAGCAACCCGATGACCCCGACTACGGCTACGAAGACGAGCCCACACCCGAGCAGAAGGAGATCGCCACGTTGAAGGACGAGGTGAGATCGCTGCGCGGGGATGGTGCGGCCCAGAAGATGAAGACGTTCGTGGGACAATTCTTCGGCAAGGACATGGGCGGGGGCGTCACCCTCGGGCAGGTTCTCACCGACGAGCAGAAATCCCGCGCACTGGCTGGACTGGAGAAGCAGATCCAAGGTCTCCAGGCCACGGACTCCGGGCAGCAGACTCTTCGCAGTCTGGATGCGGACATGGTGAAGCGAATGCTTCAGCTGCAGATCCCGCTGGAAGAGTGGGCTCAGGTCGGCGAGACAGCGCACCTCCGAAAGATCGAATTGAAGAAGGACGCGGCCACGGGGGCCGCGCCCGCTGGTGGTACGACGGGAAACGAAGAGAGGGCGTACAGCGACGACCTGACAACGGCCGTCGCCGAGTTTGCCAAAGAAGAGGGCATCGACCTCTACAACCTCCCGTAGTGCTGCCGTCCTTCTAGGAGGGAAGAAACGTGGTAGCGACGCTATCCGAAACCCGCGTTCAGGATCGACTCCTGACGTTCACGCGGGACAAGATCTACAACAAGATCGTGGATTCGGCGTTCAATCACGATCCGCTCGGAGCCATGCTCCTCGGGCAGCTGTTGGGTGACTTCGACGTCACCGAGCAGGTCCGGGGCAAGATCACGCAGAGTGGCGGCGAGAGCATCGTGGTGCGCCCCAACCTCGGCAAGTCGCAGAACGCCAAGAACTCCGCTTCGCAGTGGAGTACGGTCTCGAACGCGGCCCAGGACACCGTCCGGCTCGCGCGAGAGAACTGGCGCTTCTACGACGGCGCGTGCGTCATCTCGAACCACGAGAGGCGCGTCAACAAGGGTCCGGAAGCGATCTCGAGCATGGTGTCTCACTACACCGAGCTGGAGGTCACGTCCGTCGCGGATGTCATCATGGACGACATCTGGAGCGTGGGCACGCCGACGACCGAAGTGGTCAACCTCGATCTGATCGCGAGCGCGGGAACGAGCACCCTGCACGGCATTGCGGTGGCGACCTACGCGCCGTGGCTGAGTCGCGGGTTGTCCACCCGCGGCACGGCGGCCGCGTCGGTCTCGTTCGCAAGCGGCAGCTTCGCGGTCCAGGGCCTGCAGGACCTGCGGACCAGCTTCAACAACGCGACCGAGGGTAACAAGAGGCCCCACGCCGGCTTCACCGACTGGGTGACGTTCGGGTACCTGGAGGGTTCGATCCAGCCCCAGGAACGTTTCCAGAACACGGATGCCGCCAGCGTGGGATTCCAGACCTTGGCCTTCAAGGGCCGGCCGGTCTTCGCGAGTGACAAATGCACGAGCGGGTACTGGTATTGGCTCAACTTCGACCATCTCCGCATGGTGATGCTCGCGGGCGCGGACTTCGCGACCGAGGAGTTCCACCCGTCGGAGACCCAGAAGGCCAGCACAGCCAAGATCGAGGTCGAGTGCAATCTGATCTGCGACTGTCGCAAGTATCAGAACAAGCTCACCGGGATCACGGCGTAGGGGGAGGAAAGCAATGAGTTTCAGCAATCCTCGACTGGTGGATTCCGGCATCAAGTCCCCCCAGAGCATCTACGCGCTCGACACGGTGCAGCAGCACGAGATCGGGCAGTGCGGGACGCTGACCGGAGGCCGGGTGTTCTACTACTCCCGATACTCCGCTTCGGCGACCACGGCGCGCGGCCTGATGTTCGCGGCGGCGACTCCGAGCGCCCTGTTCGAGAACGTGGCGATCGGTACCCTCGGTGTAGGTGCGAAGACGCTGACGGGCATCTCGGGAGGCGCGACGGCAGCGGCCGCCGTGACGAAGAATGCCTATCAGTATCTCGGGGTGAACGACGGAACCGCCGAAGGCGTCATGTTCCGTCTGGAGTCGCATGGGACCATCACCAACACCACAACGACCCAAACCGGCCTCACCGCGAAGCTCTACGACACGCTTCCGATTGCCATTCCCGCTGCGAGTGAAGTGACTCTCGTCAAGGATCTCTACGCGGACGTGGTGGTAGCGCCGTCGGACGGGGCGGACCGGATTGCCGGTGTGGCGCACGTGGACATGGTGGATTCGTCCACCACGGCTCGGTACTTCTGGTGCCAGAGCTACGGTCCTGCTGCCGTGTTCGTGAGCACGAACGCGCTGGGTCCCGGGACTCCGCTGGTCATCGGCACGACCAACGGGCATCTCATCCAGGCCACCACCACCGTGGGATCGGTGTCCATCGTTGGAACGCACACGTCCAACGCGACCAAGATCTCCACCACGGTGACTCCGACAGCCAGCACCACGGCGAACCGGGTGATGGCCTACACGATCGGGAACACCAGCATCACCACCGAGGTGAACATGGTGGATCTGGTCGTCAAGGGGGCATCCTAGTCCCATGACGGATCGAGGCGGAGAGGTTTTGTTCGACGACGGCATGACGCGCCTCTACTTCGGAGACGCGAACGAAGTGATCCCTCAACTGGGGGAGATCTTCGATGGCGTTGTGTTTGATCCTCCCCGCCTCGGTTCCGTCACGATGTCTGCCATCGAGCTGGCGCGTGTCCTCGTGCCATACACCGATGGCTGGATCATTCACCTGGCCGGCGGGAAGCAGTGGGATTTCTGGGCGATGCCCAACCTCCCTCACCGGATGCCCCAACCGCTGCTTCCGAACTACAACGAGAACGAGTACGTGGTGTTCGTGCATCCATCCGGGTTTACGCAGGGAGCGGTGCAGGCGCCCCACCTCAAGGACAACTTGGAGCCGTACACGCCACCGGCCTGGTGTCGGGTCGCGCGTCACCCAGAGCTCTATCGCTGGCTCTACTCGTTCCTGATGCCACAGGGAGATGCGTTGCTTCTTGACCCGTGCTGCGGGAGCGGGAACTCGCTGCTGGTGGCGCGGGAGATGGGGATTCGCTCGGTGGGGATCGAGTGGAACGAAGAGACGGCGCACCACATTCAGGACAGGCTCAATGAGTGCTGTTGAGCGACCCGAAGAGGTGAAGCAGGCCCTGAGGGAGAACAAGGAAGCCGTTCCCGAGAACCTCAACGAGGCCAAGGTCAAGACCGAAGACTTCCCGAAGGGCATGATTGTGTCCAAGCGGCTCCTCGTCACGGGCTGCCCTCGTAGCGGAACGCGGGCGATCTCTGCAGCGTTCACCAATGCGCGCTTCCCGATCGGCCACGAGCGGAGCGGGGCGCGCGGCATCTCGTCTTCTTTCTTCGCCGCGCATGATTGGTTCTACCCTGGAGCGCACCGAACGACGCTTGAGAGATTCCGCTTCGACCACATCTGGCACCAGACCCGCCACCCCCTCAAGGTCATCTCCTCGATGGCAGACGCGATGCCCGACACATGGTGGCACTGGCAGGAGAAGCACTCGGGCGTGTCGGGTGGCATGGAGCCGGCGGGGGCGCGATGTGCGCTCTACTGGGTTCGGTGGAATCGGCTGGTCGAGAAGAACCACCCCGGTGCGTGGCGATACCGCATCGAGGACGTGAAGGAGTTGTGGCCGGAGATGTGCGAGCGGCTCGGCATCCCTCCGTGCGAGTACACGCCGGACGACGACCACGGCCACAGCGCGAAGAAAGACAACCGTCACAAGTTTTCATGGGACGAGATCAAGTCCCTTGACGTCGCCGCGTATGACGACCTGAGAGCGCTGGCCGGGAGGTACGGGTATGGATCCTAGCCTCCACAGGGTCGCGCAGACCAAGCCGTTCTCGAGCGCTGTTGCCGGGACCACGGTCCTCTTCAGCCCTGACTCCGACAAGACGTTCGTGGTGACCAAGTGGTACTTCACGTCGGCCGGCGCGCAGACCATTCTCTTCGACTCGAAGCCCACGGGGGCGGAAACTAATCTCACCGGGGCTCTCGATTTCCCTGCGGCCGGATCGCTGAGTGATGGAAGTGGTGATGAGGCCGTACTCATCGGAAACGCCAATGGCGATGACCTTCGGATCACGACGAGCCAGGCCGTCCAGACAGACGGTTACGTCGTCGTGGCACAGAAGCAGGAGTAAGGAATGAGCGAGGCTGTCGGCAGTACCGATCCCTACCAAGTGACTCGGGGGCAGTGGGTTCCTGAGCGGAATAGCGTGGTGCCCGCGTGGGCGCCAAAGATCAACGACTTCTCCGTGACCGTGGTGGTACAGGAGGGGGACGCACGCATTCCCGTCGCGCCCGGGTTCACGGTCGGGGAGGTAGCCCCGGAGCATCGTTGGGCCATCAGCGATCCGGATACTGGCGTCGTGATGGACCAGGCGCACTTCAACGAGAAGTTCCAGTCCTGGTACGCCCTTCACTACACGATGCAGGGGATGAAGGTGGAGGGGAAGCCCGAGAGCATCCCAAGCGTGCTCGACTTCGTCTCACGCAAGGTTCACCCGGACGATATCACCAAGCTCGTTCCGATGACCTTCGACCCCAATCGTCCAGTCATCTCCAAGGTGAAGCCGGTTCATGACCGGGACGGCGAGAGGCTCTCCCCGGAGCGACTCGCGGAGTTGGAGGGCCGCAAGAAGGCAGACGAGGCCGGTGCGAAGATGGCGCAGCTCGTCGAGCTTCACGAGGTCGGCGACATCAATGACGAGACATTCATGAAGCGCAGCAAGGAACTCTACGGCGGCTCGGTCGTGGTCGGGGCGGAGAACGCCGACAGCGCTGCGCCGGTTGCGGTCGAGTCGCCCCACGGCTGCGAGCCCGTGACGCCAGCGCCCCCCGAAGCCGAAGCCGCACCGACCACCACCGCCCTCTGCGGTGCCACCGTCAAGGTGCGGGGCAAGGCCATCCACGAGGTGAACTGCAAGAAGTGCGCGCTCGTGAGAGACAAGCCGGAGACACAGGAGGAGTAAGTGTCCACCACGACAGCGCTCCAGATGGTCAACCGCTTTCTGCGGAAGTACCGGCTCGACACCGTGTCTGTGCTCACGTCTCCCGAGGCACTCGCGGCACTCGACTGCATCAACGATGCGAAGGAGGAGGCGCTCGACAGCCGGACGTGGACATTCGACGAGCGCGAGGATGCGCTTGCCACCCTGCCGTACTATGCGTCTGCGTCCACCACGCTAGCCGCTACCAATGGTGCCAACATCGCTGGTGGCGCCGATGCTACCAGCGGTGCGACCTTGGATGGGTCACACACCCTCCGCGTCGTGATCTCCAGCTCCAGCGACAGAGCCAATACGGCCCATGCTTGCTCGGGTGTGCAGATCATTGGAGGGGCCATTTCTTTCTACCTGACGCACGCATGGGATGGAACGACCGCAACCTCGCAAACCGCGAACGCATTTGCGGCGGAGTACCAATTCCCGTCACACACAAACGGCGACTCGCAGGTTCGGCAGCTCCTCTCGATGACCCATCAAGAGCGCCCGCTTCGCCTGATCGAGATCGACAAGAACTTCCACTTCGACCGGCTCGTCACGCGACTTCACGACAGCATCGGTTCGGACCCCGAGGTGGTTTACTACGGGCGCCCCATCTATAGCACCGACTCGAGTGTATCGACGCCGACCCGGGCGCTGCGGAGCGGCTGCATCATCTGGCCCATCCCAACCTCCAGCGCGAGGCTGGATTACACCTACCGCTACCGGCACACGCGGCTCGAGGCCACCACGGACACGCTGGAAGGCGTTCCGGAGAACGTGGTGAACGCCATCGTCGAGCTTGCTTACGGGTTCAGCCTCAACACGAAGTTTGGGAACGATCCGAAGCTGGCGGACCGTGTGATTGCGGCGGCCACGACTCGGGTGCAACGGCTACACGATGCGGACAGGCGGACGCCTCACCGGCCGAAGCCGGTCCCGTCGCTGGATAATGTGGGTGGCAATCACCAGACCGGGCGGCGCATCTCCAACGATCTCATCGTGGGGTACTGATGGGCGGCAGCTTCCAGACATTCGATACGAAGGAGTGGAAGGGACTCAACGAGGATGAGAACCCGACCGCGCTTCGTATGGGCGAACTCGCCATCGCCGAGAACGTGTGGAGATACGGGCACCTGATTGGTACCCGCCCTGGGACGCAGTACGAGGGGACTGATGGCGACTGGGACGAGACGGTGGACGCAGGGGAGGGCGTCGAGGATCCGTGCCAAGGGCTCCACGATTGCTCCAACGCTTTCGACGCCACCCGCAAGCTCGTGGCGATCTTCGGCGGAGACATCTACGACGCGCATGACAACGTCATCGGGAAGGCTGGCGCTGCACCGGCCACCGTGACGGCGGGCGCGGACAACATGTGGACCTTCGCAATGCACGCGGGGAATGTGTATGCGGCGGGTGGCGCCACTGCGGCGCCGGATACCGTCTGGTACTGGGATCTCGCTGCGGGGAACGTGGAGGCGGTGACCTTCGAGGAGTCCACGGGTGTCGGGCAGATCTTCGCCGGCTACATCTTTGAGAAGTGGAACCGCCTCTGGATCAACGGCCTCACCGGCACCGCGGCCAGCAACAACCCGATGGTGGGGCGGTACTCGGCGCTCAACGATGGCACCTCATGGTCCCCGGCGAACACCATCGGCGGGAGCAGCGCGGTGGGCGGCTTCTCCTCCTACGGCGACGAGTTCTCCACCGGGTGGGGCTCCTACCACGACAACCAGACCGGCGATTTCCTCCTGTTTCTCACCAACAAGAACATCTACTCCATCGTGCAAGAGGGGAACGTCTATACGCCGTTTAGCACCAATGACGTGATCCCCACAGGATGCGTGTCACAGCGCGCGTTCGTGGATCTCGGGGTGGACGCGGGCGACGCGGTATACCTCTCCGAGAAGGGTGTGCACTCCCTCCGGCAGTCACAGATCCACGGGCCTCGGTCCGATCGCTTCCTCTCGTGGCCTATCCGCAACACGTTCGCGACGCTCAACCGCTCGCGCCTCAAGTACGCGACGGGTGCCTACCTGCACGAGCACGGCTTGGTAATCTTCGCCGTGCCGACTGGGTCGAACACATACAACGATCTGATCTTGGCGCTCGACGTGCGCGACGCGGACACCAAAGAGGGGCTCACATCGGAGAGCGCCATCTGGTACATCTGGCGGCTTGCGAGTAGCGATGCCATGCACTTCCCGCAGGTTCTCGTGCCTGCCCGTGACCGTTCCAGCAGCGAGACGCCTTACGTCTACGGCGGGAACCTGAAGGGGGACGTGTTCCGGTTCACCACCGCGAACTTCTCCGACATGGGCGCGGCCTACGCGACACACTTGCGAACTCGCCACGATGATTTCGGTGTCCCGATGGTGACGAAGATTCCAGGGAACGGAGAGGTGTGGGTCGAGCCCACGGACGACTACTCCATCACGATGAACCTCGTGTTCGACAACGGCAGGCGAACGTCGAGCGCCCGCACACTGGATCTCGTATCCCACGGGCTCACGCTTTCGTTTGTCCTCGATGACACAGCCATTCTCGGGTCGGAGAGCAACCTCCAGCGTAAGGTGTTTTTCGGAACGGGGCACGGCGAGACGATTGCCCACGACTTTCACCACAGCGGCGCGAATCAGCCGTTCTGGATTGCCCGCATCTCGCAGCAGGTTGCTGGGCTAGGAGACGAGCTAGGCGATGTGGCAGCATAGACTACTCCTCGCGTTTCTGGTGTGGCTCATTGCGGTACCTGCGCTCGCGACCACCATCACCCGCGTCACGAAGCCGAGCGGCGGCACCGCGTGGCAGACGGGTGACCAAGTCACCGCGACCGACCTGAACGGCGATTTCGATGCCATCGTGACCGTGGTCAATGGGAACCTCGACGAGAACAACCTGCCCGATTACCCGGTAGGGTCTCTCGCTGCTGGCGGAGCCGCGGACGGCGCCTTCTCGATCACCCTCGAAGCGAATGACATCGACGATTACTCGGCCGACGAGGCCGAAGCCAACAACGACACGGCGCCCAGCGTGTCGGGGACTCCGGCGCTGGCGACGAACGTCGAGGGGGAGATCGAGAATCTGCGCTACGGCATCCGGCGTGCCACCACCGGGATCAACGTTCAGCGCAATGACAACGGTTCGATGACGGCCGTGGACTGGTGGGAGCTACCCGTGCGCGGCCCGAACCTCATCACGAATGGACAGTTCGGAGTGGGCACGGACGACGGTGCCGGGAACGTTCTCGCAGACGGGTGGACTCTCGTTGATGGAGACGCAGATGCCACGATGACCCTCGTTGCCAACAGCGAGCCAGAGGGTGGCGGCTACAGCCAGGACTTCGTGGCCGGTGACAATGTCGGCGATGGATTCAGCCAGACGGTCGATGGCCTCAAGGCGTCCACGCGATACCTCTTCTGTGCGCGAGCCAAGAGCGCGGTGGACACGATCGACATGACCATCGCTGGTCCCGTTGCCGGGGAGTGGCAAGCGATCACCGCTGGAGACATTCAGTTCAGCTCGGGCACCTACGAGATCAAGTGCGCAGTGGTCGAGACGGACGCGGTTCCCGCGAACCTCGTCATCAGCTTCCTCTCGACAGCCGGCGCTGATGACTGGAACGTCGCGGACGTTGCGGCCTATGAGCTCTCTGAGGACTTCGTTCCCTCGCCGAGCCCGTTTGCCTCCTACGTGGAGGTGAACACGAAGCAGGATTGCGATTCCGGGGCGTGGGCAGATATCACGGACCTGACGACCACGGTCATGCCTCGCAACGATGGGAGCATCGTCGTGGTGGACGCAATTGTGACGCTGTACCAGGCCACTGGCGGCAAGCGAGTGATCTCCATTCGGTTGGACGAGAACGGATCGACCGTCGCGGGGCCGGTGACCCAACGGGTTCACGACGGTGCGAATACTGGTCACGTCATCACGTTGCACTACGTGAACCCCGCGCCCACGCCGGGCACCGCGCTGGTGTATCAGGTGGAGTACATCCGGGACTCCACGGGCATCGACTGTAACCACGCCCAAGGTCCCGGTGGGCAGACTGCGTCCTCGATTCGGGCGGTGGTTCACCAGTAAGGAGATATCCGATGGCAATCGGCTTCGACACATGGGTCTCGATGGCTGCCGCGAAGAAAGCGGCGGACGAGCAGGAAGATGCCATCAAGAAGTGGCACAAGCGACTTCAGCAACTTGCGGGTGAACTGGACCTGACGACGGATCCGGAGTGGGTCTTCGTGGACCCGCTGGCGCACTACGGGAACGCGCTCACCACCAACGAGATCGCGCTAATGCTCGGGCAGCCTGGGGGCACTCCCGGTGCGCGAGGCGGCCCTCTGTCCCAGGCGTACTCCATTGCCGGTGGGATGGGATACGACGTCTCCGATAAGAACAAGAGGAAGAAGGGGATTGCGGCTGCTGCGAAAGCAATGGGGTACAGCGGAACCTCAGAGCTCAACTCAGCTCAGGCAGAGTGGGAGCGTGAGCAGGGAGCATGGGCCTCTGCGATGGAGCCCACCCGGCGCCTGATCCAGCAGGGGCGTGCCGGTGGATACGAGAACCTCGCTGCCATTCTTCAGGACTTCCCGACACCGACCCGCGCCGGAATCGAGGCCGAGCGTGGGATTCAAGAGGATGCGCTATACGCGGAGATCGCGAGAGACCGACAGCTCGAGGAAGCCGCCATCATGGAGGCGGCGAACGCATACGGCATGAATCCCGCCGGCCCGGTGGGGCAGCTTGCCGAGCGCACCACACTGATGCGTGAGCAGGCCCGCGCAGACGCGATCACCCGGGCGCTCGAGATCATCACCGGTCAAGTCAACGCGGCTGGCGGTGCGGTGAGCGGACTCCAGGCTGGCTTGCTCCCGGCGGTAGAGGCGTCTCTGGCTCTTGGTGGTCAGCAGACTGAAGGGATGGCGACGCTCGGCCGGAACGCTGCCGCGCAGATGAATGCCATCAACCAGATCCGATCCAACGAGAACATGGCCCAGGAGATGACCAAGTTCATGGCGGAGCTGGGGTTCCCTGTGGATCTCCTGCTCGGTCAGAACCAGGCGAACATGTACGCGACCCAGGGCGCCATCATGAGCGAGTCGGTGGACTTGGATCAGGACGTCAACAACGCGATTAGCTGGTATTCCTCCCTGCGCGGCGGGCAAAACACAAGTCAAGGCGGTGGATATGCCGGCAATGTGTTGCAAGGAGGCAATCGTAGCGGGCCAGCCACCACGGGCCAGGGGTGGACTACCGGCAACACTGGAACCGGCGACTGGACCGGCTCTGGTGCTTGGGTGTCCCCCCACGAATGAGGGGTAACGTAAGATGCCTTCCTACCCGACACAGCCGATAGGGAACTACCCGCCGCTGGTGAGTCTCGACGCGCTGCGCCCGAAGCCCTCGTCTCAGAGCTCGGGCGATGCGATGCGGGCGATGATGCAGATGCGTCGGCAGCAGGAGGCGGAGCAGCGTCGTCTGGAAGAGAACGCGACCCAACAGTTGCTTCAGTTCGCCAGCGATCCCGACGCCAACCTGGATTCGGTTGCCCCGTCGATTCCGAACCTCTCGATGAAGGGGTACAAGCTCGCGGTAGAAACACAGCGACTCGGGAAGGCGCGACGAAAGCGCGAAGAGGAGATCGCTGGAGCGAATACCGCGCTGGGTGGGGCGGCTCGCCTTGGTGCCGGGAGGGTCAACGAGCAAGGGCAAGTGGTTGTGTCCCCAGAGAACGCGGCCCTTGCTAAGAGGACGAAAGAGAAAGCCCTCGCCACGGTCGGGGCGCAGCGTCCCGGGTTGGTGAACCAGACACGAGCACTGTTTGACCTCTCGCGTGCCATCGCCACCCAGGAACTTCAAGCGCAAGCCACTGGTGTTCGCGCGCAGCAGCAAGACGAAGAGATCGACAACTGGGCCACTCGGTATGCGGGCCAAGCGATGGGCGTGCTCCGGCAGGAAGACATCGAGGGAGAGATTCGCGAGCGGTACGGGCCAGAGCAGGCCCCTGGGATCCTCGCTCAGGTTGTGAACCAGGGGAAGGCTGAGTTGGTGAGCAGAAAGCTCATGGCAGCTAGTCCCGCCGGGCGCAGCGAGTTTGACAGGAAGGTGTGGGCCTACCGAGAGCTGTACGGCTATTCAGAAGCCGAGGCGATTGCTGTAGTGGACGGAAAGGGATTCGATGATCCGGTCACCGGGAAGCTCATCATTGGCATGACCTCGTCTCAGAAGGAGAAGAGGTATGCGCTCAATGAGCTCATCAACTCAGTGCCTGATCTGCGAGAGGCCGCGACTGATGCGGCCCGGGCTGGGGCGGAGCGGGGAGCGTTCATCGGTCCTGCGCTCGGAACCCCCGCGATTCAGGACATGACCCGATTCTTCGGGATCCAAGATCCTGCGGTTGCGAACTACGAGCTGCAGTACCGGAACTTCACGAGCCGAATGCTCAAGGCGATCCAGGGCAGCCGCCCGTCCGACTTCGATCTGCGTTTCTACCTCGGCCTGATGCCGATGCTCACAGAGCTGTGGATGACACCCGAGGGCACACTCAACCCGGCTGCGGAGCAGCGGCTGGCAACGATGGAGAAGATGCTGCGCACGTCTGCCGAGACGCCATTCGACAAGAAGTTGGGGGCGCAAGCAAGGCGGCTTAGGGGTATCGATCGCAGGGCGCCTACGTCAAGACACCCAGAGGGAGAACTTACAAACCCAGAGGACAGAGCAATTCAGGCTGCGCTAGAAGCGTACTCCGCTGGGACCATGTCGCTGGAGGAGTTTACCGGCTTGGCGTCCAAATGGAAGCAGTCTCGGGGCAGTAGGTTCATCCCGGATAGTGTCCGCACCGGCCCGGCTTCCACAGACCCCCTCGATCTCTATCTGAGAGAGTAGACACATGGGATCACTCCGCGACAGTCCTGAACAGTTCGCCGCGTGGCTGGATGCGAACGGGTACAGCGAACAAGTCAAGGCGCAGAAGCTCAAGGAGTTCTCTCAGCGCAGGAAGCGTCTTCTAGTCGAAGGTGCTGTTCAAGACGAGCAGCGTGCACAGGCTGGTGGGTTTCTTCGCGGTGCTGCTGGAGCAGCGGGCTCCGCCGCGATGAACTTCGCAAATACCGCAACGCTTGGGTATCTCCCGAAGATTGCCGGTGCTGTTGCTGGGTCTGAATCGCGCGAGCGCATGGAGGTGGGGCTTGAGGCATCTCGTCAGGTGAACCCTGGCGCTGCGGCGGCGGGCTCCTTGGGTGCGTTCTTTACGCCGGGATCGGCTGCCAGGATGGCTACGCAAGCCGGAGCGCGCGGCGTCACGGCTCTCACCGGAACACGGCTCCTCACCCAGCGAACGGTTGAGTCTGCCCTTGCGGCGCGCGCGGGATCGCAGATCGCTCAGAACTTTGCGGGTGCTGCGGGCGGGATTGGCGCCATGCGGTTGCTTGAGTCCCGAGACGAAGACAACTCTCTCAGCGCCCGTCTCTCGACAGCGGCAGAGGATATCCGGTCCCCGGTGACACTCGGCACCAGCGTGGCGTTCGGTGCGGCGACTGCCCGATTGACTGGACCCCGGTCAACGAAGTCTCTACAGGATCTCTTCGATAAGTACCGGAAAGAGACGGGCCGAGAGATCCCGCCGGATATCGCCACGGACAATGCGGAGCTCCAGAAGTTCATGGATGCCGCTGCTCGCGTTCCAGGTCTCGCGAACTCAGTCGAGCGGGTTCGCACGGAGCTGATCGGCGGATTGCGGGCAATGCTGAATCAGGTTGCCAAGAGATCCGGCGTTCCGATGTCGAAGCCCAGCCGAACGGCGGCACATGGGGCGCGACACCTTGTCGGCGGGAGAGATGCGGGCGCCGTCACCAGGGCGAGGAGAGGTCCCCAGGAGGCTGCGCTGACACGGGAGGGACGAAACACCCTCACCTCCCTGCAGCAGCAGAACCTCATCGCCGCGCTTCGCAAGAGTATCTCTGGGAAGCCGCTCTCCGATGAGCGCGGCGCGGAGATGACGAAGTTCGTTCGTGACTTCATCCGCGTTGCCGGAAAGAAGAGGCTAGACGTGGAGGAACTCGAGGGCTTCAGAAAGCGCGCGGGCTCACTCGGCTACGGATGGGGAAGGGGGCCGATGGACTCTCGCGTCGCGGAGCGTGGTCGCGTAGAAGCGCGTCGTTTCTATACGGCGCTCGACGAGGCCATCGAGAGTGCCGGGCCTCAGTATGCCAGGGCTCTCCACGCGGGAGAGCGCCTACGCCGGATGGAGGAATCACTTTCCTCGGTCAAGGTGTCCGACGTGGATGACGTCATTCTCCACAGCTTCTGGGGTACCAAGGGGAATCCGCTCAAGCGCTGGGAGGCGCTGCAGGAGTACGGTTCCCCTACCGACATCGCAGCGATGAAGGGGTGGTACTTCTGGCGCTTGGTTGAGGGCGCCAGCGCCAAGAACGGGACACTTCTCCCCAACAAGCTCGAGAGGATGTTCAGTGGCGCGGGGATGTTCAATCGGCAGGTAGTGGACAAGGTACTGCCCGGCGTTCGCCGCGAACTCATGGACCACGCCCAGATCGCCGAGCTTGCACGGAAGGGCATCCTTGCGGCGGAGGGATCCCAGACCGCGGGCAGGGGTGCGCGGCTTGCGCTAGGCACTGGGGCAGCGGGTACGGTTGCCGCCCTCCTCGCGAACCCATTCGCAACTATTGGCCCCGTCCTTGGTGTCGGCGCCACGGCGTGGGTGATCCGGCGCGCGTCCAGTTCACTTGTCGAGGGCGCTACGGGGCAGGCGGTAAGTCGCCTTGCCCAGGGAGTTCCACCTCGTGGCCTCGCATCGCTGCCAGCGGCTTTACAGAGTCGCGGTGGCATTGAGGGGCTAGGTAGGGACGCCGTTGGCGCCCTTCGGGATCTGACACAACTCGGCGGGAGCGGCGTGCAGTCAGCGATACGCACCCGACAGCAAGGAGAAACACAATGACCAACCGAATCTTGGCGCTGGCGCTGCTCTCGGCATTTCTCGCGATGCCAGCATCTGCCGATGTGGCGCCGACCGCAACCACCCTCGCGAACGGCTGCATCAGATACACGATGTGCGATGCGCAGCCGACCGGCTCGACGGGTGACTGCACGTCTCGCGCGAACGGTGACGAGATTGTTCAGCAGACCGGCAGCTTCTACTCGCTCCGGTTCGACGCGACACAGAGCACGGCGACGACTTTCACCTGCGACATCGAGGCTAACAACCAAGGGCACGACGATTCGAGTGGGGACGGAGAGGACATGAGCCCGTCTTCCATCACACAGGCCGCTCGCATCGCGTCGCTGACGCCGGCACCGGACTACGTGTGGATCACCTGCTCTGCCATTGGGGACAACGCGGTTACGATCACGATGACCGCGTGCCCGCTGTCTCGGTAAGGGGGCAATCATGCGAAAGCTTCTTCTCATCCTAGCGGCGCTTGCCGTGTTCGCTCTTGCTTCGTGGCCGGTCTTGTCTGGCGTGGGGCAGGGGTTTGAGTGGTGCGTGGGCACGGCCTGCACAATCGGGGACCTCGTCGCCGAGGACGTGACGGTTGATTCGCTTACGATCAACCCAGACACCAACCTTGGTGGCACCGTTTCCATGTGCGAGTGCGAGGGTGGAACCAACTGCGAGGTCGCGGATGCTGGAGAGTGCGTGACTGTCGGCCTGCTCGACAACGCCAATTCCCTTCCTGCGGCAAAGAAGTATTTACCTGGGTACACGCTGGTGCGGGGTCATCACAATTCCGCTTTTGACGCGGATGACGATGGAGACGATTGTCTGATTTATGATTGGGGTGACAATCAGGCACAGAAGTGCGACGACCCCAGTGTGCAGACTCGTTCTGCGGCACCGATGGCCGATGGCCTCGCAATGGAAACCTGCACAGTTACGATCTACGAAGATCTCAATGACTGGGAAGTGAATGAGTATCTCGCCTATCAGATTACCGTCTACGACGTTGACACATCAACCAGAGACAATGTTGGTGACACTTTCACTATTGCCAACACGACCGATGGATGTGCCAACCTGACGCCGAACTGCGTCTCACCAGTCGAAGGATCATACACATGGTACGTCCATCGGGACGCTGGAAACTGCATCGCCGACAATAATCCATACGATTGCTGCACGGATGCAGACACGGGCGCAGACTGCCCGGGATTTAGCACGGTGACGAACGGATACGTGTCGATTCGGATCGAGTCGTCTTCACATGACAACGATGGGACCACCGAGGCGAGGGTGGGGTTCGTGTGCAACTACTACTGATTGTCGTGCTCTTTGCGCTGCTCTGGTCTTTCCCGTTCGTTGGAACGAGTGCCTCAGAGACGGGGTCAAGTCGCGGTGTAGGTCTGATCGCAACATTTGCGGTTCTCGGGCAGAGCAACGGTAAGGGTTCTGGCGGAATCTCCGGAACCCCCGGTATTCGGTGGGATCCCCCCTCGGTGGGTCCTCGTATCTCCCAGATGTTCAGATACAGTGGGTCTGCGTGGCAACCCATGAATGATGATCTTATCTGGCCTACTGCACTCGGGTACTCCTATGAGGCGACTCAATGGCCTTGGTTCGCCAAGAAGTGGATGACCGAGGTGGGTCGTCCGGTGCGAATCATCATGGCCGCAGAGGGTGGCACTTGCCTCGTTGGAGACGACGGTAGCCCCGGGGAACCCGTGTGGGATCCTTCTACTGGATCACGGTACTCGGCCGCTATGGCGCTCATCAACACGACAGCCGGAGCGGGGAGGGCATTACGGGCTGTTCTTTGGGATCAGGGCGAGTGCGAGGGAGGGCTTGGGACAGCACAGGCCACCTACCAAACGGCTATGGAAGGACTGGCGGACAGCATCGCAACGGATCTTGGGGTGCCGATCATTGCCAGTCCGGTGAGTCTGAAAACCGGAGACATCGGAAGTTGTCCCGCGGCAAGTGCGAATTACATCGCGATTCACAACGCTACGGATGCAGCGATCGCTTCTCACCACAACCTAATCGGCACTGTCAACAAGGATGATCTGCAACATATTACGGGTGACTGCTCTCATGTGTACGATGTGCAGACACTTGGGGAGCGCTGGTTCGACGCCGTTCAGGCTGAGGGGCTAGCCTACTGATGATCGACCCCGAGACCGGCACCCACTACCGGCGCCTCACGCGAGACGACTCGCGGTGGGCGAAGCACGTCTACCCGGGCGTGTCGCCGTGGAATCCGCGAGGGATCGCTATCGCCTACGCCTCTGGATTCGACGACACGAAGGAGCCCGCGGAGCTCTACGTCACTGGGCCGAAGGGCGACATCCACTGGCGCATCGCTGACGACGGCTGGTTCTCTCGGCACATCGGCTGCTTCCAGACGTGGGCACCGGACGGGAGTGGGGTCTACTACTGGTCGCGCCGGGGTGGGCAATGCTCGGAGTTCCTCGACTTCTCCACGATGACCCGGTTTATGATCGGCCCCCTCTACACTGACCTCTCGCCAGACGGCCACCATCTCCTGTATCGCGAGACCGGGCAGCGTGCCGACCACCAGCGATTCAGCGGGCACGATCTCTGCGTGATGCGATCGGACGGTGGTGGGCACCGCGTCCTCGTTGCGTACTCGCTGCTCGAGAGGGTGAGCGGGGTGCCGGGGAACGGGCTCATGTTCACGGGTGCGATCTTCTCGCCGGACGGCCAGAAGGTACTGTTCGGCTCGTCGCGAGGCGAGTCGTTCGTGGCGGTGCCGCGGTGCCACTTCTGCAGCTCGGTGGAGGTGATCCCGCTTGGTCGCATGGGTCACTGCTCCTGGTTCCCCGACTCCGAGCGGATCGTCTACATGACGGACGATGGGGTCAACGTGGTGCGGTTCGATGGGAGCGGGCGCCACCTGCTGACCGGCGACCGCCGCGCCTACGGATCGCCCGGATCGCATCCCGTGGTGAGCCCCGATGGCAGGCGGATCGCCTCGGAGAGCTACGTCCCGGGAGCGTTCGCTCTCCACCTGATCGACGCGGAGACGGGCGAGGGTGGCAAGTTGCTCAACGTCGGTTCTACCTACGGCGCGGGCAAGCCCGAGGGCACGCACATGCACCCGGTTTGGAGCCCAGACGGGTCACAGATCATCTACGACTCAGACGAGACAGGGCGCAGCCAGGTCTACGTCGCGGAGGTTCCAGCGTGAGGCTCGCACTCCTTCTGGTCTTCCTCGCTCTGCCGTTCGCCGCAGTTGCTCAGCCCGCGGACCTCTACCCTCCGCTGGTGACGGGCACGGTACAGATCACCGCAGAGATGGGCGCCTACCAAGAGGGCGTGGTGGATGCCGCCTCTCTTGCGATTGTGCAGATGAACGCCGCAAGCGGTGCGGTAAATCTCGTGTGCGCGTCGGACGTGACGCCCGGCCAGGTGGTCGCGTTCTCCGAGGTGGCCGTCGAGGCGCCGGGGGACGGCTCGCCTGCGATCCTGAAGGCTCGCGCTTTCACCGCTCCCGACTGCACCGGAGACTTCTACGCGGACTCGCTGAACTCGGCCCACGTAGTGTTCGGTGCGCCCGCGGAGCCGATGCTGATCCCGTTCGGATCGAAGCCACCGGACGTGACTGTGCCATAGGAGGATGCTGCCATGCCGCTGAACGGAACGCGAAACGGGCGCCTTGTGAACTGGGCTCTTGGTGTAGTCGGGACGCTCGTGGTGGCGGCGTTCTTGGCGGCGGCCAACACCTGGGCGCAGTCGTCCGCGACGGCGGAGAAGGTGGCGAAGACCGAAGCTCACCAGTCGAAGCACTGTGAGAAGATCCAGCAGGCTGAGAAAGACGTGGTAAGGCTTCAGACGAAGTTCGCCTCGATCGACACGAAGCTCGACGACATCAAGGACATACTCCAGAAGGAGTGAGCCGTGCGCCTGACCCTCAAGCGGTTCGCAGACTTCGGCGACGGTGGGATGCTGGGCCGGCTCAGTCTCGGTCGCTGGGAGTGCTGGTCGATGGAGGCGCCGTGGAGGGATAACCAGCGGTTCGTCTCCTGTATCCCTGCGGGCATGTACCGGCTCGAGGAGCATCACGGGGATCGCTACACGGGAACCTTCGCCCTCGTGGGCGGGACGGTCTCTCACTGGGAGGATCCCGATTGCGCCCGATACGCCTGCGTCCTGCACCCGGCTCGGTACGCCCGCGACCTCCGGGGCTGCATCGCCTTCGGCCTGTCCATGTCGCTTGAGGTGAACGTCCCGATGCTGGGCGCGCGGGGTGCGGCGCATCGCTACGTGCTCGACTGCATCGGGATCGAGGACCAGCACGAGTTCTTGATCGAGGATCACCCCGGAGGGTGGGAGACATGACTTTTCCCAGGTTGACCAAGAAATTGAAAGGCTCACCTTCAATCCGCCAGATCGGGAACGCATTCCCGATCAGCCGGGCCAAGGCGGGACGATTTGCACTCGCGGTGCCGATTATCCTGATGATCTGTATTCCAGTCCTTATGGCCGGCTGCGCAGGAATCGCGGTGAAGCGCGAGAGCGGCGAGGTGATCGTCATCTCGGAGTGGTTCCGCTCGGGCGAGTACAGCGTTTCTGCCCGGGAGGTGAAAATGGAGACGGCGGAAATGTCGCCAACCCTTGCCGGCGTCGTTGCGGGCGGACTCGCAGCGGGACTCCCGGGTGCTGTGGCCGGTGGTTCGGTGGGGCTGCTCTCCGAAGGGGTGGATTTGCTCGTGGACGACGGGGTATCGGGGGGAAATCCATGACCGCGACAGTCAAGATGCTGCCCCCCGGCCCGATTCAGACCGAGCGGCTCCCCGACGGGCGCCGCCGGCTGATCCGGCCTCTCCGTCTCTCGATCGGCGGCGAGCTCGTGCTGATTCCCGAGGGCTTCGTGACCGACTTCTCGAGCTGGCCGCGCTGGCTCCCGGGACCAGCGATGCATCGGATGGATGTGGCTGGGATCGTACACGACTACTTATTCCAGTACGGCCGGCTCGGGCTGGGTGGCCGCAAGATCGGCTACGTCGAGTCGAATCAGGTCTGGTTCGCGGTGGCGCGGGGTGGGCAAGAGGTCGCGAGCGCGGGGTGGTTCTGGGGCTGGTGCGGCAGGCTCGGGCTGTTCGTGGGCTCGTGGCCGATCTGGCTCAAGTACCGCCGGCGCGATGAGGTACTCGATGCCGAAGAGAGCCCTGACTGAGGAACAGCAGGCGGCGGAGATCGCCCGCAGTATCGAGCCGTCCGCTCGCGGCGGCCGAATTTGCAGCTCCTGCCAGTCACCGTGGCGCGAGCGCATTCGCGGGATGCTGATGGTCAAGATCGAGGAGCGCCCAGAGCTCTCTGTCTCTCACATCCACGAGACGCTCAAAAAGGTCTACGGCTACAACCGCGAGAAGACGGCGTTCCGCTCGCACCTCGTGAACCACGAGCCCGATCTCTGGGCCAAGGTGGAGGAGCAAGAACGTGGCAAGTGAGGAGGAGCAGGCTGCTCAGGTCGCGCGGGAACAGAGCGATCTCCAGCGGCTCCAACAGTGGAAGGACGACGAGACCCGCGTCTTCCGTAGTGACGTGGCGGTACTCCAGCGCAAGCTCGACCGCTACCGCAGCAAGTACACGGTCCTACTCGACGCGGTACGCGAGGCGACAGAGAAGGCGCCTGATCTCGCCGTTCCATCTGCTCCACCCCGCGACAGGCGGAAGAAGGAGACCCGCACCGCCGTCCTCCAGATTTCCGACACCCAGCTCGGGAAGCGGACCGCCACCTACAACATGGACGTGGGCGAGGAGCGTATCCTTCAGGCGGGTGAGAAGGCGATCCGGCTGACCCAGGATCTCCGACCCTCCTACCGCTGCGACGAGGTAAGGGTCTACTTCACCGGAGACCTTGTTGAGGGTGAAAGGATCTTCCCGACCCAGGCGCACCTGATCGAGTCGTCACTCCTCCGGCAGGCGGTGGTTCGCGCACCCTCGATCTTCGCGAAGCTGATCCTGCTCCTGCTCGGCAGCTTCCGGCGCGTCGAGACGGTATGGGTGCCGGGGAACCACGGGCGGGACGACAAGGCTGCGCACCCGGAGACGAACTGGGACACAGTGGTCGCAGAGTTAGTGAAAGCCCAACTCTTGGGTAGTGATGTCTACCCCCGCCGCGAGCTCGTGGGGCGCCTCACCTTCAACATCTCCCACGATTTCTACGCGATCGACACGATGCCCGGTGGGTGGAAGAACCTGATCGTCCACGGCCACCAGATCCGGGGCGGCTTCGCGGGGATTCCGCACTACGGAGTGCAGCGGGCGACACACGGCTGGTTCCAGTCGATCCCGTCGGAGGGCTGGGACTACCTGTGGGCGTCCCACTTTCACCAGACGGCAATGGCGGTTGTCAACTACACGGAGTGGCGGCTCAACGGCACGACCCAAAGCGCCGATGATCCCTACGTCCTCGAGCACCTGAAGGCGGCGGGATACCCGATGCAGCGGTTGGCCTACTTCAACGAGGACGTGGGGCTGGCGCAGGAGAGCAACCTCTACCTCGTGCGGCCCGGTGAGCGCGGCCCGGTGACGGTGAGGTTTGGGGGCAGCGATGGCGGCTAAGCTCAGCGCGAAGAACGGCACGAAGCCTCCCGCGAGCATGAGCGCCCACAAGCGCAAGATCACGCTGCGCCGCTGCAAGGCACTCGCCGAGAGGATGCTGGAATGGTATCGCGAGCCGTTCGAGCAGTACGTCAGAGCGCACCGCGAGCTGTATGGTTTCGACCCGGACACCGAAGAGGTATCGAATGTGTGGAGCGAGGATGCCGTCGAAGTCATCGACGAGCGGTGAGCCGATTCTCGTGACCTACCTGCGCGCAACGGCAGAGGCGCGGCGGTATCTGGACGAGCACATCCACGGCTACACGCCATGCGACAGTTACGCGACGCGAGAGTTGACGGGGCTGCTGATGCGGTGGTGGATCAAGGGGGACTCGGCGGGGCACGGTAGCGTCCAGAATCGTGGGCCGCAGGGGGGCTAGTGTCCAGAATCGTGAGCCTTCTCCCCTCCCCGCGCTGCGTCGATGGCTCGTCTGATAACCTCAACGCAGTCAGCCCTAACGAAGTACTGTGACACGCGGTCGGCGCGGCTGTGGTCCTCGTGTGTCGGCATGGCGTTGATAGCCTTCATCGCGATCAGGCCACCTCGGGCGATGCCTTGGGTGTAGTTGTACTCGGCGTCGGACTC
>CAYRXS010000045.1:0-32447 GCA_964428225.1 uncultured Planctomycetaceae bacterium
GTACGGCATCCAGAACTACGTGGGGTACCAGTACTGGTTCTTCACGCTAAGTCTCTCGACCGGGGCCGCCACCCTGATCGGAATGATCAACATCTACGGCATCGACCTGTCGGGGATGGCGTTCGACGCCGCAGGGAACTGCTTCGTGCTCGACACGAACCTGGAGCACATCATCCAGATCGACAAGACCAGCGGCTACGTCCAAAGCTTCGCGCCGTTGAGCGTCTCGCTGGGCGAGGTCGCGGGGATGGACTTCGATCCGATCACCGGCGACCTGTACGTCGTCGACGGATACACGGGCGCAACGAAGAACCTCTACACGTGCGACCCGAACACGGGGGCGATGACCCTGGTCGGTCCGACCGGGAGCATCAACGGCTTCTCGGGACTCGCGTTCCGCGGCAACATTCCGGCCAGCGCCACGTTCCGCAACGACGCGGGGGGGACGAACCCCACCGGCTACAGCGCTTCGGCGCCGGTGCTGGGCGCGACCTGGGATGCGAGCGTCGACAACACGGGGATGAGCAACACGCTCGCCGGCGTCGTGGGCCACCTCTCGCCCCTGCAGTTCTACCTGCCCGGTCCCGACGACTGGCTCCTGGTCAACATCGCCGATCTGAACGGCGAGCTCATGGGGCTCGGGGTCAAGGCGGGAGCCGGCGTGGTGGGCTTCTCGGTTCCCATCCCGGGGGACGCGGCCCTGTGCGGCTTCGCGGCCTTCACGCAGGGCTTCGGCATGGGCGGCGGCGGCGGCATCAACCTGCACAACGCCTACGACCTGATCCTCGGCACGAGCTGAGCCGCCGCGCCCCGGATCGCCGCGGCCGGAACGCTAGGGGGTCCGGGCCGCCAGGGCGCGGATCTCTCCCTCCGCGTCCTCGTAGATGCGCACGTCCTCGAAGGACTCCATCTTCTCCAGTCGCTTCTTCATCGAGAGGCCCTGGCCCAGGCCGAGCTCGAAGCACAGCCAGGACTCGGCCTTGAGCAGCCGCGGCGCCTCTCCGATGAGCCGGGCCAGGATGGCGACCCCGAAGGGTCCTCCGTCGAAGGCGAGGTGGGGCTCGTGCCGCGAGATCTCCTCGGCCAGCGTCTCGATCTTGGCGCTCGAGATGTAGGGCGGGTTGCACGTCAGGAGGTCGATCCGTCCCCACCACTCCTCCTCGAGGGGCGCGAACAGGTCGCCCGCGCGGAAGTCGACGCGGGACGAGAGCCCCAGGTATTCGGCGTTCTCGCTCGCGAGGGCCACCGCCTCCTCGGACAGGTCGGTCCCGTAGACCCGGCAGCGGGGCTCGTTCCAGGCGAGGGCCAGGGCCAGGTTGCCGGAGCCGGTGCAGGCGTCGACCACCACGGCCTCTCCCCGCTCGTCGCAGCACGCTCGCAGGTGCTCGAGCGCCGCCCCCCCGAGGATCTCCGTCTCCTTGCGGGGGATGAGCGCCTCCGGGCTCGACAGCATGTCCACTCCCATGAACCGCTGGCGTCTCGTCAGGTGCGCGAGCGGCGTGCCCTCCAGGCGCGCCTCCACGAGCTCCTCCAGGACCTCGCACTCCGTCGTACCGAGCTCCGGCAGCTCCGGCTCCTCGAGAACCGCCTCCACCGAGCGGGCGTCTCCGGCCGCGGTGAACCAGAGCGCGCGCAGGGCGCCCTCCACCGATTCCTCGGGCTTGTCGGAGAGGATCTCGAGCTCGGCCTCGAACCGTGCGAGCAGTCGGGTGAATTCCACCGAGATCTCCGTCGTCATGCTTCCTCCAAGAGCTCTCTCCCGGAATCCCGCGCGCGCGCGGTCGAAACCGTGATGCTGTTTCGTCCCGAGACGTCGCCCCCCTCGAGCGACGAGCGTCGGGGGCGAGCGGAGAGGGATACCACACTCCTCTTGTAACGATCGGACGCACCGTACTCACGGAGTGAGTCCTCGTTCTTCGGCATCCTCTCGCGAGCGATCTCGTCGAGACGGACGCTCGGGATGTACTTTCCGAAGATCGGAGGACGCCGGATCGCGCGGTCGGCCGGCGACGAATGCCGGAGATTCCGGGCGAATCTCCGGATTCCGCGAAACGCCCGGAGTCTCGGGGGGAACTCCAGGATGAAGACCCATGGACGGCCCCGAGCTCACCGCCTCTCCCGAAGTCCTGCTCGCCCGCGCGGAGTGGGTGCGAGCCCTCGCGCAGCGGATGCTGCGCGACGAGAACCTCGCGGAGGACGTCGCCCAGGAGGCGCTCGTGGCGACCCTGCGCCGGCCGCTTTTCGCATTCCCGGCAAGTGCCGGGGCGGGGAAGACCTGGGGTCGGTCTGTTTGTCCCCGGCCTCGCCGACGAGACCACCCACGTTGTCCTGGTCACCGATTGACGGCGCGGGATTCAATGAGCGCACCATCCTCGATCCGGAGCTCGTAGCGAGCGAGCTCGGCGAAGCCCGGTGCGTGCACGGATGTGGAGAACCGGGGCTTCCGGGAGGCGTCTAGCACGTCGATTCCCAGGAGGAGACCGGGGAGGAGGTCCACGAGAGAGACCCGGCCCCGCTCATCGGTGAGGAACACGGTCCAGCCGCCTTCGTCCTCCATCCACGACGAGCACGAGAAGGTCCCGGTACCCAGCTCCTTGTGGATCCGAGTCGGGGTCCCGGGGTGGCCCGTCTCGAACAGGCGTCCTTCGCCCTCGATTCGCACCTGCACGTTCTCGATTCCGGCTCCCGCAGCGTCGAGAACGACGAGCTCGAGCCGGTTGCCCTTCTCGAGGACGACCATCATGGGGTCTTCCGGAGTCCGGCCCTCCGGTCCGAGAGGAACCCGGCGGATCCCGTAGGTTGGCGCGCCGACCCGCACGGATTCCCGCTCGGCGGGCAGGCCGGTGACGAGGACGCGCCCCTCGGCATCGGTGGGCTCGCTCAGCCAGCCCGCCTCGACGAAGGCCCCCTCGACCGGCCGGCCCGTCCGGTCCCGGACGAGGAAGTACCGGGGCGATCCCCGGAACAGCCGGATGTCGCCCACATCGCCGTCTGGGCCCAGGTCCTCGGGCTGCAGGAACCGCCCAACGTCCAAGTACGATCCCTCGCCCAGCACTCGTAGTTGGACGTCGGCGATCGCGGAACGCTGCCCGGGATCCCGCCACCGGTCCCGCTTCAAGGACGAGCCGGGGGACAGCCCGACGAGGAATCGGCCGTCCGCCTTGGTGCGAGTCCCGGTGATCGGAGTGTCTTCTCCGTCACCAAACCCGACGCAGACGTCCAGCCCCACGTCCGCGAGGGGATCGCCCGTATCGCCGTCCACCACTCGTCCTCGGATCACGGGCAGGCGGGTCGTCCGCAGGGTGAGCGCCTCCTGCGGAGCCGGTAGGTGGAGGAACCGGAACGAGTACTCCCCGATTGTGCCCCCGGGTGGTGCCTCGAGAAACCAGTGGGTGTCCGGAAGGCGCAGGGTGCCCGACCAGTCGGCGGGAAGCTCCTCGCACCGAAACGTGCCGTCCTGATCCACGACGACCTCGCGAGGAGTCGAATCGCCGGGCTCGTTCGCTCGCACCTCAATCGTGAACGGCTCGCACGGCGAGTGCCCGTCCTCGAGCAGCCAGCCGGAGAGCACCGTGCCTTCTTCCTCGGGCGCTACGCTCGCGAGACCGCCGCCCCCTCTCGATTGCGCCCCGATCGGCCGCCGTGCTCCATCGCTCGATTCGGGAGGAGGTTCGAGATGCCCTTCCTCCTCGCACTCGGGAAGCACGCCAATCCCGGAAGCTACCCTCGCGTCCTCGTCGGTGCCATCTCTCGCCGGTGTCTCCCCGTATGGCCAGACGACGATGGTGACGGCGACGGCTACCGCGGCGAGCAGGGGAACGGCGAGCGGGATCCCCGCCACGGCGCCCGCCTCGACCAGGGCGGTCAACGCCGCGCCCCAGGCTCGGCGATCCCCGTCGAACTCCCGATCGAGCCCGCGTCGAAGCTTCACGAGCCCGCGCGAGAGGCGCTTGCGCACGGTGGCGGAGGGCACGCCCGCCCGGCGGCCGATCTCGCGGGGGGTGAGCTCGTCGAAGAAGCGCTGCACGATCGTCGAGCGGTAGGGCTCGTCCAGGGCGAGCACCGCCCGCACGAGCCGCTGGTGCAGATGGAGACGGTCCACGGCCGCCGCCCCCCCGTCGCCAGCCTCGGGCCGCGCCGCCCGGGCTTCTCGGCTCGGTCGCTCGGTTTCCCGCCGCCGAAGGTGTGAGGCAAAGTGTCGTGTAGCTCCTCCCAGCCACTTCCGCAGTCGACGGGCGTTCCCCGCGAAAGACGGCGGATGCTCGAGGGCGGAAGCGAGCACGTCCTGGGCCACGTCCTCCGCCCGGTGGGCATCGGCAACGAGCCTTCGCGCCAACCGGCGCACCCACGCCGCGTTCTCGAGCAGGGCGAGGGTGTCGGGGGATTCGCTGGACTGTTCCATGCTCCACCCCTTCCGTGCCTCGGGGGGACGGATCGTGACCGGGAATCCTCGCGTATCCGACATCATCCTGCGGCGACACTACCAGATGCTCCCACGTCAGAGGGAGAGCGCCTCGACGGCGTGAGGTCCTCGACGCGTCCTCGAGCTTTGGGGGTGCGGAGAGTCAGTACAGGATCCGCTCCGTCCTCCAGTCCTTGTCCCGATCCCAGCCGTACTCCTCGACGCGGGGGCGGCGTTCGCGCAGGCGCAGGGAGTCGAGGCCGAGCCAGTGCTTCGTCGAGGCGGGGCTCTTGCCCGTGCACTCGAGGCGCAGGACGTGGGGACCGGCCGCGGGCCAGAAGTCGAGGAGCGGGAACTCGCGCACATCCGTCTCCGGCGTGTAGAGGTCGAGGTCCTCGCGCAGCTTCACGCCGTCGAGGAGCACGTCCCAGGTTCCGAAGTCGTAGGACGTGGTCAGCTTCAACACGAGCCGTAACGGGCGGCGGCGATCCACCTCGAAGGGGATCTCGACCCAGGCGTTCTCGGCGGAGGAGGGGCGGTAGAGCATCTGCGAGCCGCCGCTCCAGAGGGCTCCCTCCTGGACCTGGGCGGGGCCTTCGCCGTGGTGCTCCGCGGCCACGAAGTCGCGGCCGGGGATGACGACGTCGATCTCGGGGAGGCGGCGCTCCTCGCACGGGGGAACGGTCGCGAAGCGCTTCGGCTCGCCGAGCTGATACCAGAAGGCCACGCTCGCGTAGTCGTCCTGGCGCTCGTTCCAGCTCATGCTCTCGTACTTCGGATTCTCGTCGCGCGCGATCCAGCCCATGCGCTCGACGGCGACCTCGATCCCCTCCTGGTAGACGATCGGATCCTCGAGGTGCCAGCGGTAGGCGCAGCTCTTGCCGCCGAGCGTGAAGCCGCCGTCGGTCATCGGCACGCCGAAGTAGGGATAGCAGCCCTCGCGGAGCCCCCACGCGCACAGGAAGTAGTCCTCCGTGCCCGTGCCCCAGATCGAGGGCTCGTCCTCGCCGTCGATCCGGACCTTCAGGTCGCCCTCGCCGAACCATCCCGGGCTGCGCGAGCGGACGGACAGGACCGTGCCGACGTAGTGGCCGCGCCCTTCGCCCCGGAAGATCACGTAGTCGCCGCTGCCCGCGGCGAGCGGGTACTCCTGGCGGTACTGGGCGTGGAAGTACGGCGTGTCGGCGGGCAGCGAGTCCTTCTCGATCCAGTCGACGTTGTAGTAGAGCAGCGCGATCTCCTTGTCGGAGTCGTTCTCGATCTCGATCCGCGCCGACTCGCGGAAGGGCATCTGCCAGAAGCAGTTGTAAGAGGCGCCGTTCTCCACGAGCACGGGCAGGCTCTCCACGGTCATCCGCTCGCCGAAACCGCTCGCGAAGAAGTCCCCCACCGGGGCCTCGACGCCGGGCTCGTCGCGGCCGTCCCAGAAGATGCGCAGCACCATGTCCTTGTGACTCGCCGCGCCCTCCTTCGCCCAGGGATGCGGCTCGGGGCCGAGGAAGGTCATCCAGACGTGCCTCACGATGCCCGGGCCCTCGAGGTCGGCGAGCACGTGCGTCTCGCCCGGCTTCACCCGGAAGTTGTCGTAGTTGCTGTCCGGATCGGGACGGCCGTCGGGCAGCGTCCGGGTGGACGTCTCCCGGCGGCTGCGCCCGTCCTCGAGCTCGAGCAGGCCGCCGAGACCGTCGCTCGTCCGGCAGGAGAGGGCGGAGGGAACGAGAGCGAGGACGGCGAGCGCCGCCCACCACAGCATGGACGTCTTCGGCATCGGGAACCTCCTGCGGTCAGCAGGCGCACGATACCGTACGCTCGCCCGTTCCCGACCTAGAACGCCGGCTCGATCGAGGCGCCGACCACCCGGATCTGGAAGGTGATGTCGTCCGTGACGGGCATCCCGATCGAGCGCAGGTAGTCCAGGTTCACCCAGTCGGCGACGAGCAGGGTCTGCGTGGTTCCGGGCTCGAGCCGCGATCCGGGGAACGACCTCACCTCGGTCAACGGCCACCCTCCGCTCTCGTGGAGGATGGGAGCGCCGGCGCCGTCGAGGAACGCGATCTCGGCCTCGAGGTCGGTCATCCGGAACATCGGCGACACGCTGGTGACGTCGAGCTCCACGCCCTCGGGGAGCGATCCCAGGCGGGTCACCCTCACGTCGCCCAGGTACGCGGCGTTGCACGCGGAGACCACGCGGATGACGAAGCGCCGGGCCTCCTCGCGCCCGATTCCCCGCTGCTCCAGGGACTCCCAGGACGGGTAGTAGAAGTCCGTCTCCAGGCTCTCACCCGACGCGAGGACGCGGTAGTCGACGAGCTCGTCGAAGACCGTCAGTACCCGAGCCTCGCCGTCGAGGAACGTGTAGCGCAGCACGAGGTTGCAGAGGGGAAGCGGCGTGCCGTTCGTCAAGCGGTAGCGCCCGTAGGCGGCATCGTCACCGACCTCGATGTAGTCGCCGGTGAACTCGATGGCGGCCCCGGCCGCGAGGTCCGCGCTCCCGAGCATCTGGTCGCTCACGGACCGCGAGAGGAGGATCATCACGTGGCCCGGAGTGAGGAGCTCGCCGAGGCTCGCGAGTGCCTGGTCGGACAGGAAGAAGCCGAGGCTGCCGGCGCCGACCACGTCGCCGAACAGCTCGACGGAATACGCGAGCTGCAGCATGAGCCGGACGTCGGCCAGCGTGAAGGCCGCCGCGGGAAGCTCGTCGGCTCTCGTATCACCCGCCGCGAGGTAGTGGGCTCTCGTCAGGCCGGAACGATCGAACTGGTTCCAGTACCACGCGAACCACGTGTGCGCGGAGGACCGCGCGTCGGGGTAGTGATCGTGGATCAGGCCGGCCACGTGGAAGACGAGGCCGAGGAGGGGATCGTCTCCGCTCGGAGCGAGGTCTTCGACGGACCTCAGGAGGGCGAAGCAATCCTCGCGGGCCGGCCTGCCCCGCTCGGAGCGGGCGAGCACGATGGCCTTCGACAGGGGATCGATCGCGTCCGCGCTGCGCCCGAGACGATCGCGGAGGTATCGCCCGTATCGACCGAGCACCTCGGGACGATCGGGATTCTGCTCGAGGCAGCGGGAGATCTCGATGAGCGCGGCGTCCTCGTTGCCCTCCGCGAGGAAGCAGTCCGCCAGACCGAAGTAGCAGTCGACGCACGTCGAAGTCTCCCGGATACCCCATTCGTAGCTCGCCTTCGCGGAGGGAACGTCTCCCCCGTCGAGGTGGAGGCGACCGCGCAGGGCGTGAACGTTGGCGTCGAAGTCGCCCCCCAGCTCCAGGGCCGCGCCGAGGTCGGCCATGGCGTCCTCGGGCCTCCCCGCGAGCCGGTAGAGACCCGCGCGGTAGTAGCGGTGCTCGTAGTCGCCGGGATGGTCCGCCACGAGCTTGTCGCCCATGAGCAGCGCGCTCGCGCCGTCGCCCCGGCTCATGGCCAGGTACGCGCTCGCGACGAGGCTGTCGGTGTGCGAGTCGTCCTCGTAGAGCGCTTGGCGGAGGCTCTGCTCGTAGGCCGCCTGATCGCCGATGCTCTGGTAGTACCGCGCGTAGCCGTACCGCAGGTTGGCGCGCTGTCCGGGATCCAGCAAATACGGGTCCGCCCCGGCGGCGTCGAGCTCCACCTTCGCCGCCCGGAAGTTGCCGCGCGTGAGCAGGCTGTCCGCCAGCTCCAGGTGCAGCTCGGCGCTCGTGAGCCCGTCCCGCGGATACCAGCGGATCTGGGGGAAGTGGTAGAGAGCGTGATCGATCAGGCAGACCCCGGCGTAGTCGAGCTCCTGTCCGGTGAGCGTCAACGGGGTGTACGTGTTCAGACCGACGACCGATCCCGTGTGCAGGTTGATGCACGGGCCGCCGCTGTTGCCGCCGTTGATCTCGGCGCTCGTCATGAGGTCGTCGAGCGCCGCGATGTCGCTCACGCCGCTCAGGGGCGAGGAGACGTAGCGGATGGTCGCCACCGTCCCCTCCGTCTGGAAGATGTTGCCCTCCCCCATCGAGGAGGGCTTGGGGAAGCCGATGGCCACCACGGGATCGCCGATGCGGGTGAGGCCGTTGCGGGCCGGCGACCACGGCAGGGCCTCGTAGGGCTCGCTCGAGCGCGCGGCCCGCAGCAGGGCGAGGTCCGCGTGAGGCCGCGTGAAGTAGACCGTGTCGAGAAGCTCCGCCCGCACCGTCCGCCGCGCCTCCCCGGGCCGGGTCGGGCCGACCGTCGCGTCCCAGAGGATCTCGATGTTCCGGGCGAGCTGCATGTTCGCGGGATCGGCGCAGGGCACGTGGTTGTCCCGGGCGCAGACGACGTGGTGGTTCGTCAACACCAGCCCGTCGTCGCGCACGAAGAAGCCGCTCCCGTACCCGGTCTCGGTCCGGATCTGGACGACCGACTCCTTGAACCTCTGGAGGATCTCGTTGGCCGGCATCGGGGTCGCGGCGCGGGCGACGTTCATCCGCCTCGGGAAGAGCCGGCAGGTGTCCAGCATCGTCTCGAAGACCTCGCGGCGGTTCTCGAACTCCGCCTCGGGGGCGATTCCCTCCATGAAGAACTTGGTGCCGTCCTCGACGGCCTGGACGACGTGCTCCTTGCACTTCGTGTCCTTCATCCGCACGAGGACGGTCTGCCGGACGGCGTCGACGCCCGACAACCGCATCGCGACCGGCTCACCCTCCGGCCCGTCGATGCGCGCGACCCCGAACTCGGCCTGGTTGGAGGCGATCCACGAGTCCATCGTGCGGACGTGCCACTCGAGCACGTCCGCGGGCGGCTCGCCGTGCCAGTAGGCGAACTGGATCTGGAGCCCGGTCGTGAAGTCGTTGGGCTCCTCGACTCCGCGCTCGGGAGAGAGCACGATCCAGAGCCCCGCGGAGTCGTAGAACTCGAACGCGGACCACTCTTGGGGATACTGGATGGACAGGAAGCCGAGAGGATCTTCGTACTTCGCGAACCCGGGGAGCACGTAACGTCCCTCGAGGGCGTCGGCGATGTCCTCGGAGAGCTCCGCGCGGAACAGCCGTAGCTTGTCCTTCGCGCCGAGCTCGAGCGTCGGGATCTTCTCGTGGATCCAGGCGATGATCTCCGACTCTTCCCGCCCGGCGGCGCGCATCCGCAGGATCACGTTCACCGGATTCCGGCGGATCGCGGTGCGGATCGCGTCGAGGACGAGCTCGTCGGCGCCTCCCTCCGCGAGCTCCTCGATCTCCTCCTCGAGGAGGTCCAGGGCCGACGCCTGCTCGATGATCGTCACGATCTCCGCCGCGTCGGTCTCGAGGTTCAGCAGGTATTCGAGGTCGCGGGCGGTGACCTCCTCCTGGGCGGAGACGGGAACGGTAGCGAGGAGGACGAGGGCGAGGCGGCCGAGCAGGATCCGGGCCGTCCGGGGAGTGCGTTCGGGGACCACGGCGTAGCTCCGTTGCGGGGTGGCGGATGGCGGCGGGCCGGGATGGCTCCGCCCACGCTCCGCCTATCGGCAGAAAACGGCCGTGGCCTTCGTCCCCCGCCCCCGGATCAGCGGATCCGCGCGCCGGCGAGCTCCCATTCCCACTTGTTGCGCGCGGGCATCGCCCAGGCGCGCTCGAAGGCTTCCCGGGCGGCCTGGTCGTCGCCGTCGGCCTCGCGACGGACGCCGACGTAGTACCAGACCTCGCACATGAGGTCGTCGGGGCGGAGCCACTGCGACTTTCGCCGCTCGAGCTCGGACTCGGCGGCGGCGAGGATCTCCTCCGTGCTCGTCTTCCCGAGCAGGAAGCCGACCAGCTCGCGATCCCACGCCTCGGGGATGGGACCGTTCTCCCAGAGGTAGCGCAGGTCGCGCTCCGCCTCCGCCCTCTCCTCTCCCTCGGCGAAGACCCACCAGAAGATCCGCCGGTAGACCATGGGATCGCCCTGCTCGAGGGAGATCGCCTCGCGCAGGCGACGGATCGCCTCCGCCTCGTCTCCGGCGAGCCCGGCGAGATAGCCGAGCTGAGCCAGCGCCTCGGCGTCACGCGGGGCGCCCTCGAGGATGTACTCGTAGGTGGCCCGGGCCGCGACGAAGTCCCGCAGGCCGCGCTGCGCGTCAGCGAGAGCGTGCAGGGTCCAGAGATCCTCGAAGGCCTCCAGGGCTTGGCGGAAGTCCTCGACCGCGTTCGGGTAGTCCCCGACGAGGGTGCGTAGGTGCCCCTGCCAGTGGAGCGGCTTCAGCCAGGACGGCTCGAGCTCCAGCGCGCGCGTGCAGCCCGGGATCGCCGCCTCGAACTCGCCCAGCCGGTAGTACGCCATCGCACGCTCGTAGTGCGTCCAGGCGTGGTCCGGATCCGCGGCGAGGGAGCGGTCGCAGATCACGATCGCCTCGCGAAAGTGCTCCCGGGACTGCTCGATCTCTCCGCGGTTGAGGGAGTCCGTGCCGAGCAGGTTCTGGCAGTACGCCTTCCATTGCAGGGCCTGGAGCTCCATCTCGTCGGGTCCCCCCGGACCGACGTCGACGAGGATCGCGTCGAGGTCCTCGATCGCGGCGCCGACGACGACCCGATCGACGAACCGGGTCTCCTCGGCCTCGTACGCGGAGAGGCCCGCGAGCGCGTCCCGCAGGAGATCCTCGCGGGAGGGCGCTTCGTCGGGAGGCGTCTGTGCGCACGCGGCGGCGAGCAGGATCGCCAGCCCGGCGCACGGTATCCGGCAGTTCATCGTCTCAATCCGTGCATGAAGTCGGCCAAGGAACCGCTCATCACCGGCTCGCGCTCGGGATCCGTTTCCTCCCGATCCGAGCCGTCGAACAGGGAGCGCACCGTAGCGCGCAGGACCTCGGCCGAGAAGGGCTTCTGCAGGAAGAAATCATGCTGCCCCGGGGGCACCTCCGTCGTGAGCCCCTCGCGCTGGAAGCCGCTGACCAGGAGCACCGGCGCGTCGGGATCGATGCGACGGATCGCGTTCCTCGTCTGGACGCCGTCGAAGCCAGGCATCGTCAGATCGATGACGCTGCACGCGATCTCGTCGGCGTGCCGGCGGAAGACCTCCACTCCCTCGCGACCTCCGAAGGCCGTGAGCGCGTGGAAGCCGAGGCTGCCGAGCATGGCGGCGGTGATCTCGCACACCGCCTCTTCGTCGTCGATGACGAGCACCGTCTGTCCGACCGCGCGCGAGACCGTCCCGCTCTCCGGGGCCGGCGCCTCGGCCTCGACGGCCGCCGCGGGGAGGACGACCGAGAACGTCGATCCCACCCCCGACGCCGATTCCACCATGATGATCCCGCGGTGTCGCCGCACGATCCCCTGGACCGCGGCGAGCCCCAGGCCTCTTCCCTGGAACTTCGTCGAGAAGAACGGCTCGAAGATGCGCGCGCGCGTTCGCTCGTCCATGCCGGAGCCGTCGTCCTTCACCTCCGCGACGACCACCTCGGTCTCCGGCGCGAACACGTCGTGCTCTCCCGGCGACGATCCCAGGTCGCGCGCCTGGACGGCTCGCGTGCGCAGCAGGATCTCGCCCGGTCCCTCGCCGACCGCGTCCGAGGCGTTCGCGGCCAGGTTCAGGATCACCTGGCGCAGGCGCTCGGCGTCCGCCCGCACCGCGGGCAGGCCCGCCGTCAGCAGGGTGCGGATCTTGATCCTCGGACCGGTCGAGGTGCGAAGGAGATCGCCGACCTCCTGCACGATGTCGTTGAGGTCGAGGCTGCGCGGTCGGATCGAGCCTCGTCCCGCGTAGGCGAGCAACTGCTGGGTGAGCTCGCCCGCCTTCATGGCCGCGACCACCACCTTCTCGAGACGTTTGCGCTCCCCGGAGCTCTCTCCCACCTGCGCCATGACCTGGTCCGTGTTGCCGAGGATCACGGTGAGCAGGTTGTTGAAGTCGTGAGCGACGCCCCGCGCCAGCTCTCCGAGGCTCTCCTGCTTCTGGATCTCGGTCAGCTCACGCTCGAAGGCGAGCCGCTGCTGCTCGACGCGCCGGCGGGCGGTCAGGTCCCGGGCGATGAGCTGCAACCGCCCCTCGTCCAGCCGGTTTCCGCTGACCTCCACCGCGAGGCGTTCTCCGCTGCGGTGCACGATCTCGAACTCCTGCACGAAGACCTCGTCGACCCGGGAGGCGGACGGCGCCCCGTTCCCCTCGTTCGTCTCGACGAGGAGCGTGGTGAGCGCGCGCCCGATCAGCTCCTCCACCGCATAGCCGGTCAGCTCGGCGGCCCGCCGGTTCGCCAGCCGGCAGCGGCCGTCCCGATCCACCACGAAAATCGCGTCGGAGGCCTGCTCCATGAGCTGGCGGTACACGGCCTCTCGGCGACGGAGCGTGGCCGCGTGGCGCTGTCGGCGACGATTGACGAGGGCCCAGGCGGCGATGCCGAGGACGCAGAGCAGACCGACGGGAATCAGGAACGTCGACTCCCTCCACCAGGGACGGGGGATGGTGAGCTCCCCGCGGGCCACCTGGTCACTCAGGTTGCCGAGGGGGCCCCGCGCCTGGATCTCGAAGCCGTGGCGACCCGAGGGCAGGTCCGCCAGGTCGCGCTCGTGGAGGCCGCTCCAGGCGGACCAGTCGCCGTCGTCCAGGCGCAGCCGGCTCTCGATCAGATCGCGACCCGTCGTTCCCCAGCGGGAGACCACCGACCACCGCAGGAGGGAATTCGCTCCGCTGCGGAGCACGGCGACGCCACGGACGCGCGGGTCTTCCTCGGCCAGCTCCGCGGGATCGAAGACGTGGACGCCTCGACCGAGCGACCCGACGTAGACCTTCCCGTCCCGCTGGACGACCGGCCACAGCCGCGGGAAGGGAAACCCCGAGAAGTCGCCGAAGTCGGCGAGGACGTCCCCCTGGAGGCGGTGGAAGCCGGCCCGCGTCGTGAGCCAGAGCTCGCCCTGCTCCCCGGCGACCAGGTCCCAGATCTCGTTGACCCCGGGAGCGGTGCCGAGGTCGACGTAGGAGACCACGTCGTCCGCCTCGATCCGGCCCAGCCCCTTCCGGGGCTGTCCGAACCACATCCCCCCCGCGGGATCCGGACACAGGCGGAAGACAACCGGCTGGCGCAGGCCCTCGTCGGCCGCCCAGGACGTCCACCGTCCCTCGCGAAGGCGCCGGATGCCGCGGGAGGTGGCGAACCAGCGAGCCCCGTCCGGCGTCTCCTGGAAATCGTAGACCCGGGTTCCCGCGAGCGCCCCGGAGTGCTCCCAGGGCACGACGCGCCCGTCGACGAGCCGGTGGACCGCGCCGGCCTCCGCCCGGGAATCCTCGACGGCGGCGGCGAGGGCGAGGAACCAGAGCCCGCCGTCACGGTCCGTGGCGATCCGGTGGATGAGGCCGAGCTCTCCCCCTGCGGAGTCCGTGAGGATCCTCCTCCACGTCGTGCCGTCCCCGTGGACGAGCCCCTGGATCCAGCCTCCGTGCGAGCCCCAGATGCCCCCCGCCCGATCCACCGCGAAGCCGGTGAAGTCCTGGGGCACGTCGTCGGGCGCGGGGGGGAGCGGGAGGAGAGTACCGTCCGGAGCGCGCCGCTCGACGCCGCCCGGGCTGGCCACGAGGAGATTGCCTTGCGCGTCGAAGGCGAGAGCGTTCACCCGGTCGCTCGGGCTGAAGAGCTCGTCGTGGTGCCAGCGCGTCCACCGCTCGGAGCTCAGCCGCAGCAGGTACAGCCGCTGCGATCCCGCCAGCCAGAGGTCGCCGTTGTCGCGGTAGCGCGCGAGGGTCAGTCCGGGGATCACGGGGCTGACCGAGGCGACCGAACGCCACGTGCCATCGATCCGGAGCCGGACCTCTCCCGAGTCGTAGACGGCGAACGCGTCTCCGCTCGGAGACACGCTCGCGGCCTGGAGCACACCGCCCGCCTCCGACACCGCGGATCGCGGAGGGTCGTCGCCGGACCAGGACCACAGCCCCTGCTCCGGATTGCTCTGCCGGATGCCGAGGATCCCCTCGAGGTTGGCGTTCTCGTCCAGGGCGGAGACGACCCGGCGCCCGAGCCGCTCCGCGAGGCGCAGGCTCCACGTCTCGCCCTCACGGACGAAGGCGCCCTTCTCGGTGCTCACCCACAGGCGGCCGGATCGTGGTCGGTACAGCGCGATGTCCGAGGCCCCGAGCAGGGGCTCGAGGAGGACGCGGGGCGTGGTCTCGAGATCGATGATCCGGTGGAGCCTCCGGGCGTTGCCCGCCTCCAGCTCCGAGACGACGAAGAGGTCCCCGTCCTCGGCGAGGGCGAGCGAGACGACCGACGTGATCCCGTGCTCGGCGAGGACGTCGAGCCGGGCGAATCCCTCCATGCCTCCCCGGTAGACCCCGGAGGGGAGCGCGGCCCAGACCTCGCCCCGGGGGCCGATGCAGAGGGAGTGGACGATCTCGCGGGGCAACCCCTGGTCCTCGGCGACGGGGTGCCACTGCCAGCCGTCGTACCGGACGAGACCCTCGGACGTACCCACCCAGACGATCCCGTCCGGGGACTCCTCGAGAGCGAGGATGGCGGCTCGCGGCAGGCCCTCTTCCTCCCCGAAGCGCACCCATCGCCAGCTCTCCCCGTAGCGCTCGGCCCGATCGTGGGCGAGCAGGGGTAGCGAAGCGAGCGCCGTCAACGAGAACGACAGCAGCCGGCGAACGAGACGAGCGAGCATCAGCGGGGGGGCCGGAGGGAAGACCGGGGGGAAGCGGAACGCGATTCCGGTCAAGGGATGCTAGGAATCGGACCCGGGCAAGGGAACCGGGTCGCGAGAGAAAACGGGAGCGGTTCAGCCCCCGGCCGCTTCGACGGCCTCCCGGAGGGCCCGCGGCATCTCGAGCGCGTAGTCGGGCTCGAGGTGGAGGAGGATCACGAGGTCTCCCCCCTCGTTCTCCTCGAGCGCCCTCCCGGCCCATTCTCGCAGGGATTCGGGCGTCGCGGCGGCCAGGCAGGCCACCGGGGGAGCGATGCTGACGGGGAATCCCGGGCCGAAGAGGGCGCGGACCCTTCCCAGCGACGTCTCGCCGCCGAGGTCGAGGGAGCCGAGGGTTCGGATCCCGCGAAAAACCTCCAGGAGGTGGTCGCTCGGTCCGCACGAATGCAGGCGAAGCGGGCCGAGGGCCTCCCCCATCCGCTCGAGGGTCGGGGCGACGAGCTCCTCCCACGGCGCGGGGCCGACGGTGCAGGAAGCGCACTCGCCGACGTGGACGTCCGCGATCCGGACTCCCCCCCGCTCCGCGAAGTGGCGGACGAGGGCGACGTTCGACTCCGCCACCCACTCCATCGCCCGCCGCGCGCGGTCCGGGTTCGCGATGAGGTCCACGAGGACGTCCTCGCCGAAGAGCTTCTGGGCGGTGGTCAGGGTGCCGTGCACCGCGGCGCGACCCGAGGCGTCCCAGAAGAAGGGAGGGATGGGGACCAGGCCTCCGCGCGCGCGCACCTCGTCGATCTGGCGGTCGAGGCGGCGGACGAGCTCGTGCTCGAGCTGCTCCTCGGGAGACGGCAGCTCGGAGGGATCCCGCCCCTTCGCGCAGGCGGGGGTGATGTCGGCGTCCATCGCGGGATGCGCGACGAGCTCCGCCCCCAGCAGCATGCCCTGGATCAGGTTCGGCTGGATGCCGCCCACGAGCACCTGGGCGTCGTCCATGTGGGCTCGGCGTCCGAGGTTCGACTCCGTGAAGCACGCGTCGAGCCCGGCCAGCTCGCGACGGACGTGCTCGTGGCACCTCGCATCGACCTCGCGGCGGTGGAAGGGGTCGAGGTAGTACGCGCGATCGAAGACGACGCCGATCGCGCGCGCGAGCCACGCCTTGGAGACGGAGATCTCGAGGGACGGCATGCCCGCGGTCTCAGTAGGGGTCGTCGCCTTCCCGCTCGTGCTGCTCGCGAAGCGTTCGCAGCAGCTTCGCGATGTCCCGCGCCCCGAAGATCGTCACCCAGACCGCCATGACCGCGAAGACGGCGATGCCGACGAGCAACACGATCTTCCAGAGGCCTTCCCAGAAGTCGATCATCTCGCTTCCTCCGGAGAACGCTCGGTCTCGTCACGATCCGGCCAGAGCAGCGAACCCATCACCATGGCCACGACGACGAGGACGAGGGTGAACAGGCAGACGCGAGCGGGGGAGAGCTCGACGGGAAGGTCGGTCAGGTGGAGCGCCGCCTGCACGTTCTTCAGACCGAAGATCGCCGCCAGTCCCGCGAGCAGGGCGAGGACGGCGCCGGTCGAGCTCGCGCGCTTCCAGTAGAGACCGAACAGGAGCAGGGCGAAGGCGCCCGCCGCGTAGATCGTGCCCGTCACACCCATGTAGTCCCAGATGTCCTCGTTGCCTTCGTAGAAGAGACCCCAGTAGAGGACATATCCCCCGAGAGCCACGATGAGGATCCGCGTCAGGCGAATGCGCTTTCGCTCGGACATCTTCTCGCCGGTCAGGGGTGCGACGACGTCCTGCGTCAGCACGGAGGACCAGCAGAGCAGGTAGCTGTCGTGCGTGGACATGAACGCGGCGAGCATCCCCGCGGTCACGAGCCCCAGCAGCCCCGCCGGCAGGACCTTGCCCAGGAAGATCGGCATCCCGTAGAGGCTCTGCATCGCCTCGGTCCCGGCCTCGGGAGCGAAGAAGCGCGCGTGGAGCTCTCCGCCGCCCTTCACGATGAACACGAAGGCGCAGATGCCCCAGAAGTAGGGAATCAGGAAGCGGATCAGGAAGGAGACGCTTCCCCACATGAACTGCCGCTTCACGGTGCGGGGACTGTCCGCGGCGAGGGCGCGCGCGACCGCCGTCGGCCAGATGGCGCAGCCCACCAGGCCGCCGATGAAGACCTGCCAGAGGATGTACTCCCAGCCGAATCCGCTCTCCGGGTGCGTGGGATCGAAGCCCTTCAGGCCCTTCTCGGCCCGCACCGTCTCCCAGATCTCGTCCCACCCGAGGTGGTTCACCGCCAGCCAGGTGGCCACCAGGAAGCCGAAGGAGAGGACGACGAATTGCACGTAGTCGGTGATGACGACGGAGATCATCCCGCCCAGCACCGTGTACAGGAGCACCAGGCAGATCAGGAGGATCATCACCACCGGAAGCGCCTGGCTCGACTCCGACATTCCGGTGACGCCCACCACGAACATCGAGCCGATCTTCAGGAAGAGCCCCATGTTCAGGATGCCGCCGAGCGACAGGACGATGCCCCCCAGGATTCGCGTCCGCCGGCCGAATCGCCGCTCGTAGAACTCGGGGATCGTCATCACCTGCATCGCCCGCAGGCGGTACACGAAGAACCCCGTCGCCCCCACGACGAAGGTGACGATGCCCGCGATCAGCGCGATGTGGAACGCCGCGAAGCCCTCGTTGAAGCCCTTCTCCGCGCTGTACATCACGGTGATGAGCCCGAGCTCGGTGCCGGTCAGCGTGGCCACGCCGAGCGCCGTGCCCAGCCCGCGGCCCGCGCAGACGAAGTCGCTCATCCCCCGGACGGACTTGCGAACCGCGATTCCGATACCGAGCGACACGAGGAGGTACAGGACGACGATCACCCAGTCGAGCGTCGTGAAGTTCGTGTCGAGCATCGCCAGAGGGTAGTGCGGGGTTGCGGGCGATCCCAAGGGAAACGCCTCCCCCGCTCGAGACGGCGAGGACTACAATTGCGCTGTCCTTCTCCCCCCCCACGATGCGAACGCGGACGGAACCGCGGCCGGTGACGAGTCGGCGGCCGTTCGGCACACGTCTTCCCGAGGAATCCGAGCCATGAAGGTCGCTCTCGCTTCGCTGCTGGTGCCCCTCGCCGCCGTCGCCCTCGCGAGCACGTCCCCGGCCCAGACCACGACGAAGGTGCCGGCCACGCTCGGACCCGGGGCGCAGCCGTTCACGGGCCTGGCGAACCTGAACCTGGCCGCGAGCACGGTGACGGTGGGCGACGACCTGCTCGCGTTCCAGGTCTCCGAGGCCGACCAGGCCGGCGTGGACCGGAACGGGGACGGCGACGTCTCGGACCACGTGATGCACGTCTGGGACGCCCGCACCGACACGGTCACGAACGTGGGCGTGGCCTCCGTCGCCTGGGGAGGATGGCCCCAGGCGCAAGGGAGACGCGCGTGGTTCGTGGTCTACGAGACCGACCACGGCAACACCGACCTCAACGGCGACGGAGACGCGTTCGACCTGGTCCTCCACGGCTACGACGTCGACACCTCGACGCTGGTGAATCTCGGGCTCGCGGTGGACAGCTTCCAGGCCGACGGCGACCTGGTGGCCTTCCTGGTTCCCGAGGGGAGCCAGAACGCGGACCTGAACAGCGACGGCGACGTGTCGGACAAGGTCCTGCACGTCCGCGATGCGCAGCTCGGCTTCACGCGGAACCTCGGGTATACGTGCGACAGCAGCACTCACTACGAGCTCGCGGGCGACGTCGTGGCCTACCTGATCGACGAGCAGGACCAGGGGGGCACGGACTACAACGGCGACGGGGACGCCTGGGACGCGGTGCTCGCCATCCACCTCGTGTCGACCAACACCACGCACCACACGGCGGCCAGCGCGCACCCCGCGTCCCCCCAGCTCGCCAACGACGGGACGATGGTCGCGGTCCTGGTGCGGGAGAGCGCCCAGGGAGCCGACCTCAACGCCGACGGCGACACCTTCGACGAGGTGCTCCACGTCGTCGATCCCCTCACGGGGATCGCGAACAACCTGGGCCTCGCGGCCACCGAGCTGATCGTGAACGGCAACCTGGTCGCCTTCCAGGTCGTCGAGTACGCCCAGGGCGCATCGGGCACGGACTACAACCTGGATGGAGACGTCTCGGACACCGTCTACCACACGTACGGCGGCTCTCCCGCGGCGTTGACGAACACCGCCCGGGCGGGCATGCAGTACAGCATGGATCTCGACGGCGGGCTGCTGGCGTTCCTGGTCCGCGAATCGTCGGACGGCGGGGCGGATCACAACGGGGACGGGGACACGGGCGACCGGGTCCTCTTCGTCCTCGACGTCTCTTCGGGAGCGGTGACGAACGTGGGCCTCGACGGCAACCAATACCCGGAGGTCGAGTCCGGGAACGTGCTCTTCACCGCGCACGAGGACCGGAACGGCGAGACGGACCTGAACGGGGATGCGGACTGGAACGACGGCGTCCTCCACGTCTACCAGGCCGGCCCGGCTCGTCTGGTCAACCTCGGCTTCGCCACCGGTCCCGCGGGCTTCCAGTTCGCGGTGGACGGAACCCTGGTCGCTCTGCGCGTGATCGAATCCGCGCACGGGAACACCGACCTGAACGGGGACGGCGACAAGCTCGATCAGGTCCTGCACCTGTACGACGTGACGAGGCAGCACACGTGGAGTGCGGGCCTCGCCTCGGACGAGCCGGTCGTGGGCGGTCGATTCATCGGCTTCCTCGGGATGGAGAGCCAACAGGGAGGAGCGGACCTGAACGGGGACGGCGACGCCTCCGACGGGGTGGTGCACGTCGTCGCGCACTGAGCCGTTCTCGTCTTCCCGTTCTCCGTCGAGGTAGTCGGGAAGAGGGCCGTTCGTTTCGCGGTGAGCGACGGCGACGTTCTCGATCGACGGCGGACGCTCGCCGAACCGCTCTCACGGGGCCGTGGCGAGTGAAAAGATTTCCCGCGCATCACGAGCGTGCTCGCGCATCCCGGTCGACGTATCCGGATGGGCGCACTTGGCCTAGGATGATTCATGAGACCAAGTTCGCCCCACTACGGCCTTTCACGGAGGAACTCGCCATGAGTTCTCCTGCTTTCGTCGCCACGTTCCCCCTCGTCGTCGCGGCTCTCGTCGCGATTCCCGCCGCCCGAGAGGACGCCGAGCCCGTCCTTCCCCCCGCTCTCGAGGACGCCCTCGCCCGCTCGATCTCCGCGGAGCGCTACGCCCTGGTTTCCGAGAGAACCGACGAGCGATGGCGCGCGGACAATCACCGCCACGACTTGCGCGTCGTGCTCTCGAGCGAGGGGATCGAGCTCTCCCCCGCCGATGCCACCGTGCAGCCCTGGCGCCTGCGGTTGGGGCTCGAGAGCTGGGGACGCGGCGAGACGCTGACGCCCGTCGGGGACGACGCGCGGTGCACCGCCGCGGGCGCGCGCCTCGTGATCGACCGGGGCTCTCTCTCCGAGTGGTACGTGAACGACGAGCGCGGCTTCGAGCAGGGCTTCACGATCTCCTCGCCCCCGCCGGGGTCCGGCGAGCGACCCCTGCGCCTGGTGCTCGGCGTCGACGGCGGCTTCTCGGCGGAGATCCGCGCCGGAGGGCGCGACGCGCTCTTCTCGTCGACGAGCGCCGAGGTCGAGTACACCGGCCTGCGGGCCTGGGACGCGACGGGTCGCGAGCTGGACGCGCGCTTCGCTCTCGATGGCGAGCGCTTCTCGATCCTCGTGGAGGACGGGCACGCGACGTACCCGGTGACCGTCGATCCGTGGCTCTGGACCCAGGAGGCGAAGCTCACCGCCGGCGACGGGACGAACGGTGACCAGCTCGGCTACACCGTATCGCTCTCCGGCGACACGGCGTTGCTGGGCGCCCCGTGGGACGACGACGCCGGATCCTCCTCGGGATCGGCCTACGTCTTCGTTCGGTCCGGCACCACCTGGAGCCAGCAGGCGAAGCTGACCGCCAGCGACGCCGCGTCGCACGACAACTTCGGCTACTCGGTCTCCCTCTCCGGGTTCACGGCGCTCGTCGGCTCTCCGGAGGACGACGACGGGGGCGCCGCGTCGGGCTCGACCTACGTGTTCGTGCGATCCGGCACGAACTGGACCCAGCAGGTCAAGCTCACCGCCCCGGACGCCGGGGCCAACGACTACTTTGGACGGTCGGTCAGCCTGTCCGGCGACACGGCGCTGATCGGCGCCTACCTCGACGACGACGGCGGGAGCGCGTCGGGATCCTCCTACGTGTTCGAGCGCTCGGGCACCCTGTGGAGCCAGCAGGCGAAGCTCACCGCGAGCGACGGCGCGCCGGGCGACCAGTTCGGTGGCGCGGTCTCCCTGTCCGGTGACACGGCGCTCGTCGGCGCCGCCGAGGACGACGACCTGGGCAGCGAGTCCGGCTCCGCCTACGTGTTCGTGCGGACGGGAACGACCTGGAATCAGCAGACGAAGCTCACCGCCGGCGACGGCGCGGCGGACGACCTCTTCGGCAGCTCCGTCTCCTACATGAACGACCGAGCTATCGTCGGCGCGTACGGCGACGACGACGCGGGCAGCGAATCCGGCTCCGCCTACGTGTTCGGACGAGTGGGAATATCCTGGAGCCAGACGGCCAAGCTCACCGCGAGCGACGCCGCGCCCGGTGACCGCTTCGGATGGTCCGTCTCCATCATCGACCGGACGGCGCTGGTCTCCGCGCTTCGCGGCGACGGCGCGGCCGTCGACTCGGGATCGGTCTACGCGTTCGGTCTCTCGGGAACGACATGGTTCGAGAACTCCGAGATCCACGGAACGGACACGGCGGCGGACGACGAGTTCGGCCGCTCCCTCTCGTTCTTCGCCGATACGCTCCTCGTCGGCGCCCCCCTGGACGACGACGTCGGAGGCTGGTCGGGCTCGGCCTACGTGTTCGAGCGCTTCGCCTCGGCCTCGGCCACGTTCCGCAACGCCGGCTCGAACCCCGCGAGCCTCACCGCGATCACCATGCCCGTGATCGGGAACACCTACACGACGACCGTCAACCTGACCGGCACGACCGGACACTGGGCCGCGGTCGTCCTGGGCTACCTCGCTCCGCTGTCGTGGACGCTCGGCGGCGGTCAGGTGGTCCTCGTGGACATCGCCGATCCCAACGGCGAGCAGCTCTTGCTGGCCCCCGCGTCCGGTCCCGTCGTCGTCTTCGACCTCCTGGTGCCGAGCGACCTGTCCTTCGTCGGCATCGAGGCCTTCACCCAGGCCGTGCACTTCGGCGGCACGCAGCCCTTCGCGCTCTCGAACGCGCTGGACCTGTTCCTGGGATTCTGACGCATGGACGGCGACGCAAGGAGCCCGGATGCCCGCGGGCGAGGCTCGAACCACCCCTGCCGCGCGACGGCGCGCCCCCATCCCCCGGTCCTCCTGGCCGGATTTCCGGTCTCCGTCTAGGATGCCATGAGGGTTCCGAACCGCCCCGTCACCACCCTGCCCCCGAGGGACTCGCCATGGGCCGATCCCCGCTCGTCGCCTCGCTGATCGTGGGCGTCGCCGTCCTCTCGACGGTGGCCTCCGCGCAGCGACCTCGCCTGTTGCGCGACCAGACCCGGGAAGCCCGGTGGACGGCGGACGTTCCCGCCCGGGGCTTGCGGGCCGTGCTGTCGAGCGAGGGACTCGAGGTTCGTCCCCGCGACGGGGCCGCCGACGCCTGGAGCCTGCGACTGCGGCTCGCGAGATGGGGACGCGGCGAGTCGCGGATCCCGGTGGGCGCGGCCCGGTGCGACGCGAGCAGCTCCCGCCTCGAGCTCGAGCGGGGCCCCGTCACCGAGTGGTACGTGGTCGAGGAGCGCGGCATCGAGCAGGGCTTCACGATCGCCTCGCCCCCGCCCGGGGCGCGGACCGGCGCGCCGCTGCGGCTGGCGCTCGTCGTCGAGGGCGACCTCGAGGCGACGGTCCGACCGGGGGGACGCGACGTCCTCTTCTCCGCGGCGGGGCGGCAGCCCGCGGTGCACTACACGGGCCTCCGGGCCTGGGACGCGACGGGCCGCGAGCTCGGGGCGCGGTTCATCGCTGTCGACGATGGCCTGTCCATCCTCGTGGAGGACGAGCGGGCGACCTACCCGCTGACGATCGATCCGTGGATCTGGAGCCAGCTGGCGAAGCTCAACGCGGGCGACGCGGCGCCGGGAGACTGCTTCGGCGGCTCCGCCTCCCTGGCGGGCGATACGGCGCTGGTCGGATCGGAGTGGGACGACGACGGGGGGAGCGCCGCGGGATCGGCCTATGTGTTCGTCGGCTCGGGCACGAGCTGGAGCCAGCAGGCCAAGCTCACCCCGAGCGACCCCGCGAGCAACGATCACTTCGGCTACTCCGTCTCCCTCTCCGGCCTCACCGCGCTCGTCGGGTCACCCGAGGACGACGACGGGGGCTCCGCCTCCGGCTCGGCCTACGTCTTCGTACGGTCGGGCACCGCCTGGAGCCAGCAGGCCAAGCTCACCGCGAGCGACGCGGCGGCCAACGACTACTTCGGACACGCGGTCTCCGTGTCCGGCGACACGGCCCTGATCGGCGCCCACCTCGACGACGACGGGGGCAACTCCTCGGGATCCTGCTACGTGTTCGTGCGCACGGGCACGAGCTGGAGCCAGCAGGCCAAGCTCACCGCGAACGACGGAGCGGCGGGCGATCGCTTCGGCGCCGCGGTCTCCGTCCACGGCACCACGGCGCTCGTCGGAGCCTATGCCGACGACGACTGGGGGAGCGCCTCCGGTTCCGCGTATGTGTTCGTGCGGTCGGGTACGAGCTGGAGCCCGCAGACGAAGCTCACGCCGGGCGACGCGGAGGCCGGCGACTTCTTCGCCTTCTCCGTCTCCTGCTTCGGCGACCGGGCGCTCGTCGGGGCGTACGGCGACGACGACGCGGGCCTCGGCGCCGGCGCGGCCTACGTGTTCGTGCGCGACGGCTCGGCGTGGAGCCAGGACGCGAAGCTCACCGCCGGCGACGGCACGGACGGTGACTACTTCGGGTGGTCCGTGGCCCTCGGCGGCGGCGCGGCCGCGGTGGGAGCGCTCCACGGCGGCGACGCGGTTGGCGACTCGGGCTCCGTCTACGTCTTCGGGCGGATGGGCACGACGTGGCAGCAGCAGGCCGAGCTCACGGCCCTGGACGCGGCGGCGGGCGACGAGCTCGGCCGGACCGTTTCGCTTCTCGACGAGATGGTCCTGGCCGGCGCGCCGCACGACGGAGACGCCGGAGGTTGGTCGGGATCGACGTGTCTGTTCGAGTGGCACGCCTCGGCGTCGGCCTCCTTCCGCAACGCCGGCACGAATCCCGCGAGCTACTCCGCGGTGACCATGCCCGTGCTCGGCGGCACGTACTCGGCGGCCATCGACCTGGCCGGCACGACCGGACACAACTTCGCCCTCCTCGTGGGGTTTCTCTCACCGCTCACGCTGCCCATCGGAAACGGTCGCACGATCCTCGTGAACACCGCCGATCCCCTGGGCGAGCAGCTGTCCCTCCTGCCCGTCGCCGGCCCCCTCGCCACCTACGACATCCCCGTGCCGCCCGAGCCTTCCTTCGCCGGCCTCGAGGCCTTCACGCAGGCCGTCCACTTCGGCGTGATCCAGTCCTACGCCCTGTCGAACGCACAGGACCTCTTCCTGGGTTACTGATCGCGAAGAGGCGGCAGGACGATCGTCCGCGACGGCGCGCGACCGAAGCCGCGGATCTCGAGACGGTCGGGGAGGACCTCCACCACCGCGTAGGCGGTCTCCTCGGGCGCGTTCTCGATCATGCCGTGTAGGGTCACGAAGTGCCGTCCCTCGTGGATCGCGTAACCGCCCGCGTGGTCGTGCCCGTTGAACCAGGCGACGAAGGCGGGGGACGCGACCAGGATCTCGAGCACCTCGGCGTGATCCCACGCGAGGTGGACCTCCGTGGAGGCCGCGGCGAGCACGGGGTGGTGGGCGAACACGGCCACGCGCTCTCCGATCTCTTCGGCGGCGGCGAGCTCCGCGCGGAGCCACTCGCGCTGCGACTCCCCGAGCCCGCCGTTCCACGACTGGGCGTTCGGATGGTCCGACGTAGGGTGCGCGGCGAGCCATGCCTTCGCGCGCACGTGCATGGGATCCTCGGGAGGCACGCCGACGGTCCCGAGCGCCATCGAATCGACGACGATGAACCGCCAGCCTCCGCGGGCGAAGGAGTAGTACGCTCGTTCGAGGCCGAGGCGCGGCAGGAGCTCTTCGCGGGGGATGGAGAGGCAGTGGTTGCCGAGGACGTGGTGCACCTCGCAATCGAGCTCTCCGAACCGCGCGAGCACGTTCTGGAGATCCTCGCGCGTTCCCTCGGGAGTTCCGCGCCCGTCGATGATGTCGCCGCAGTGAACGGCGAAGGCGAGCTCGCACCCGCTCAGGTCCTCCACGCATCGCTCGAGGTTCGCGAGCGACTCGCGATAGCGCCGCGATCCCGCCGCGTCCTTGTCCGCGTGCTGCACGTCGGCGAGCACGGCGAAGCGGAAGGGAAGCCCGCTCTCGGCCGCGTTTCCGTCGCCCGGTCCCGCGCAGCCCAGGAGCGCGAGCAGCCCGAGCACGACGACCCACCCCCGCGGAAGCCCGAGGCGCTTCCGCCCGACTCGATCTGTTCGTACCATCATCCGCTCAGGGTACCCCTTCGTGGCTTTCTCTTGCGAACACATCGTCGAGAGGCTTCGGGCTCACCGGCCCGAGGACGCGATCTCCGACGCGCTCGAGCGGCGCGCGGCGGTGGCGATGGTGCTGCGGCTGGACGAGCGGGGGCCGCACGTGCTGCTCCTGACCCGCACGGAGCGCGAGGGAGACCGGTGGTCGGGCCAGGTCGCCCTGCCGGGCGGCCGCGAGGAGGACGGCGACGAGGACCTCCTCGCCACCGCGATGCGCGAGACGCGCGAGGAGGTCGGGCTCGACCTGGATCGGACCGCCCGCCTCCTGAACCGCCTGCGCCCCATCCAGGCCCGCGCCCGCGAGCAGCTGCTCCCGATGGCCATCGTGCCCTTCGTCTTCCTCCGCACCGAGAGCGCGCCGCTCGAGATCGGCGAGGAGGCGACGGAGACCTTCTGGTTCCCGCTCGAGCTCGCGGCCTCGGGGGAGCTCGCCTCGACGTACCGGCGCGGGCGAGGCGACGAGGCGCGCGTGTTCCCCTGTTGGCGCTACGAGGAACGGGTGATCTGGGGTTTGACCTTCGAGATGCTGCGCGAGCTCCTGCGCGTGGCGTTCGACCTGGAGCGAGGAGACGAATGAAGAACGTACTCGTGATCGTGGCGGCCCTCTTGCTCGCGGGAGCCCTTCCCTGCGCGCAAGAGCCCCGACCGGAAGACAGGCCCCGGGCGGAGGAGTTCACCGACCTGCGCTTCGGCATGTTCATCTGCTGGTCCTTCAGCACGTTCGCCAACGTCGAGTGGACGCGCGGGGTGACGGACCTCGCGTGGTTCAACCCGACCGGCTGCGACGTCGAGCAGTGGTGCCGGACGGCGAAGGAAGCGGAGATGGGCTACATCCTGCTCCTGTCGAAGCACCACGACGGTTTCTGCCTGTGGGACACGGACACCACGGAGTGGAAGGTGACGAACAGTCCGCTGGGGATCGACGTGGTGGCCGAGGCGCGGCGCTGGTGCGACCACTACGGCCTGGGGCTCGCGTTCTACTTCTCCGAAGGCGACTGGACGTGGCCGGGCGGCGCGGATCCCGAGCAGAAGAAGGCGCAGCTCCGCGAGCTGCTCACCGGCTACGGTCCGATCGAGTTCTTCTGGATGGACCACGCCCAGACGGACGGCGGGCTCTCCCACGAGGACACGGCGGCGTTCTGCAAGTCGATCCAGCCGCGGTGCCTCGTCGGCTTCAACCACGGCGAGCCGGCGGGCGACCTGCGGCTCGGCGAGTACGGTCGGCCGACGCCGCTCGGCGACGCGTCGGGGGCGGGCTACGGCGCGAAGGCCGCCGCCAAGTACACGGGCTACGTCGCCGCCGAGTTCACCTACCCCATCCTCGGCGAGCCGAAGAACCGCTGGTTCTACACGATCCCCGAGTGGGACGATCGTTGTCGTTCCGCGGAGGAGATCTACGCGACGTACCTCGAGGCGGTGAAGGTGCGCAACGTGTTCTCGCTCGACGTCGGCCCGGACCGCGCCGGCAAGCTCCGCGACATCGACGTGCGCACGCTGCAGACGGTGGGACGCTACATCCGCGGTGAGCTCACCCCTCCCCCGCCCCCGCTCACCCGGGACAAGGCCTGTTCGGCCTCGAGCACGTGGCAGCAGAACGCCGGCTACGAGCCGGACAAGGCCTTCGACGGTCTCGCGAGCACCCGCTGGGGCGCCTCCGAGGGCGCGACGTCCGCCTGGCTCGCCGTCGACCTCGGCGAGCCGACGCTCGTGGATCGCGTCGTCGTCGACGAGGGCACGTGGAACCGCGTGCGCCGCTACGAGATCCAGTGCGGCGACGGAGAGACCTGGACGACGCTCCTCACCGGCGAGCGGCTCGGCCAACTCGACACGACGATCGCCCCCACCCGCGCCCGCTGGTTCCGCCTGCGGATCCTCGAGGCCACCCAGGAGCCGACGATCCTCGAACTCCAGCTCTTCGCTCCCTCCGAGGCCGACGAGGAGGAGGATTCGAAGGCCGGTTGACCGCCGACTCAGCGCTCGTGGTAGTCTCGTCTCGTCCAGGGACGTACGAGAGGTTTCCTTGCCATGAAGCGCTCCTTTGCTCCGTCGATTTCGATCGTCCTGGCCGCCGCTCTCGTCGTGGTCCTCGTGTGGCTCGTCACGAAGCCCGCCAAGGACGCGGAGGAAACCGGGCTCGCCGAAGCGGGCTCGGGGGCGGAACCGCAAGCGCACCCGACCATTCCCCCGCCGATCGTAGCTTCCGACGAGACCTCGACGCCGGAGCGCGAGGTCGTGGAAGTCGAGACGGAGACCACGTCGGTCGTGCTCGCCGACGGCCGGATCCTCGTGCGGGGGACTCTCGTCGTCGTGGATCCCCGAGGCGTCGAGCACCGAGAGGAAGACGGTGAATGCCGAGTGATCTCGTGGAAGGGGGACGACGTCTTCTCCGAACCCACCGTGCCGATCGTGAAGGGCCGATTCGAGCTCGTGGTGGAAGCTAATCGGCGTATCGAGTTCCGCGAACTGACCGCCGGAGACCGCATCACGCGAATCGCGACGACCGATTCCTTCGTGGTCGATCCCGCGAGTCACGTAGAGCTCCGGGGGTATTGGCTGGAGAGTTCGGTTCTTAGGATCGTCGACGCTGAGACCAGAACCGACCTGTCCGGAATCACGGTTGTGTACAGCACGAACTGGGAGCCCGACCGGCATACCCATCCCGGGTACTTCTCGCCGAAGGAGGTCCTCTTCGAGAACGCGGTCTCCCCGTTGACGATCTCCCCCGAGGACTGTGAATTGGGCCGCTGGTGGAGGGCCATCTACGTGTGGGCGCGAGCCCCGGGATTCGCCTGGGGGAGAACGTACGTCAGCTTCAAGGACGCCGACGGGCGGGTTCTCGCCCTGGTGCCCGAGGCGGAGCTCGAGATCACGCTCCTGAACTACCAGCCCCCTCCTCCGCCGCGTCTGTTTGCCCGAGCCTTTCCGGGTGGGCAGACGGTGCCGGAGCTGCACCCGGTCCTGCGGGTGCGCGACCTCCCGCCAGAGTTCGAAGGGCGCGCCGAGCCCGACCTCGATCTTGAAGAGACGTTGCGCATCGTCGAATCGATGCCCGAGGGCGACGTGGATCCGCTCGGTGGAGAGCCCCGAGTGGAAGGACGGCCCTTGCCCCGGCGGCCGACGCTGGTGACCGGGCTCGCCCCCGGCCCGGTCGTCGTGAGCGCGGAGATTGGAGGTCACCGGGACGAAGACCGCATCGTGCTCGCATGGAAGCCAGTCGAGCTGGAGGCGGGCAAGCGGACCTCGGTGACCCTGGAGCTGGACGGGCTGCCCGACCTCGGTACGCCCGTGCCCTTCGCAGGAACGCTCTACCTGCCGGAGGCGTGGGAGGAGCGGGACGTCACGCTCTCTCTCGAGCCGATGGACCTCCCCTACAACGAATGGGACGGCTCGGTTTGCGTTTCACTCGACGAGATGGAAGCCGTGGCTGAGCGCCCTGGCCTGTATCGATGGTCGGCCGGCGAGGTGCTTCCGGGTCGCTACGAAGCGACGATCTGGGAGCTCGAGCTCGGGGAGCAGTACGTGTTCGACGTGAACGACGGGGGTCTCTTCGACGCCCACATCGGGGTCGGTGAGCAGGTCCAGGTCGTCGTCCGGATCGTGGATGCGACCACCGAGGAGCCGGCCGATCTCGAGGATCTCTTCTGGCGGTGCAAACGACCCGGCGAAGCGACCAGTAGTGGGGAGCGCTATGCAGAGCGCGATCCCGATACCGGGGTCTTCCGCTTCTGGGCCCCGGTCGGCCGAGTGCATGTCAGCGTGATGGATGACTCATATGCCTTCTACGGCAAGACCCTCGAGCTACAGGCCGGCACCAACGAGATCACCATTCCCCTCGAGAAGCTGTGCGGCATCGTGCTCTCGTTCCGGAACTGCGATCAGCCCCTGCCCTTCCAGTTCATCCAAGAGGACGTCGAGATCGTGCGCGTCGATGGCTCCGGCCGGGTACGGAGCATGAGCGGCGGCGGGCGCCAGTTCAGGGTCAACACCTCGAATCCCGGCCTGTACGAGATCCGCATCGGGCCCATCGACGGCTACCAGCTCGTACCGACCGAGCGTGTCCAGGTCCCCCCCGGCGAGTTCGTCGATCACGTCGTGGCCCTGAAGCGGATCTACTGAGGGGTTCGGGGCTGCCGCTCGTCACGCGCCGATTCCGCCTGCGCATCCTGGAAGCGACGCAGGAGCCGACGATCCTCGAGCTCCAGCTCTTCCCCCCCACGGGGGCCGGCGAGGGGGAGGATTCCTAGCGCGACCGACCCTCCGCTCCGTGCTCGTGGTAGTCTCGTCCTCTCCGGGAACGCACGAGAGGTTTCCTTGCCATGAAGCGCTCCGTTGCTCCGTCGGTTTCCATCGTCCTGGCCGCCGCTCTCGTCGTGGTCCTCGTGTGGCTCGTCACGAGATCCACCGAGGTCTCCACCGAGACCGACATCGCGGAGGCGGGCTCGGACGCCTCCGTCGAGAAAACGCAACCGGATCCATCCGTTCCCCCGCCGATCGAGAATCCCGACGAGACCTCGACGCCGACGCGCAAGGTCGTGGAGGTCGCGGAGGTCGAGCGGGAGGCCACGTCAGTCATGCTCGCCGACGGCCAGATCCTCGTACGGGGGACTCTCGTCGTCGTGGATGCACAGGGCGTCGAGCACCGAGAAGAGGACGGCGAGTGCCGCGCGGTCTTTTGGAAAGGTGAGTTCGGCGAGTACGGACCCACCGTGCCGATCGTGGAGGGTCGATTCGAGCTCGTGGTGGATCCGGCGCATCGGCTCAGCTTCAGCGACCTGACCGCCGGAGACCACATCACCCGACTCGAAACGGACAGGCCCTTGGTGGTCGAAGCCGCATGTCACGTGGAGCTGAGGGCGTGCTGGCTGGGGAGCTCTATTCTGAGGGTCATCGACGGTGAGTCCGGAGCCGACTTGTCCGACGTCACCGTGGTTCGATGCTCGGATTGGGAGTTCTCCGACCACGACCACCCCGGAGACTATTCGGAGGAAGACGTTCTCTTCGAGGACGCAATCTCCCCGTTGACGATCATCCCGGAGGACTGCGGATTGAGTCGCCACCAGAACGATGTCGACCTGTGGGTTCGATCACGCGGTTTCGCCTGGAAGTCCACCGAGATCAGCTTCGAGGAGAGCGGCGAGCGGATTCTTCCCCTGGTTCCCGAGGCGGAGCTAGAGGTAACGCTTCTGGACTACCATCCGCCTTCCCCCACACCGAAGCCTGACCGCGAGGATCGGCGGGGCTTCTTCCCTGTTGCGGAGCGAAGTGTACAGAGGGCGCCCGACCTGCGCCCCCTCCTGCGCGTGCGTGAGCTCCCCGAGAAGCCCGACTTCGATCTGGAAGAGGTGTTGAGCACGATCGAGTCGATGCCCGATGACGCGTTCCCGGGCGGAGTGCGTCCGACGGCGGAGGAGCTGCAGGCCAATCTTCCCTCGAACGACGAGGCTCCTCTCGACGGAAGGCCCCGACTGGAGAGGTATCCCGAGCCCGACCAGCCGACTCTGGTGACCGGGCTCTCACCCGGGCAGGTCGTGGTGAGCGTGGAGGTGGGGCGTTCGTGGGAGGACAGCCGGATCGTGCTCGGGTGGAAGCAGGTCGAGCTGGAGGCGGGGAAGCGGACCGCAGTGACCCTGGAGCTGGACGAGCTACCCGACCTCGGGACGCCCGTACCCTTCGAGGGAACGCTGTATCTGTCGGAGGCCTGGGGGGAACTGGACATCACGCTCTCTCTGGAACCGATGGACCTCCCGGACACGAACTGGAACGACTGGATCGAGATCCCCCTCGGCGCCATGAAAGCCGTGGCCGAGCGTCCGGGCTTGCGTTGTTGGTCGGCCGGCGAGGTGCTTCCCGGTCGCTACGAAGCGTTGATCCGGGAGTTCGAGATGCGACACGTCTTCCACGTGGATGTCGGGGGTCTGCGGGATGCCCACATCGAGATCGGCGAGCCGGCCGAGGTCGTCGTCCACGTCCTCGATGCGGCTACCGGGGAGCCAGCCGAAATCGAAGATCTCGCCTGGAGTTTCAAGCGACCCGTCGAGGTGACGGGCTGGAGCATGAACCAAGCAGAACGCGACCCCGATACCGCGTCCTTCCGCTTTCAGGCCCCGGCCGGGCAGGTGGAGCTCAGTGTCACGGAGGATGCGTATGCCTACTATGGCAACGTTTTCGAGCTCCAGGCCGGCGCCAACGAGATCACCATAATCCTGAAGAAGGCGTGCGGCATAGTGGTCACCGTTCGGGAGGGTGATCGGCCTGTGCCCATCGAGGACATCGAGAATCACATCAAGATCATGGAGGTCGACGGCCCGGGTCGGGATTGGGGCTGGAGTGGCGGTGGTCAAGAGCGCAGGTACAGACTCTCGAACCCCGGTCTCTACGAGATTCGCATCGAGCCCATCGACGGCTACGAGCCCGTCCCCCCCGAGTTCGTCCAGGTCCCCCCCGACGAGTTCGTGGATCACGTCGTGGTCCTGAAGCGAACTCACTGAGGGATCCGGGGCAGCCGCTCGTCACGCGCCGATTCCGCCTGCGCATCCTGGAAGCGACGCAGGAGCCGACGATCCTCGAGCTCCAGCTCTTCGCGCCCGCGGAGGGCGACGAGGGGAGCGACTCGAGAGGCGATTGACCGCCGACGGGCGTCCCGTGCCAGGCGCGCTCCACCGCGACTCGCGGAGCCGCCGGGTCGACCACCCACCCGTCTCATGGCGAATCGTGATGGAGGGCGCCTGGCACCGAGTCTCGGGCCTTCCCGAGCTACTCGAGGACGTGGATGTTCTTCTCGCGGCAGATCTTCTTCAGCTCGTCGGGCCAGATCGTGACGCTGACCTCGCCCAGGTGGGCCTTCTTGAGCAGGTACATGT
>CAYRXS010000046.1:0-31873 GCA_964428225.1 uncultured Planctomycetaceae bacterium
CGGCGCGCGCCCCGGGCTCCCATCGATGCCCGTTATGGGCCGCAACCGAGCCACCCTGCGCCCGGTCTGGGGGGGGGGACCCCAGTTGGGGTGGGCGGGGGCGGGGGACGGTCCATACGAATGGAGTACCCGAAAGACACGCCCCACCAAACACCCCCCGCCCGCCCCCCGCGAAGCGAACCACGACCCGCACGAACTGAGCATCCATGCCCCCCCTTCCTGGTACCATGCGCCCGCAATGAAGAACGCACGAGAACCCCAAGACGCGCATCTGGCCGACGAGCCCCTCGTCCTCGGCGGGCACCGCTTTCACTCCCGGCTCCTGGTGGGCACGGGCAAGTACGAAACCTTCGAGCAAATGGAGCGCGCGCTCGAGATCAGCGGGACCGAATGCGTGACCGTCGCCCTGCGGCGCGTGAACCTCGATCCCGAAAAAGGGCCCTCGCTCCTCGACCACGTGGACCGCGAGCACTACACGATTCTCCCGAACACCGCGGGCTGCTTCGATGCCGAGAGCGCGGTGCGCACGGCGCGGCTGTCGCGCGAGATCCTCGGGACAAAGCTGGTCAAGCTCGAGGTGCTCGGGGACACGAAGACGCTGCTCCCCGATCCGGTGGGGACGCTCGAGGCCACGCGCGAGCTGGTCGACGACGGATTCGACGTGCTCGTCTACACCTCGGACGATCCCCGCCTCGCGGTGCGACTCGAAGAGGCGGGCGCCACCGCGGTCATGCCCGCCGGCTCCCCGATCGGGTCCGGACAGGGCGTGCTCAATCCGAACAGCATCCGCATCATCCTCGAGCTCGTCTCCGTTCCCGTGATCGTCGATGCCGGCGTGGGAACGGCGAGCGACGTCTGCATGGCGATGGAGCTCGGGATCGACGGGGTGCTCCTGAACACCGGGATCGCACACGCACGCGAGCCCCTGCGCATGGCCGCGGCGATGCGCGACGCCTGCCTCGCGGGTCGCCACGCCTGGCTCGCCGGGCGCATCGGACGCCGGCTGTACGCGAACGCGTCCTCGCCCACCGAGGGACTCATCACGCCGACGCCACCGACCACGCCTCCGAAGGAGGCCCCGGCAGGCTCGACCGCCAAGGCGTGAGCACGGTCCAGGAGAGCGCGCAGGAGACGGCGAGCGCAGGGGGCTTCGAAGCCCTCGTCCTCGGAGGCTGCCTCCTGGCGACCGCCCTCGTCGCCATTCCCCTCGCCCACGCCACCCTGCGGCTCCTGAAACCACCCGGCCGGCCGGTCACGCCACCCTGGACCCTCCTGCACGCCGGGGCCTTCACGGCCGCCGCCTTCGCCGTCCTCCTCGCGGGGAGGCTCCTCCTCCCCGACCCCGGGGTTCTCACCAGCCTGTACCTCTCCGAGGCCATCCTGGCCGCCCCCGCCCTCCTCGCCCTGCTGTTCGCCATCCGCCACGCCCCCGACGGGCTCGCGAGCATGGGGCTGCGGTCCTCGGGGAACCTGCGAGCGGTCGCGGCGGGAGCCCTGGCCTTCCTCGTCCTCTTCCCGGCCCTCCTGGGCTGGTACTTCACCTGGCCGGTGATCGCGGGATGGCTCGGCCAGGACATGCCCGCCCAGGGAGTCCTGACCGACATCCAGGGGCTCGGCGGCGCGGCCCTCGTCCAGGCGGTGTTCGTGGCGGTCGTTCTGGGCCCCCTCCTTGAGGAGATGGTCTTCCGCGGCTTCCTGCAACCGTTCCTCGTGAACCGGCTGGGCACGGCGGGCGGCCTCGCTACGACCGCTTTCGTCTTCGCCCTCCTGCACGGCGCGCACTTCGTGGCTCCACTCTTCGCCATCGGCCTGCTCCTGGGCGTGATCCAGCTCCGCACCGGTCGGCTCGCCGCGGCGTGGGCGGTGCACGGGCTGCACAACGGGATCACCCTGCTCCTGGCGCTGCGGCTCGACGACTGGATCGAACGCTTCTCCAGTTGAGGGAGGACTTCTCCCCCGGGCGAAGGAAAAATGTTCGCCGGAGGCACTGCTTCAAATCATGACGAGCTTTCCGAGCAAGGGACTGATGCGCCCGATCGAAGGGGGCGCGTGGGCCGCGACCAATGCCGTGCTCACCGGCGAGCTGAGCCTGGGCGAAGACACGGGGATCTGGTTCAGCTGCGTCCTGCGCGGTGACGATGCTCCCATCGTCATCGGACGGCGGACGAACGTCCAGGACCTGACGATGATCCACGCGGACCCCGGCGTTCCCTATGTCATCGGAGACGAGGTGACGATCGGCCACCGCTGTGTTCTTCACGGCGCGAGCGTGGGCAGCCGCTCTTTGATCGGAATGGGGGCCGTGCTCCTCTCGGGATCCGTGGTGGGCGAGGAAGCCATCGTCGCCGCCGGCGCCGTCGTGCGCGAGGGATTCGAGGTGCCTCCCCACACCCTCGTCGCGGGCGTTCCCGCGCGAATCGTGCGCGAGGTCACCGAGGCCGAGAGGGAAGCGACTTCCGGGAGCGCCGAGGAGTACGTGCGCAAGATCCGTCTCTACGCCTCGTAGAGACGCTCCTCCGGCACAGGAAAGAACTGCCACCGCCATTCCGACGAGCCGATTTCCCCCGGGCCGCGGGATGGGGTAGGGTTTTCTACCTGGAGCGATTCCTGTCCAAATCACGACGGCCCACGGCAGGTGAGCCGTTCGGAAGACTCGCTTCGCGATGCGCGGGTCCACGTCCGGCGGCACGCCGTTCGGCGCAAACTCTCCCGCTCGTCTTCACAACTCCCGATCCTCGAGCCCGCGCGCCGATCGCGCGGCTACATCCATGAAGCAGGCCAAACTCGGCGGAGTCGACTTTCTCGCGAAGACTCCCACCTCCCGCCGGACGTCCGGTGGGCCTTCCTCGGCATTCGCACCCGCGACCGCGCTCGCTCTCCTCGCGGCCCTGGGGACCATGGCGTGCGGTAAGGCCGGGGGTCATTCGATCAGCACCGGCCAGAATCCGCCGCCGGTGGAGGAGCTCGAAGTCGACTTCCTCTTGCGACGCGACCTCCACCTCGGCAGCGCCTACGTGGGAGACGTGGTCGCGGCGGACCTGAACGGCGACACGTGGCTCGACCTGATCGAGGCGAACTTCTACACGATGGAGGTCACGATCGCCTTCGGCGACTGGCAGGGCATCTTCACGCCCACCTACCATCTCGAGACGCAGGGTCACGGATGGAAGGTGAACGTCGCCGACCTCGATGGAGACGGCATGCTCGACATCGTCCTGGCCTGCGGCGACTACAACGTCGGGACGGGGATCTCGAGCATCATGGCCTTCCTCCAGGGCCCCAACGTCGGGGAATTCGGACAGCGGGTGGCGTGCGAGAACCTCGAGGCGGATCCCAAGGACGTGGTGCCGGCTCCCCGGAGCCTCGCGGCCGGCGATCCCGCCCTCGACATCCTCTTCGTGCCGATGCGCGACGCGCAGAGGATCACGGTGCTCGAGCTCTCCCAGATCGAGGCCGGCGGCTGCGACGACTTCGACGAGATCGCCAGCCTCGATTCCTCGAGCCTCGGCAACGTCGGAGGTCCGTTCTCCGCGACGGTCGTCGACATCGCGAACGACGGTCACCTCGACCTCGTGGTCGGCGAATCGGAGGTCGAGGGGGGCAATCCCGATCGCGTGATCGCCTACCCCTACGACGGGCAGGCCTTCCTGGATCCGATGATGGTCTTCGAGCCCGCCTACCTCCCGATCGTGGAGAACGTCGGCGACGTCAACGGCGACGCCTTCGACGACGTGTCCGTGGCCCAGGGCGAGGCGGACGAGGTCCTCCTGCTCCTCGGGGACGGCTCCGGGATGGGCACGGGAGGCACGGAAGCCGTGTACTTCGAGGGCGTCACCTCCTCGGCGATCTTCGCCGACGTGAACGACGACGGGTACGCCGACGCCATCGGCACGGTCCTCACCGACCACACGGTCTCGGTCCACCTGTCCAACGGCGAGCTGAGCTGGGACGAGCCGATGCGCTACAGCGTGGGGATGCTCCCCCGGGCCATCGCCCTGATCCAGCGGGGCTCGAACGACCAGATCCCCGACCTGCTCTGCTCGAACGCCCAGGACCTCAGCATCCTGGAAGGACTGGGCCAGGGATTCTATCGGGGCGCTCTCGGCTTCCCAACCCTCGCCGACGGGCCGCGCACGGTGAAGACCGCCGACCTCGACAACGACGGCGATCTCGACGCGGTGTCGATCTCGGCCGAGCAGGACGCGGCGTCGTTCCTCGAGGGCCATGGGGACGGCACGCTCGAGACGATGACCACGGTTCCCCTCGAGCCCACCACCGGCGAGACGCCCATCTACCTGGCGATCGCGGACATGGACGACGACGGACTCCGCGACGTTCTCGTGACGATCTACGAGCTCGACGAGCTGCGCCTGCTGCGCAACCCGGGCACGGTGGGCGACTTCACCGAGCCCGATCCGGCGGACGTGACCGCCGTCGGCGACAAGCCCCTCGGCGTGGACGTGGCCGACTTCAACGAGGACGGCCTGCCCGACGTGGTGGTGGGATGCGGGGGCGACGAGTGCCTCCAGATCCTGCTCAACCAGGGCGGGGGAGAGCTCGTGGCCGGACCGCCGATCCACGTCGGGTTCGCGCCCTCCCTGATCCGGACCATGGACCTCGACAACGACGGTCACGTGGACGTGGCCGCGACGACGGGCGACGCGAGTGGTCCGATCGAGGACGCCGACCGGAACCTGGTGCTGTTCAGCGGCGACGGGGAAGGCAACCTGGTCGAGGCCCTGTCTGTTCCGATCGCCTCCGTCGCCACGTCGATGGACTTCGGCGATCTCGATGGCAACGGGCTGATCGACATGGTCGTCGCACCCACGGGGAACGAGTACGACTTCATCTTCGTGCTCATGAACTACGACAACTTCTTCTTCTCCGTCGAGGTCCTGCAGGTCGGCACGGACCCCGCGAGCGTGATCATCGCGGACGTCAACGACGACGAGAACCACTACCTCGACCTGCTCATCCCGACCGGATGGGGCGAGCTCCTCATCGCCAAGGGAGACGGCACGGGCAGCTTCTCGGACATCGAGCCCCCGGTGCGGGGCACGCTTCCTCTGCTCCTCGACACCATGTCGGTGGACTTCGCGGACATGAACACGGACAACCTGCCCGATCTCGTCATGGTCTCGCAGAACTCTCCGATGGTGTGGGTGGGGATCAACATCAGCAAGCGGAAGGTCACCGAGTAGGTACGCCTTTGCTCCCGCCGATCGCGCCGGGTAGGGTGCGTGGGTGACGCGAACACCCGCATCCGAGCCCGGCGCCTTCGTGGGGGTCATCCTCGCCGCCGGCGAGGGCCGGCGCTTCCAGCCCTTCGGGGAGTTCGCGCCGAAACCGCTGCTCCCGCTCCTGGACCGCTCGCTGCTCGTCTGGCAGATCGAACGCCTGCGCGAGCTCGGCATCTCGGAGGTGGTGATCGTGGTCGGCCGCCACGGTGCGCGCGTGCGGGACGCGGTGGGGAACGGGTCCTCGATGGGCGTGGGAGTCGAATACGTCGCGCAGGAGGAGGCGCTCGGCATCGCCCACGCGGTCGGGCGGCTCGAGGGAGTCGTGGACCATCCCTTCGTGGTGCTGCTCGGCGACGTTCACTTCCTCTCCGAGGACTTCGGCGAGCTCCTGTCGCTCCACGCGCGGCCGGACGTGCGGGCGGTGCTCGCGGTCAAGGAGGAGAGCGACGAGGCGGCGCTACGACGCAACTTCACGGTCGAGGCCGACGCCGGGGGACGGGTCCTGCGGGTCGAGGAGAAGCCCGCGCGGCCTCGCACGCGGACGAAAGGGTGCGGGCAGTACGTGTTCGACGACTCGATCTTCGACGCGATCCGGCGCACCCCGCGCTCGGCCCTCCGCGACGAGTACGAGATCACCGACGCCATCCAGGTGCTGATCGACGGAGGAGCTGGCGTCCGGGCGGCGCCCGTGATCCGCGACGACCTGAACCTCGCCACTCCCGCCGACCTCCTGGCCCTCAACCGGGGTGAGCTCGCCCGCCGCGGGATCTCCGACTACGTCGCCCCCGACGCGGCGATCGACCCGGAGGCGTGCGTCTCGGGCTCGATCGTGCTCGCGGGCGCGGTGGTCGAGGCGGGAGCGACGCTCGAGCGCTGCCTCGTCATGCCCGGAGAGCGCGTGGGGCCCGGGCCCCGCCGCGACGCGATCCTCGTCGAGGGGCAGTGCATCGACTGCCGCTGACTGCGGTATCCTCTCGGCGTGACGAACGACTCCCACTCCGCCCGCGTCGCCGAACTTCGCCGGGGGCTCGCCGCCCTCGACGGGGTGGCCGTCGCCTTCTCGGGAGGCGTCGACTCCTCCGTGCTCCTCCACGCCGCCCACGCCGCCCTCGGCGAGCGGGCGGTGGGGATCGTGGCGGACTCGCCCTCCCTGCCTCGTCGCGAGCTCGCCGAGGCCCGGGAGCTGGCCGCGAGGCTCGGAGCGCGGCTCGAGATGCTGCCCACCGAGGAGATGTCGAGCGAGGAGTACCGCGCGAACACCGGCGATCGCTGCTACTTCTGCAAGCAGGAGTTGTTCGGGAAGATGGAGGAGTGGGCGCGGGCGCACGGGTTCCCGACCCTCGCCTTCGGAGAGATCGCGGACGACCTCGTCGACGACCGGCCGGGAGTCCGGGCGGCGAACGAGCTCGGGGTCGTGGCTCCCCTCCGGGACGCGGGCTTCACGAAGGACGACGTGCGCCGCTACGCCCGCGAGCACGACCTCCCCGTCGCCGACAAGCCCTCCTCCGCCTGCCTCGCCTCGCGCATTCCCGTCGGCACGCCGGTGACCGTCGAGGGGCTCGCCCGCGTGGAGGAGGCCGAGGAGATGGTGCGCGATCTGGGCTTCCGCGTGCTTCGCGTCCGCCACCACGGCCGCGTCGCCCGGCTGGAGGTCGGGCAGGACGAGGGGGAGCGCGCGGAGGCGATGCGCGTCGAGCTCTCCGCCGCCCTGCGCCGGTGCGGCTTCGAGGAGCTCGAGCTCGCCACCTACCGCTCGCCCGCGGAGCGGTTCGCGGGATCTTGACGGTAGAACCCCGCGAGCACGCGATAGAGCTCCGGCCGGCGCTCGCGCAGCCGCCGCGGTCGATCGAAGAAGAGCTCGGTGGACACCGCGAAGAACTCGGCGGGGTTGGTGGCGGCGTACGGCGCCAGGAGGGTCTTCCTTCCCCGCCTCGTCCTCTCCCGGAGGTCGTTGTACTGCTCGGCGAGAACCCTTCCCCACTCATCGAACTGCTCGAGCGTGAAGAGGGGAGGGATGCCGTCCACCGAGCCGTCGAGCATGTCGAGCTTGTGCGCGAACTCGTGATAGACCACGTTGTGTCCCTTCGCCGGATCGACGCTCGCCGCGCGGACCGCGTCCCACACGAGCAGCACCGGGCCGCGCATCATCGCCTGTCCGAGGATCGGCATGGTGCTCTCGCCGACGACGCCGCCGCCCCGGCGCTCGTCGTGCACCACGACCGTCGACGGGTAGATCAGGATGCTCCGCACGTAGCGGTAGTAGTCGTGGTCGAGGTTCAGCAGGAGCAGGCAGGCCTGCCCCGCGACGGTGATCCGGATCTCGTCGGTGAGCTCGAGTCCGCCGCACCCCTCCCAGCTCTTCTCCGCGACGAACACCGCCACCAGCTCCTCGAAACGCCTCCGCTCCTCCGCCGAGAAACGCCGCCAGTGGGCCACGTGGCGCCCCAGGATCTCCCGCCACTCCTCGGGAAAGGGCTCCTCGAGGATCTTGCGGCGCCGTCGTCGTTTCAGCCACCGGAAGATCATGACGGGGGAGGCGTCCTCGCTATTCGACGGGATCGCCCTCCGGGGTGACCTCGATCGGCTCGGGGAAGCCCGCCGCCGCGAGCTGCTCGACGATCGTCGCGCGATCGCCGACCAGGACGATGGCCAGGTCCTCCCAGGCGAACAACCCCGACGCCGCTACCCCGTTGGCCGCCTCGAGGGTGACGTCCTCGAGCTCGGCGAGCTCCCGGGCCGCGGAGTCGAGAGGCCGCGCGTTCGCGACGAGCCCGGCCAGGTTCGACGCCACCGAGGAGGTTGTCGCCGCCGTCTCGATCAATCCGGTACGCGAGGACTCCAGCGCCTTGCCCAGCTCGTCGACGGTGATCCCCGCCTTGGAGATCAGGGCGAGCTCGTTGTGAAACTCGCGCAGCGCGGCGCCCGTCTTGTCCGTGAACACCGCGGACGACGCGGTCAGGGATTGCTGCGCCGCGCTCCGGGAGATGCGCAGGCGGGCGCCGTAGGAGTAGCCGTTGCGCTCGCGCAGGTTCAGGTTCAACCGGCTCGAGAAGGTGCCGCCGAGCACCACGGTCAGACAATCGCGAACCGTCCAATCGAGACCCTCCTCGGAGGCCACGGGGCGCATGAGGACGATCATCGTCTGCGGGGCGCCGGGACGATCCACGACGAACGTCCCCGGCCGCTCGAGCGCCGTCCGGGGCTCGAGATCGACGGCTCGAGCCGGAGCGTCGACCTCCCACGAGCCGAAGCGACGCTCGAGGTGCTCGCGCAGCTCCTCGACGGCGAAGTCGCCCGCGAAGACGAAGCTCGCGTTCTCCGGGTGCAGGAACAGGTTCAGGGATCCGCGCACGTCCTCCAGCGCGAGGCACTCCACCGTCTCCACGTACCCGCCCACCGGCCGGCCTCGCGGATCGTCGCGCCCGAAGGCGAGCGTCCGCGCCACCTGGCTGGCCACCGTCTGCACCCGACGCTTGCGGGCCCGGATCTCGCCGAGGACGAGCGAGCGCTCTCGCTCGAAATCCTCCTCCGCCATGTTGGGTCGCAGAACGAGATCCGCGAAGAGGTCGAGGGTGGCGTCCATCTGCGAGGTGAGCCCCCTCGTGCTCACGGTGAACGCCTCGCGGCCGGCGCCCGCGCGTATCGAGGCTCCGAGCCCGTCGACCGCCGCCGCGAACTCGACCGCGTCGCGCCCGCCGGCCCCGGAGTTCATCACGCGGGCGACGAGCGCCGACAGCCCCGACTGCTCGGCCGCGGTGAGGACCTCACCTCCCCGCACCACGAGCTGTCCCGAGAACAGCCGCGTGCCCGGCCGCGGCACGGCGTGGACCGCGACGCCGTTCGAGAGGGTGAACGTCTCGGCCTCCGGAGGGGTGAACCGGGAGCGGGGGAAGTCCTCCGGTCGCGCGTCGAGCGTGTCGCCGGCCGTCTCGGCCCCCTCGGGGAAGATCCGCAGGTCCACCCGCCCCTCCCCGAGATACTCCCGCGCCACGTCCCGCACGTCCCGCGCCGTCGGCTGCAGCCACCGGTCGAGGTCGCGCTGGAATCCGTCGCTCACCCCCCAGGACCGGCGGTACGAGTTGATGAGGTCGGCGCGCCGCCGCAGGCTCTCGAGCCGGCTCAGGAATCGCGCCTCCTGCTGGACCTTGACCCGGGCGAGCTCCTCCTCCGTCGGCCCCGACCGGCGTAGCTCGTCGACGACGTCGAGGATCTCCCGCTCGATCTCCTCGAGGTCCACCCCCGGCGCGGCCAGGGCTTGGATATGGAACATCGAGCCCAGCTCTCCGGACATCTGGAAGGCGACTACCTCCTGGGCCAACCCGGTCTCCAGGACGAGGCGTCGCTCCAGACGCGTCGACGGGCCTCCGGCGAGGATCGAGGCGACGAGCTCCATCTCGCCGTCCCCCGCCTCCCGGGCGGCCGGAGAGTGCCAGGCGAGGTACAGCTTGGGGAACTCGACGCGGTCCGTGGCCACGATCCGCTTCTCCCGCTCCAGCGTCACGGGAGCGGCGAGGGTCGGCGACGGAACCGGTCCCGCCGGTACCGCCCCCATCAGGCGCTCCACGAGCTCGCGCGTCGCCACCGGATCGAAGTCTCCGGCCACGACGAGCGTGGCGTTACCCGGAACGTAGTACGTGCGGAAGAACTCGACGACGTCCTCGACCGTCGCCGCCTCGAGGTCCTCGTGGCTCCCGATGACCGGGTGGTGGTACGGGTGGTCTTCGGGGTAGAGCGCCTCGGGCAGCAGGAGCCTGGCGATTCCGTATGGCGTGTTCTCCGTGGTCTGTCGACGCTCGTTGCGCACGATGTTGCGCTGGGCGTCGAGCTTCTCCTGGTTCATGTGGTTCGCGAGCTCCGCGAAGCGGTCGGCGTCGAGCCACAGGAGCGTGGGCAGGAGCGAGCTGGGTCCCTCGCTGTAGTAGTTCGTCCGGTTCTCGCTCGTACTCGCGTTGTTGTATCCGCCCCCCGTCTCCATGATCACGTCGAACTGGTTGCCGGGGACGCGGCCAGTGCCCATGAACATCAGGTGCTCGAAGAGGTGGGCGAAGCCGGTGCGTCCCGACTTCTCCTCCTTCGAGCCGACTCCGAACCACGTGTTGATCACGACCTTGGGCAGGGAGTGATCCTCGTGGAACACGACGGTCATCCCGTTCGGCAGCGTGAACGTCTCGGTGGCGAGGTGGAGCCCTTCCGCTCCCGCGTCCGACGCCGTCGGGGACGGATGGGAGCGCGGCTCCGCGTGATCGTGGATCCGCGGGGGCGGGGTCGTGCTCCCCCCCTCGTCCACGAAGACGAAGCAGGAGGAGGCGAGGAGGGCCAGGAACGGGACGAGGAGGGAGCTCTTCATGTTCGTATGTGCCTCTCGGAGTCGGAGGCCGGTCATCATACGATCCGGGGGGACGGGAGCGCCCGCGGTGTCGGGGTGCGTCGGCTCCGTGAACCCGTCGATCGTTCCTTGCGTTCAGTGCGGAAGGCGCCTATTCCTCATCACCTGGCCCGTTCCGAGCCCTCGTCCCCATGAAGCATCACGCGATTCTCCTCCCCGGCCTCCTCGTCCTTGCACTTCTCTCACGATCGAATCCCGAGCGGCCGGCTCCGGGGGAGGCGACGGCGCAGGACGACGAGCCGGAGGTCTCCCTCGTCGAGAGCCTGGCCGCCTCCGACGTGCGCCTCGACGTCGAGCGCGGGATGGTCTCGATCCCGGCCCGCGTCCTCGTGCGCCGGGACCTCCTCGAGTACCTGCTCGTCAACTCGCGCGGCGCGACGCACGAGAGCATGTTCGTGACCGAGGTCGTGCCCAGCATGCTGAACGTCGGCCTGCTCGCCACCGGCGTCGACCGGGGAGCCAACGCCCGGTTCGAGCCGCTCGAGCCCGCGCCCCCCGAAGAGGAGGGGCGTGACGGTCGACCCGCGGTGGAGGTCGTGCCTCCCTCGGGCGACGGCTTCCTGCTGTACGCCGCCTGGCGAGAGGGAGAGGAGACGTATCTCTATCGCGTCGACGACCTCATCTCGAACCTGACCACCGGTCGCAGCATGCGCCGGCATCGCTGGGTGTACCTCGGCTCGCGCTTCGCGGTGCTCCGCGGTGGCGAGGAAGAGAAGTTCGTCGCCGACCTGGAGGGCAACCTCATCAACATCTCCTTCTTCTACCAGGGCAACACCCTCCTGACCGCGGCGCTCCCCCAGTGCGTCGAGCAGACCATCTGGGTCGCGAACAGCTGGCTGCTGCCGCCCTTCGAGGCTCCCGTCTCCCTGATCTTTTCGCGGGAGAAGATCGACCGGCTCTCCGAGGACTGGGAGGCGAGCCTGCCCGTGGTGACCGCGACCGAGGGGGCGGCGGATGGCGGCTAGGCGACCGGCGGGAAGCACCTGGCGCGACGCCGACCTGCGGGGCGGAGCGGGAATCCGACCGACCTCGGTGGCTTCGGTCGTGCGGCGCACGCGTCTGGGGCTGTCGGCGGCCCGGTGGGGCGAGAGCGTGCTCCTCGGCGTCGCCGCGATGTGCCTCACGCTCGCCGTGGCCCGGATCGAGGGCGCCGGGCCGGACTCGCTGGAGATCTGGGCGGTCGCCCTGCTCGCCGGGGCCTTCGCCGGGGCGGCGTGGCGGCTGGCGCACCGGCTCGACGAGCACGGTGTGGCGCGAGCCATCGACCGGCGTCTGCGCCACCGCGGCGCGCTCGTGACCGCCTTCGAGATCGAGGAGCGGAACGTGCAGACGCCCCTGGCCCGGATCCTGTGCGCCCGCGTCCTGGGGCGCCTGCGCACCCGGGAGGCGCTGCAGGCCCTCGCGCCGCCCATCGTCCTTCCCCTGGTGGCACCGCTGGCCGCGGTCGCGCTCCTCGCCCTCGCCCTCGAGAGAGGCCGCGCGGATGGAACCGCCGGCCCCGTGGACATGCGCGCGGCCGTGGAGGAGCTCGAAGGCCTGACCCTCCAGGCCCTGACGGCGCGGGACGAGGGGGCGGTGGACACCGAGACCGTCGGGGAGCTGCTCACCCTGCGTCGCCGCGTCGAGAGCCTCGCTGCCGCCGTGGCTCGCGGCGACGAGGCCCCCGAGACCACCCTCGCGGAGGTCGAGGCGCTCGATCGCGAGCTGGGCGCCCTGGCCCCCCGCGTCCGGCGGGAGCCGGAGATCGCGGGGATGCTCGAGGCCGTTCGACCCTACCTGGACGCCGCCCGGATGGGGCTCTCCTCTCCCGGGGAGGAGCCCGGCGCGGGGGAAGGCGGGATCGGCGGGGATTCGGGGGGAGCCTCGCTGACGGAGGGGGGGGAACACGGCACAATGTCGGGCTCCGACGTCCCCGGGGCGGTTGCCGATCCCGGCGATCTGCGGGACGAGCGGGCCGGCTCCGAGGCGGGCTCGATCGCGGGCTCCTGGTGGGCGGCGGACTACGACGACATCGTGGCGCGCTGGATCGAGATCCTCCGCGACGAGCACCGGGAGCGCGACCGCTCCCCAAACCCCGACGGAGGCTGAGAGGTCCTTGGAAGAGCCGAACGAGGGTCGACGCCTGGGCGTTTGGATGATCGGCGCGCGGGGGGCGATCGCTACCTGCGTCGTCCATGGGCTCGTGGGGCTCCGCCGGGGCCTGCTCGAGCCGGTGGGGATCGCCACCGCCGGAGGTCCCTTCGCGGACCTTCCCCTGCGGGGATTCGAGGGGATGGTCCTCGGGGGTCACGAGATCCGTCCGGGAGACGCTTCGAGCGCGGCGGACGAGCTCGTTCGCCACGGGGTGCTCACGCCGGAGCTCGCCGCGGCCGCGCGCGAGGAGGCGGCGGCCTTCGACGCGCGGATCCGCCCCGGCATCCTCGACGACGGGGGAAGGGATCGGGACGACCTCGATCCCGCGTCCGTAGAGCTGAGCACGGCCTCGGCCATCGACCAGGCCTGGCGCCTGCGCGAGGACGTCGAGGCCTTCCGCGAGGCGAACACGCTCGATCGCGTCGTCGTCGTCAACCTGGCGAGCACGGAGGCCTGGCAAGAGGAGCGGCCCGCCTGGGGAGACCTCGCCGCGCTCGAGAAGGCGATGGGCGAGCCGAACGGCGTTCCCGCGTCCTGCGTGTACGCCTGGGCCGCGCTGCGGGCCGGCTGCCCCTTCGTCAACTTCACGCCGAACCGCGGCTCGGCGATCCCCGCCCTGCGCCAGCTCGTGCGCGAGTGCCGGCTTCCCCATTGCGGCAACGACGGCAAGACGGGGGAGACGTTGCTCAAGACCGCCCTCGCCCCGATGTTCACGGCCCGGGCGCTGAAGGTGCTCACCTGGCAGGGCTACAACATGCTCGGGAACCGCGACGGGGAGATGCTCGCGGATCCCGCGCGTCGCGAGGCGAAGTGCCGCAACAAGGACGCCGCGTTGCGCGCGCTCCTGGCCGACGACTCGACGCACACGGAGGTCGGCATCGACTACGTCCCGTCCCTCCACGACTGGAAGACCGCGTGGGACTTCATCCACTTCGAGGGATTCCTCGGGGCCCGGATGAGCCTGCAGCTCACGTGGGCCGGTAGCGATTCCGCCCTCGCCGCGCCGCTCGTCATCGACCTCGTCCGCCTCGCCGACTTCGCGGCGGAGCGCGGGGAGGTCGGAGAGATGGAGCACACCGCCTGCTACTTCAAGTCGCCGCTGGCGGGTGGAACGCACGACTTCCACGCGCAGTTCCGGCGGCTTTTGGAGTACGCCGAGCGGCACCTCGACGGGAGCGGGTAGCACTCGCGAAGAGGCGGAGTATCTCTCGCAAAGGCGCAAGGGCGCAAAGATGAGGATGCGGCCGCTACGCGGCCAGCATCATTCCCACAACGGCCGCATTCCTGTCCGTCTTTGCGCCTTGGCGTCTTTGCGAGAGATACTCTCCCCCGAGTCCCCGCGGGCGTACACTTCCGGCATGCGCCGCAAGCCGCCGCTGAAGCTGCAGACGACGTCGCTCTGGTACTACCCCTCGCAGCAGCACGCCGAGGAGCCGATGGGGGATCCGCGCTTCCCGGGCCGGACTCCGACGTTCGTCATCTGGAACCTGCTCGAGCGCTACACGCGGCCCGGAGACCTGGTCGTCGATCCGTTCTGCGGGGGGGGCACCACCCTCGACGTCGCGCGCTCCATGGACCGGGAGGTGCTGGGCTTCGACGTCGCGCCCGAGCGCGAGGACATCCGCCGCGCCGACGCTCGCGACCTTCCACTCGAGGACGATTCCGCGGACTTCTTCTTCATGGATCCGCCGTACTCGACGCACCTCGAATACTCGGGGCAGGGAGAGTGCATCGGGGAGCTGGACGCCTTCGAGCCGGAGTACTTCGAGGCCCTCGAGGGGGTCTTCGACGAGGCGAATCGCTGCCTACGCGATCGGCGATACCTGGCGGTGTACGTGTCCGACACGTACCGGAAGAAGCGAGGCTTCGTGGCCCTGGGCGCGCGGCTCTCCCTCCTCCTCGAGGCGCGCTTCCGCCCCATCGACCACGTCGCGGTGGTGCGGGGAAGCCGCAAGCTCGAGAAGCCCCGCTTCCACCGCACGGCCGCGGAGCAGAACTTCTTCCTGCGGGGATTCACCCACCTGCTCATCTTCAAGAAGGAGAAGGAGCGGTGAGCCCGCTCGCCCGCCGGGGAGCCACCTGGCGCACGACCGGGGCGATCGTCGGCCTCGCGTTGTCGACCGTCCTGGTCGGGGGCGTGGTGGGGGACCTCGTTCGCATGTTCCCCCCCGAGCGATTCGGCGCCTTCGACGCTCCCGAGGTCGCGAAGATCTCCAGCATCGCGTGCATCGTCTGGGCTCTCGGCCACGTCTTCGCCGCCTCCTTCTTCCTGTCCGGCACCCGGGACCGCGGCGAGTCCGCGGACCTCGCCTTCCGGACGAGCGTCGCCACCCTCCTGCTCGTCCTCTCCCTGTGGCTGCCCCTGCAGAGCTGGGACCTGGCGCACGGCCTGGCCCGGGGCCGGTTCCTGCTCCTGGCCCACGTGCCGCTCGTCTCGGTCCTCCTGGTCCTCGGGTTCCGCGCGCGGACGCCTCCGGACTCCCGGCCCGACTCCCGACGCGCCTCGCTCCTCGGGATCCTGGAGAGGCTCGCGGGGGGCGCCCTCGCTCTCGTCCTGCTCGCGGAGGCGGCCATCGACGTCGCCCTGCTCCGGGATCTCCGCCACGTCCCCGACTCCGGAAGCGCGGGCGACGTCCTGGCTTGCCTCGTCTTCAACTTCGCCGTCGCCTTCGCGCTGGCGAGCCTGGCGTTCGTCCTCGCGCGGCGCGTCCTCTTCTCGGTCCTCGTGACGGGGATGCTCTACGGCCTCCTGGTGATCAGCGACGTCCTCAAGCTCGCCGCCCTGAAGGCCCCCCTCGCGGTGCTCGACGTCTACTACCTCGTCGAGCTGCGCCGGATCCTGACGGACTTCGTCTCGCCGTGGAAGATCGCGGTCGGGGTGGGGGGGGTGCTCCTCGGTGTCACGGTCCTCGTCCTGGTCTTCCGCCGCGAGGCGCCGCGCCGGGAGCGGTACGCGCGGACCGCGGCCCTGGCGGTCTTCGGGCTGCTCGCCGCGGTGAGCCTGGTCCACGCCCACCGGCTGGAGCGTCGGCCGGCGGGCGCGTGGGATCCGCGGACGACCTCCCTGCAGCGGGGCCTGCTCGTCGACGTGATCGTGGGCGCCCTCGAGTTGCGGGTCGAGCGACCTCCGGGCTACTCGGACCTCGAGGTCGTGCGGATCCTCGACGAGCGCACTCGCCCGCCCGCGTGGGTCGAGCCCGCGACCGGCTGGCCCAATCTCGTCGTCGTCGTCGTCGAGTCCCTGATGGACCCGCGCGACTTCCCCTTCCGGCTCGACGAGGATCCTCTCTCCTGCCTGCGCTCGCTCGAGGAGGAGGGGCGCCGGGGGCGGTTCCTCTCCCCGTCCTTCGGGAGCCAGTCGTCGAGTACCGAGTTCGAGCTCCTGACGGGGATGTCCATGGCCTTCCTGCCCGCGGGAGCGATGCCCTATCGCCAGTACGTCTGGCGGGACCTGCCGAGCCTCCCGCGCCTCCTCGGGAAGCTGGGCCACCGGGTGAAGGCGGTCATCGTCGATCCCCGCGAGTACTTCGATCGTCCGATCTCCTATCCACGGCTCGGGCTGGACGACGTCGACTGGCTCGACGATCGTCGCGGCGTGGAGCGGGACGTCACCGGCCGCTACCCGAGCGACGACGCGGTGATCGACGCGATCCTGGCCATGGACGACGGGGCGACCCCGTTCTTCGCCTTCGCCTTCACGAACGCCACCCACGCGCCCTACGATCCCGCGCCTCACGGCGACTCCGCGGTGGCCGTCCTGGACGCCCCCAACGAGCGCGTGGCGCGGGACCTGGGGGGGTACGCGAGCTCGCTGCGCGTGCTCGATCGCGCGATCGAGCGACTCGTCGCGCACTTCCGGGCCTCGCCGCGGCCCACCCTGGTCGTGGTCCACGGCGACCACCTCCCCCCCTACGGCGGCCCCGACGGCGTCTACGAGGCGAGCGACTTCTTCGCGGGAACCCCGTTCGACGCGCTGCGCCGGCGACATTCCGTTCCCGTGTGGATGTGGGCCAACTACGAGATCGAGCGCGCCGGGTTCGAGACGAGCGCCAACCACCTCGGGTCGCTGGCCCTCGAGGCGATGGGCATCGAGCTCGACCCGTTCCTCCAGGTGGTCGGGGACGTGCGCGAGCCGTTCCCCGTCTTCTCGGCGCTGGTCGTCGACCCGGGGGATGGGACGCTGCGCCGCACGAATCCGGTCCGCGACCGGCGCGATCCGGCCGTGCGGGACTACGAGCTCCTGCAGTACGACCTGCTCTCGGGCGGCGCGTACTACTACGAGACGGTCGGGCGGTAGCGTCGGCTACTCGCGCTCGAGCTTCACGCTGTAGCCGCCCTCGCCGGTGAAGACCTGCCGGCTCTCCTGCTCCAGCGACTGATCCTCGAACTCGACGACCACCCGCGAGAGGAGGGTGAGCTCGACCTCCGCGGTGGCGGTGAGGGAGTGGAGGTGGCCCCGCTCGAGGTCCCAGAGCAGCTCGCCCTCGATCTCCTCGGTCTGCGACTGCCCGCGCACCTGCGAGGTGATCATGTCCATCTCGGGCTCGACCTCCGTCTCCGACCCCATCTCGAGCTCGAGCTCGAAGGTGATCACCGCGAGCCGGAGGTCGTCCTCCTCGCGCACGCCCTCGAAGGTGGCCTCGCCCTTGCCCTCGAGGGACTCGATGGTCTGGAGGTCCGACTCCACGTCCGCCTCCTCGAGCTCCCCGTCGTCGGGATGGAGCCCGACCAGGCCCCCCGGCCACATCATGCAGAGCCAGGCCTCGGCGGGGACCTCCCAGGAGTCGCCCTCGGCCACCTCGTCCTCGGGCAGGAACTTCCGGAAGTCCATGTCCTCGACCAGGTGATCGAGCAGCTCCTCGTCGATCTCCTCGTCCTCCGCGGGCTCGAACGTGTACTCCTCGTCGTCCTCGTTCCAGGTGATGACGACGGTGCAGTCCTCCAGATAGCTGACGCGAGTGAGGACCCCGTCCTCCTCCTGCTCGGGGGAGGCGAAGACGGCCTCTCCGGACAGCTCGTCGAACGAGCGCGACAGCCGGAGGGGACGTCCGTCGCCCATCGACTCGAGCTCGTCGGTGACGACGATGCGCTCCTTCGTGGTGATGGTCATCTCGGGGACCTCGCCCTCGAAATCGATGGGCTCACCGTCCATGGCCATGGCGAGATCGTCGAGAGCGAACTCGCCCGTCGCGACGAAGGTCCGGGTCAGGACCGCCCCCTCCTCGGGGGCGTAGACCAGGGCCTCGTCGGGAGCGAGGGATCCCGCGCCCGCGAGGACGAAGGCCAGGGCGATGCAGCCGGGGTGCGCGATCTTCATGGGCGTGACCGGAGGGTCGGAGGCGAACGGAGGAAGGACGCGCGTCGATCCTAGCCGTTTCCGTCCCCGGCGTCTCCGTCGCCGGCGCCCGCGTCCCCGCCGTCATCGAGTCCGTCGTCGCCGTCGTCTTGACCGGCCTGGCCGTCGTCGACGGCCTCGGCGCCCTCGGTCGTGCCGTCGTCGACCACCGGGGGCTCGACGACTTCCGGCTCGAGCGGGGGGAGCTCGTCGGGAGTCTCGACGGTCTCCTCGGGAAGCTCCGCGAGCAGCTCCTCGAGGTGCTTCCTGAAGTTCGCCGCCTTGTACTCGGGGACGGCGTAGGCCCAGGGACCGTGCCGCTCGTTGAGCTTCCTGGCTTCCTCGGCTCCGGCGAGCGGATCCTCCTCGGGAGCCTCCGGCGCGGCCTCCTCTCCCTCCTCGTCCGGGGGAGGATCGGGAAGGAGGGGCGGACCGACGGGGGCCTCGAACCGCGCGGTGACGCTGATCCAGGTCGTCTCGTCGATCTCCACGGAGCGAACGATGACGTCCGGCCCCTCGCCCAGGGTGAACGAGGCGGCGACCAGGGTCTCGCCCTCGAAGCTCACGTCGCCGAGCGGCCGCACGTCGTCCAGGTCGAGGGCGGCGAGAGCGCTCGCCACGCTGTTCGCGACGCCGTCGTACTTCTCCGTACGCCCTTCGGGGACGTTGCCCACGGCGAAGGTGTCGCCCTCGCCCGGGATCCGCACGATCTCCACGAGCTCTTCGGGGTGATCGATGAGGACCCGCGTCACGCGCGAGGCGGGGATCTTCATGATCGACGCGTCGACCCAGCTCTTCACGCCGGCGTCGAAGCTGGCGCGTCCCGAGCACTGGAAGGCCTGCTCCTCGCCCCGGCGACGCACGAAGACGGACTGGCCGCCGCGCCGGTAGCTGGTCTCGCCGAGGACGACCGCGGCGATCTCCTCGCCCGCGGCGTCGGAGAGGACGACCTCGGTCGAGCTCGAGTCCTCGGCGTCCACGTCCTCGACGCCGAGCTCGGCGTAGCGCTCGGGCCGCTTCGTCTTCGGGGCTTCGATCTCGAGCTCGGTGATCGTCCAGATCGCTTCCTTGACCTTCTCCGCATCGGCGGGGTAGCCGGCGCATTCCTCGACGCCCCAGGCCTCCTCCGCGAGGGAGATGGTGCGGGTCTCGTCGCCGGTACGGATCCGGATGCGGGCCACCTCGTTGATGCGCCCCTCCAGGTCGGCGAAGAGCTTGCCCCGGGTGGCGCCCACGTCGGCGTTTCCGCCCCCGAGCGCGAGGGCTCCGAGCGCCGCGATGATGGCCACCCCGGTCACGGCGCCGAGGATCGCGAGGTTCTTCTGGTTCTTCATGATCGGCTCCTTCCTCCCGGCTCCTAGCTGCCCGGGCGCCTCGCGCGCAAGAGGCCCAGCGCCACCGCCACGAGGCACACGACCAGCGGGATGGTCAGCGTGTTGATCCACTTGACTCGGGTGCCGAGCCGCTCGATGTCCTTGCGTAGATCGTGCTTGACGTCCCGCAGCTTCTTCTTCGTGGCGAGCTGCTCTTCGCGCGCCTCCTGCAGCTGCTCCCGCAGCTCGGGGGTGAGCATCACCACGGGGCTGTCGCCGCCCTGGATCCGGTCGATCGTCTCCTGGATGCTCTGGAGCCGGCTCTCGAGCAGCCGCTGCTCGTCGAGGTAGCGCTGCTCCGCGTCCCGGCGGATCTCCTCGACGAGGTCGAACGGGCGCGAGAACTTGCCCCGCGCGCGGATCGAGATCAGCTCCTCGCCGCCGAGGAGGTTCTCCACCGCGTTCACCGTGAAGTCGCCGTTGTCCGAGGTCTTGCGGTAGCCGAGCGAGATCGGGCCGATGCGCTCCTCCCGGACCCACCACTGGTCCCCGAGCATGTCGACGTCGGCCACCACGATGACGTTGATGGGACCGACGGACTCGGCGAGGTGATCGCTCGGCTCTTCGGGCGTGTCCTCCGGAGTCTCCTCTCCCGGTATCTCGGGCTCGTCCGTCGCGTCCGGAGGGCCGTCGGGGAAGGCGCTGGACGCCTCTCCGCTGATCCGGCCGGCGACGGTGATCTGGCGGTGCTCGGAGACGAAGTTGGCAAGGAGCTCGGTGGGCTTGGGCATGAACTGCACCTCGCCCACGTTGATCAGCATGGAGTCCTCGCTCGTCTGCACGAGGGGCTGGAGCTCGGTCAGGGCGCCGGGCAGAGCGGCGAGGCTCCCCGCGGTGACGAACCGCATGCCCTGGAGGAGGCTCGTGACCGCATCCTCGCTGTTCATCTCCTCCTCGCCCGGCTCGAACCACACGACGTAGTCCGTCGCCGGCAGGCCCGCGGAATCCTGCGAGGAGAGCTGCACGCGCAGGGCGTTCGAGCGATCCCCGACCACCCTGCCCTTCGTCAGGGCCACTCCCCAGGAGCGCAGCAGGGCCTCGGGATTCGAGTCCTTCGAGTTCCCCATGCTCGCCCAGGGATTCGTCGGATCGGTCTCCGTCTGGTCCGCGTCGCAGTGCGGATCCACGAACACGAGCGCCTTGCCGCCTCCCATCACGAACTGGTCGATGGCGTACAGGAGCTTGTCGGGGAAGTTGCGCGGGTGGACGACGACGAGGACCTCGACGTCCTCGGGGATCTCGTCGATGTCGGGGGTCAGGACGCGCGTGTCGAAGAGCGAGCGGAGCTGCGAGAGGATCTGCCAGGGCGGCGTGCCCTGCTGTCCCATCATCGGGTTGCCCCGCATCCCCTCGAGGGGCAGTCGGCTGAGGACGCCGATGACGCGCTTCTCCGGGTGGGAGAGCTGGTAGATCAGGCGCGAGACGTCGTACTCGAGGAAGCGCTCCTTCGAGGGATCGAAGAACGGAATCAGCTCGCGGTTGTCCACCGCGTCGGTGGCGACGAGCCCCATGAAGAACGAGTCCCCGGTGGTCAGGGGGAGCCCTTGCAGCCCCTCCTGGACCGCGCGCTCCTCCTCCTCGGAGAAGGGCTCGGGATCGATCACCTCGAGGACGATGTTCCCCTTGGAGGAATGCGCGATCTCCTCGAGCACGTCCTGGACGCGCTTGCCGTAGTCGTTGAACTCCGGGATCTCGGTCGCGAGGCCGGCGGAGAAGTAGAGCTGGAGCGTGATCGGCTCCTCCAGGTCGCGCGCGATGTTCTTGGTGCCCTCCGAGAGCGTGAACAGGCTCTCCTCGGTCATGTCGATCCGGACCGATCGGAAGATCGCGCCGGAGACGATGTTGACGGCGAAGAACAGCACCAGGGCCAACAGGAGCCCCACGAGGGTGAAGGTTCTCTTTCTCATTTCAGTCCGCCTTCTTGTAGTCGAGGATCAGCCCGTTGGCGAACAGGAAGAACGCGATCAGCGAGAAGAAGAACACGAGATCGCGCAACTCGATCACTCCCTGGGAGATCGCCTGGAAGTGGGACTGGAAGCTGAAGGAGCTGATGACCTCGACGAGGAACCCGGGCATCCAGCTACTGAACACGTCGACCACCGGGGGCCAGCCGATCAGGAGGAAGACGAGGCAGACGGACACGCTGAGCACGAAGGCGATGACCTGGTTCTTCGTGATCGCGGAGATGCAGGCTCCGATGGCCAGGAAGCCGCCCGCCATCAGGAAGCTGCCGACGTAGCCCGCGAGGATCGCCCCGTTGTCGGAATCTCCCAGGTAGTTGACGGTGATCCACGCCGGGAAGGTCAGGGCGAGCGAGATCCCCGCGAAGATCCAGGCCGCGGCGAACTTGCCGAGGACGATCTGGGGGAGGGTGACGGGCAGGGTGATCAGCAGCTCGATCGTCCCCGTCTTCCGCTCCTCCGCCCAGAGCCGCATGGACAGGGCGGGAACGAGGAAGAGGTACAGCCAGGGGTGCCAGCCGAAGAACGAGCCCAGGTCGGCCTGGCCCCGCTCGTAGAACTGGCCGAGCTGGTAGGTGAAGAAGCCGGCCAGGAGGAGGAAGACGACGATGAACACGTAGGCGAGCGGCGTGGCGAAGTAGCCGGCGAGCTCGCGCTTCGCGATGCTGATGAACTGCCTCATGACGTTGCCCCCTCCTCGACGTCGCTGGTGGTGAGGGAGCGGAAGACCCAGTCCAGGCGGTGTTTGTCGAGCCCGTCGGGGGCCAGCCCCGACAGCTCGCCTGGAGTGCCGTCGAAGACGATCTTCCCGCGGTTGATGATGATGGCCCGGGTGCAGACGGCCTCGACCTCCTCGAGGATGTGCGTGGAGAGGACGATCGCCTTGTCCTTGCCCATGCTCTTGATCAGGTCCCGGACCTCGTGCTTCTGGTTCGGGTCGAGCCCGTCGGTGGGCTCGTCCATGATCATGACGTCGGGGTCGTGGAGGATCGTCTGGGCGAGCCCCACGCGACGCTTGTAGCCTTTCGAGAGGGTCTCGATCGACTGGTGGAGCACCCCGTCCAGGTGGACCTTGGCCACCGCCGCCGCGACGCGCTCCTCGCGGGCCGCTCCGCGGTAGCCCCGGATCTCCGCGACGAAGCGCAGGAACCCGAGGCAGCTCATGTCGGAGTAGGCGGGCGCCCCCTCCGGCAGGTAGCCGATCCGCGACTTCGTGGCCACCGGGGTTTCGGCCACGTCCGCGCCGCAGACCCGGATCTTCCCCGCGCTGGGGTCCAGGAAGCCCGTGATCATCTTCATGGTCGTGGACTTGCCCGCGCCGTTCGGGCCCAGGAAGCCCAGGACCTCGCCCCGGGCGACGTCGAAGGAGATGTCGTCGACGGCCTTGAGGGGTCCGAAGTGCTTGGAGAGGCCCCGTATCTCGATCATCGTTTCCATGCGGGAGTGGGAGCTTGGGAGTTGGCGCTGGTGGGCCCGACGCCCCTCGCCGGATCCGGGAGCCGACCGGACTCGCGCGGGAGGGGTCAAAAAGGGGGGGGATTTTGCCGATCCGCGCCCGAACCTGCAAGGACGGGCGTCGCCGCGACGTGCTACGCGCCTCGCCGGCGCGGGTTGGGGGGGACCGGGGGAATCCGGAAGCCCGGGGCCGGCCCCCCGAGAGGCGGTCTCCGGACGCGCCGCGGCCCCGCCGATCTGCCGGCTCGTGTGGACAACTCGAGGGGGCGAGCAGGCCATCGCCGTCGATCGGATCGGGGATTTCGTGCCCTCCCGGGGAGAGCCGACTCGTTCCGTCACGGGCTTCGGGCCGCCTAGGTACGTGCTCCGCGGGGTCGAGACCGACGATCCGCCTCGGACGGCGCCCGGAGAGGTTTCGCGTCGTCCCCCCCAAAATACCGTCCCCCGCTAGACTGAACGGCTCACCCCTTCCGCTTCGGGGTCCGCGGATCGGGGGATTCCCCCCGACGATGGGCTCGCGAGGAGGAAGCTCGACCTGCCATAGCCCCCGATTGAAGAAAACCGGTCCCACCCGTGCCGGGTGGCCTTCGGGCGACCCGGCCGCGTCCAGCGGCGACGTGGACGAAGGCGCCGGGGGATCGTCCACCACGACGAAGGCTCCGCCCCGCGCCGCCCTCCTGCTCGTCGGCTCCCCCCGGGAGATCCTCTCGCGCATCGTCCAGGGCGATCCTCTCGCCCTGCGTCCCCGCCTGGCCCACGCCCTGCGGGAGCGCGCCGTCTTCGTCGACGCCGACCGCGTCCTGGTCCGCGCCCTGGCGTCCTGCGCCCGGAACGGGCCGGAGTGGCGCGGGCGGCCTCCGCTGAGCGACTGGCTCGACGAGCGCGTCGCGGAAGCCATCGAGGACGTGCTGGACGAGGACGCCGACCGGGGCGAGCCCCGGATCGACGGCTCCCCCTCCACGGTGGTCGATCTGCTTGCCGCGCCCCTCGGGCTCGATCCCGCCCGGCTGTCCACGGCCTGCTCTCGGTTCAACAAGATCGCGCGACGCGACCGCGAGGCCTTCTTCCTGCTCGTCGTCGAGCGACGCACGCTCGAGCAGGCGAGCGAGTCCCTCGGGCTCTCCGCCACGGAGACCGCCTGCGCGGCACGTCGAGGTCTCGACGTCTTCCTGCACCCCGTCCCTTCCCCACGTTCCCCAGCCCTGGAGGCGTGACGTGTTCGAGCTCCACTTCGCCGGACGGCCCTTCCCCGACGACCACCCGCGAGGTCTCTCTCGCGGGGCCTCGCGATCCTCGACGACCCCCGCCGGACCGATCCCGTCCCCGCGCCGCTCCCGGTTCGCGACGGAGGTCGGAAGCGACGGGATCGGGCTCCATGCCTGCGAGGCGCGCCTGGCGAGGGAGGCAGAGCTCGAGCTCCTGCGCGTCCATCGCCAGGAGCTGTCCCGCCTCCTGCTCCTCGCCGCCGGGATCCGCGCGGCGCGCGACGAGCGCGAGATCCCGCTCGCCGCGTTTCCCGCGGCCCGGATCTCCACGGGGGCGTGGGGCGGCCGGGCGAGGATCGCGCTCCGGCTCTGTGCGCTGGACGACCTCGAGCTCCCCGCCGTGCACCTCCTGCGCTCCCTCCAGCGCGGCTCCCCCGCCTCGTGGCCCGAGGTGGACGAGCTGACCCGGGCCGCTCTACGCTGCGAGGAGGACGCGTTCGCCCGGATCTGCCACGGCCACGCGCTGCTCCGTCGCGGTCGCCTCGCGCTGGCCGAGGCCTGGTTCCGCGAGCTGCTCGATCGCGATCCGCCGCCGCACCTCGGCTGGCGCGTCCTCGAGGGGCTCGCTGCGGCCCACGCGGCGGCGGGGCGCCACCGGCTCGCGATGGGGGCGATGGAGGCCGCCGCCGACGTGCCCGTCTGCGGAATCGGCCCTCTAGCGAGCGGGCTCTACCTCGCCCTGCGCGCGGGCGACCTGCGGCGCAGCCAGCGGGCGGCGGCGCGGCTCGACCTCCTCGTCGATCCGACCGAGCCGCGCTTCGAGGCCGCCGTCCGACGGATCCAGGCCTACGCCCGCACCGGGGATTCGCGCCGCCTCGCGCCGCGTCGGCTCGCCCCCCTGCGGAGCGTCCTGGAGCCGGAGGGGCGCTCCCCGGCCGAGAAGCTCTTCCACGCCCTGGTCTGAGGCGGAAGCGGAGGGGGAATGGAACCGCGACCGGGCGAGACGCTCGAGCTACTCCTGCCGAAGGCCGGTCCGGCCCGGCTCGAGCGAGCGCGTCGGGTCGTCACCTTCCTGCGGCTCCTCGTCGACGACACCCGGGCGAGGAGCGGGGAGACGGTCGGGCTCGGGCTCGAGCGAGCGAGGACCGAGATGTCCCGCCTGCACCGCGAGGGCCTGCTCGAGCTCCTCGAGGACCTGCTCCGCCACCACCTGCGGGCCTCCCTCGATCCGGCCTCGTTCGTCGATCTCGGCGAGCCTCGCCGCGGCTCCCAGGAGGCGTGGAGCGAGGTGGAGCGCCACCGGGGATCCGGCCTCGACCTCCCCGGGCTGCCCGCCCCGGGGGAGGGGCCGCTGGAGGTGGCCGAGCGGCTCCTCGAGGCCGCGCGAGGCCTCGGGGGAGACCCGGACCGGCGCGCCGCCCACCGCGCCGCGCTCCGCCGCTGCGTCGCAGGGCCGGTGGAGGGAGAGCGCGCATGGCGCGAGCTCCTGGAGGCCCCGCGGGCCGAGCCCCTCTCCCACGGGCTGGAGGCGGTCTGCGTCCAGGGGGTGGCGGAGTGCCGGCTCGATCGCGGCGCGGTGCGCCGGGCGCACGCGTGGCTCGACGAACGCCTCGGGCTCGTGAGCGCGGTACCCCGCCTCCGGTGGCTCCTCGCCTGGACCCAGCTCCTGCTCGACGACGCCGCGGCGGCCAAGGAGACCGTGCTCGGGCTCGAGCCCGGCGGTGGGGCGCTCCCCGCGGCCCTCGTCGAGCTGCGAGAGCGGATGCCCGCCTGGCGTCGCCTCCTGCCCGGCGATCCCGCCCCGGCGGCCGAGAGGTGGGATCCGGCCCGCGCGCCGCGGCCGGATCGCGAGGGAATCGGGGCCGCGCTCCTGGCGGTCTTCGCCCTCGATCCCCCCGGCGCCGCCCGCGCGATCCACGTCGAGGCGGCCCCCGGGCTGCGGTCCGCCGTCGAACCTCTCGGTTCGGAGGGGGAGGGGCCGCGGCGGGTCTCCCTCGAGCCGGACCACCGCCTCCTGGTCGAGTGCCGGGCGGTGATGCGCCACCGCACGCGGCGCGCGCCCCTGGAGGGAGCCGTGGGGGGGGCCGCGACGCTCGCCCTCGTCCAGCAGCCGATCCTCGACGAGGAGGGCGAGCTCGGGGGGTGGGTCCACGTGGAGTGCGAGCACCACCTGCTCCCTCCCGCGTCCCGCCTGGAGGCGATCGCCGCGGCCTGGCGAGGACGGCTGGCCCCCGCTCCGGAGGCCGGCGCCCCGGCCGGCGCGCACGGGCGCGCGGCCCGATCCCCGGACCACCCGTCGGTCGAGACGGCGTTGGCCGCCCGGGATCCCCGCGCTCGGGTGGCGCGGCTCCTCGTGCGAGCCCTCGGCATGAAGAGCACCATGCGCCGCTGGTGGTGCTTCGACCTGGAGCGGGGCAGCCCCACCCTGGCGGCCCAGGGGGGCGGAGCTCTCGAGGACTGGCCCGAGGCGGGCGGTGGCGGCCGCGCCCTGCGTCGTGCCGTCGCCGCCGCAACTTCCATCCGGTTCACGGATCGGGAGCCCGACCTCTCCCTGCACGCCTCCTCCGGCTCCGGGCTGGCCGTTCCCCTCGTGGAGCGCGGGAAGGTGCGCGCCGTGCTGGCCGTGGAGTCGACGCGCCGGCGGGACTTCCGCGAGGGGGACGTCGAGCGTCTGGGGCGGACGGCCCGGGCCTTCGCCGCTCGCTGGCGGACCGCGCAGTTCCGCGCCTGGCACGTCGCGCGGTTCGGCCACGACGTCCACCTCGATCCGGACGGCCTCGGCTTCGGTCGGCTGCTGCGCGACCTTCCCGTGACCGGGGGGGCGCGCTCTCCGGTCGCCCTGGTGGGCGCCGAGGGCGTCGGCAAGGAGATCCTGGCCCGCTGGATCCACTTCGAGGGGGAGGATCCCGAGGGCCCCTGCGAGCCCTACGCCTGCGGGGCCGGCTCGCCGGGGGAGCTCGGCCGGACGCTCCTCGTCCGGGAGCGCGCGTCCCTTTTGGGGCGGTTCGAGCGGGGCGGCACGGGGACGCTGATCCTCGACGAGCTGGAATCCCTCGCCCCCGCGCTGCAGATCCGGCTGCGGGATCACCTGCTCGCGTCGGCCCGGCGCGACCGCCGCGAGGCCGGCCCGCGGCCCGTTGCCACCCTTCGTCGACCGCTGGCCGAGCTCGTGGCCGACGGCCTGCTCCGCGCGGACCTCGCGAGCCCCTTCCAGCGGCTCGAGCTCGCCGTCCCTCCGCTCCGCGATCGCCGCGACGAGATCCCGTCCCTCGTCCGCCTGCTCGCCTCTCGCTTCGCCCACGAGGAGGAGCTCGCGATCCCCCGCCTCGACGACGCCGCCCTCGCGCTCCTGTGGCGCCAGCCGTGGACGGGGAACGTGCGGGAACTCGAGGGGCTCCTCTACAAGCTCGTCGTGTTCCACCCCGGGCAGCCGGTCTCCGTCGAGATCGTGCGGTCCCTGGCGGGGCGCTTCGGGCTCGAGATCGTCGAGCGGCTTCCCTCTCGCCGACCTCGGGCCGCCGACGTCCGCGCCGCCCTCCGCGCGACCCGCCACGTCTCGGGATCGGTCAACAAGACGCGGGCCGCCCTTTACCTCGGCTGGGATCCCGACACCCTCGCCGCGCGGCTCCGCGACACGATTCTCGAGCCCGCGGAGGAGTGAAGGGGCCGGGGCTCGCGGGTGGGCGGGGGTTAAAAGGTGAGAGGCACCGACCGTGTCCCTCGCCGGCGCCTCTCGGTGTCCATCTCCCTACGCGGAGATCCGACCCCCGTCCGTGGCCCCCCCGGGCGCAGACGAAAGGTCGGGGAGCTACTGCTCCTCGCCCCCAACAACGGCTGTTCGGCCCCAAAGATCCATAGCCAATCGAGTCCCCGACCCGATCTTTTCGCAACTTCCCGCCATCGGGACGGAAAAACCTGCCCGGAGAGGCCTGGAAAGGGCCCTCGGGGGGTGGAAGCGGGGCGGAGCTCCCTACACTTGCCGCGTCCAGCCCGCCGTGAAGCCCTCCGATTTCGACTACGAGCTGCCCCCCGAGCGCATCGCCCAGGTGCCCTGCGCCCGCCGGGACGAGGCCCGGCTCCTCGTGCACGACGCCGCCTCCGACGCGACGGCGCACGAGCGGGTCCGCGATCTCCCCGACCACCTCGAGCCCGACGATCTCCTGGTCCTGAACGACACCCGGGTGATCCCGACGCGGCTTTTCGGTCGTCGCCGGAGCGGGGGGAAGGTGGAGCTGCTCTTCGTCGAGCCCGCGGCCACCCCCGCCGGAGCCTGGAAGGTCCTCGTGAATCCGGCGCGCAAGCTCAAGCCGGGCGAGCGGGTGCCGCTCGAGGGGGGAGCCCTCGAGGCGCGCATGGTCGAGCGACCGCGGCTCCCCGACGGCTCTCCGGCCATGGAGTGGATCGTCGAGCTCCTCGGCGGGGAGGGGGAGTCGACGATCTCCCTGCTGGAGCGCCACGGTCACGTTCCCCTGCCGCCCTACGTGCGCCGCGAGGATCCCGAGGAGATGGGCGCGCTCGATCGCGAGCGCTATCAGACCGTCTACGCTTCTCGCCCGGGCGCGGTGGCCGCCCCGACCGCCGGGCTGCACTTCACCGACGAGCTGCTCGCCCGGCTCGACGAGCGCGGCGTCCGGCGCACGACGCTCACCCTCCACGTGGGACCGGGGACGTTCCGTCCCGTCAAGACGGAGCGGATCGAGGACCATCGGATGCACGAGGAGCGGTTCGAGCTCCCCGCCACCGCCGCCGAGGAGGTGGCGCGGACGCGGGCCCGGGGGGGGCGCGTGGTCGCGGTGGGGACGACGAGCGTGCGGGTCCTGGAGAGCTGCGTGGGGGAGGACGGGGTGCTCGCCCCTCGGACGGGCTCGACGGACCTGTTCCTGCGCCCCGGCTCACGCTTCCGCGTGGTGGACGCCCTCTTGACGAACTTCCACCTGCCCCGGTCGAGCCTGCTCATGCTGGTGAGCGCCTTCGTGGGGCGGGAGCGGATCCTGCGCCTCTACGCCGAGGCCATCGCCTCCGACTACCGCTTCTACAGCTACGGGGACGCGATGCTGCTCCTCGCCGCCCGGGAGCGTTGAGCGCGGGCCGACCGGAAAAACCCGCGAAAGGCGGCGACCGACCGGGAACGGGACAGGTCAGCCCCGGGTGGGTGGGGGGTGGTGGGTGGTCACCCCAGGGACCGGCGCAGGATCCTCGCCGTCGTCTCGGGGTCTTCCGCGCCGAGGATCGCGGAGGAGACCGCGGCGCGACCCACGTTGGCCAGCTCGGCGGCGTTCGCGGCGTCGATGCCCCCGATGGGGAAGACGGGCAGGGGGGACGCCGACGCGACGATCCACGCGGCCTCCGGTCCGAGCCCGCGCCGGTAGCCCTTCGTCCCCGTCGGGTGGATGGGGCCGAAGCCGAGGTAGTCGACGGGGAGCTCCTCCGCGGCGAGCACCTGGCCCGTGGAGTGGGTGGACAGGCCGACCAGGGGGTGGTCGCCGAGCAGGCGGCGTGCGTCGGCGGGGGGCGTGTCGCCGGCTCCGAGGTGGACGCCGTCGACGCCCTCCCCCGCGAGGGCGGCGGCCACGTCGGCCCGGTCGTTCACGAGGACGAGGGGATCGAGCGCGGGGCGGTCCGCGAGCAGGGCGAGGACGCGCCGGGTCCAGTCGTGGAGGTCCCGGGCCGGCGAGGCACCGCTGGGGTGCTCGGGATCCTTGATGCGCACCTGGACGGCATCGACGTGGGGCAGGGCCGCCTCGAGCACCGCGAGGGGATCCCGGTCCGCTCCGCAGAGCTCCGGGGTGAACAGCAGCATGAGCCGCACGCGGCGCAGCCGATCGCGAAGACGTCGTGCCTCGGGGTCCATGGCCTCCCGCCATTCTCCCCCTCCGGGGAGCTCACCCTTCCGGAAAAAGACCAGGACCCGGCGAGGCCGGGTCCTGGCTGGTCGGATTCCGAAAGGAATCCAATCCAAAGGAAGCGCTCCCGCCGTGCCAACGGGAGCACACGGAGACTAGCGGCCAAACGAGCCGGGGATCAAGCGGACTCCTTGTCTTGACGGTTCTTGCGGGGCCGGCCCCCTCGAGGCCGGCGCTCCTTCAGGGACTCGTTGAACGCCTCCCAGTCTTCATCGGAGAACAGGCGGACCTTGGCTCCACAGACCGCACAGTAGGAGTGCTCCATCGATTGGAGGTAGGGGACGTACTCGTCGCACTCCGAGCAGTACTTGCGGTCGTTGTAGAAGTCGGTCGGCTCCATGTTCTCGTGTTCCCTCGTGCTGCTGGTCCCTCGTGGCGGGGGAGAGGACGCAATCGTCCTGCCAACCACCTCGCGGCGGCGGGCATTCCCGTAACCGATTGATCCAAAAGAGCTTGTGGCCGTCCGCCCGGCGAGAGCGGGGGGTCGAGAGGGCACTCCTCACGTCCGAAACCTCGAACGTGCGCGAAGCCCGCTGTGTCCGTAGGACCGGCGACGAGCCGGATCAAGGGGCGAGCCGGGATGAGTCCGGGATCCTAAGTCCTTGGAAAACAAGGGTTTGGGGGAGCCAGTCGCTCGACGTTCAACTTCGTGGACGCGACCCGCCGCCGTCCAGATTCCTCGACACATCAGGGAGTCGCTCGCTCCAGGCTCCGGGCGATGCCCTCGCGGGCCTCGGGATCCTCCTCGCGGCCGTGCGCTCCCTCCACCGCGGAGCGGACCTCCGCGTCCTCGCCGTGCCCCGCCAGGAGCCCCCAGGCGGCGGCCTCCCGGACGAGGGGCGAGGGATCCAGCGCGAGGGCCTCGCCCAGCGCCCGGCGCCCCGCATCCGAGGGGCGGTTCCCCAGGACCACCGCCGCGTTGCGCGCCAGCCCCTCCCGCCGGGGCCGGCGCAGGGCCGAGCCCTCGAAGCGCTCCGCGAAGGTCTCGGGAGGTGAGCGGAGCCACCCGGCGAGGTCCCCGCGTTCGACCCCCTCCGAGGTCCCGAAGCGGGCCGCGACGTCGGGGGCCTTCGCGCCCCAGGGGCAGACCTCGGCGCAGACGTCGCAGCCGAAGACCCACTCTCCCACCCGCGATCGCAGCTCGTGGGGGATGGAGCCGCGGTTCTCGATGGTCTGGTAGCTGATGCAGCGCCGGGAGTCCACGACACCCGCCTCCCGGATGGCGCCCGTCGGACAGGCCTCGAGGCAGGCCGTGCACGTTCCGCAGGAGATCTTTCGGCGCGGCGGGGTGGGCTCCAGCTCGTCCTCGAGGAGGATCTCGCCCAAGAAGAACCACGGACCTTGGCGGTGGTGGATCAGGTTCGCGGACACGGACTCGAAGCCCAGGCCCGCCCGGGCGGCGTGGGAGCGCTCGAGGAGGGGGCCCGCGTCCACGATCCGGCGCATGGTCCCTCCCAGCCCCGCCTCCCCGAGCCGGCGCTGGAGCTTGCGCAGGAGCCGGCCGGCGACGTTGTGGTAGTCCCGTCCCGCGGCGTACCGCGCCACGCGGCCCCCCCCGGGGAGTCCGACCGGATCCCGGCGGTGCGACAGCCCCACCACGAGCAGACTCCGGCCCCCCGGGAGCAGGCGGCGGGGGTCCGTGATCCGGGCCCGGTTCCGCTCCAGCCAGGCCATCCCCCCGTGGTGACCGGCGGCCAGCCAGCGCTCGAAGCGCTGCGCCGCGGGAGGGGGTTCGAGGGGGGCGATCCCGGCCAGCTCGAATCCCACGTCCCGGGCGAGCTCGAGGGCGTGATCGGAGGCGGTCATCGGGGTGGGGAGAGGCGGGAAACGGCGGGGCGGGAGGCCTCCGGATCGGGACCGGGGCTCCCGACGGTTGCCTGAA
>CAYRXS010000047.1:0-17773 GCA_964428225.1 uncultured Planctomycetaceae bacterium
GCGCCCCCGCTCCTCCCCCGACCGGCCCCGTCCAGCTCGGCCTCTTCCCGGCGGCTCCGAGCGAGATCGAGAAGCGCAACCCTCGAGGGCCTTGATGCGGCGGCGGAGCTCGAGGATCTCCTTCCAGCGGCGGGAATACCGCGTCAGTCACTTTCCTCCAAGGTCGCGCGGATTGGGTACGCGAATGGTGAGGAAAGTGACTGATGCGGTTTCAACGGGAGAGGACAGGCCGCCTGGGCAGCCCCCCCTGGGCCTCGCGAGGAGCCAAATCTCAAGTTTTTGCTAGCCATTTCGGCAATTTGCGGCGCAAACTGCCGAAATGACCGGCATGCAGTACGCTCGGCTCTTCGAGCCTCCCCGGGGCTCCTACTTCCTGTTCGGCCCCCGGGGGAGTGGCAAGAGCACCTGGCTCCGGATCCTTCATCCAGAGGCGCACTGGATCGACTTGCTCGATGAGGGGATCTACCAGCGTTTCCTCGTCGATCCCGGCCTCTTCTCGGCCGAGCTCGACGCTCTCCCGGATGGAGCGACCGTCGTGGTCGACGAGGTCCAGCGCCTGCCGAATCTCCTCAACGTCGTCCATCAGAAGATCGAGGCCAAGCGACTGCGCTTCGCTCTGTCCGGGTCGAGTGCTCGCAAGCTTCGCCGTTCCGGAGTGAACCTGCTCGCGGGCCGAGCCGTGCGTCGCGCCCTGCACCCCTTCGTTCCCGAGGAGCTCGGAGACGACTTCGACGTGGAACGCATTCTCCGGGAGGGAGCCCTGCCTCTCGTCTGGGCGAGCGAAGACGCGCGAGACACGCTTCGCTCCTACGTGCAGATGTACCTGAAGGAGGAGATCCAGGCGGAGGCCGTCACGCGGAACCTCTCCGGCTTCGCTCGCTTTCTGCCGATCGCCGGTCTTTTCCATGCTCAGACCTTGAACGTCTCGTCCTTGGCTCGAGACGCCGGCGTCGCGCGGACCACGGTTCAAGGCTACCTGCAGATCCTCGAGGACACCCTGTTCACGTTCCAGGTGCCCGCCCTCGAGTCCCGGTTGCGGGTTCGCGAGCGACGCCACCCCAAGCTCTACTGGGTCGATCCCGGCCTCGTGGACGCGGTCGTGGAAGCCGCCTCCCCGGAGCCGGCCGTCCCGCGAGGGGCGCGTTTCGAGGGATGGATCGCCCAGCTCCTGCGGGTCTACCGCGAGTATCGAGGTCTCTACGACCGGCTCTCCTACTGGTCGCCGGCCGGCGCCAAGAACACGGAGGTGGACTTCGTGCTTTCCCGCGGGCGCGAGTTCATCGCATTGGAGGTCAAGGCTTCCCATCGCTGGCGACCGGACTACCTCACCGGCCTGCGCGCGATCGAGGACCTTCCCGGACTCCGACGACGCATCGTCGTGTACCTCGGAACCCAGGAGCTGCGACCCGAGCCGGACATCGAGGTCCTGCCCCTAGCACGCTTCCTGAGCGAGCTGGAGCGAGGCCTGGAGTGATCGTGCAGAAACACCGTGTCGGTCACGCTCCTCTACGGTCGCGCGGATTGGGTACGCGAATGTGGAGGAAAGTGACTGACGCGGTGTCCGCGCGACCTCGACGCGATGACCCCGATCGACGCGCTGCTCGCGCTGCGGGAGCTGAAGCGGATGTTGGAGTAGAGGCCCTACGCGGGAGGAGCGAACGTGAATTCGTTCTCGAACCAGGGCACATGCTTCATCTCTGCTCCTTCGGGATCGGACTCGTAGAGCCGACGGAGCATGACGTAGCTCAGGCGGTCGGGCTCTTCGCCCAGATCCTCGGCGCTCCTCACGAGTAGGCCTGTACTGACCTCGTCGGTTGGCAGCCTGCTCCAGGCGTCTCGGCCTTCGGAATGCAGGAGCCAACCGTACGTGTCTGCTCCATAGCGGGGGATGACCCATCCCCGACCACGGTCGATCGTGGCGATCAGGCCGATGCGGCCCGACCGAGCGAAGCGGTGCTCCTCCAACTTCACCAGGCATGCCACCAGGCGGATGGTGGAGGCCACGGTCTCTGCGAGCGCATAGGGGTAGAGCTGCCCGGACACACCCCCCGGAAACGCCTCACATACCCTCTCGTTCTCCTTCCACACCAGATTGCTCAAGCTCGTGAAAAAGTGCAGCTGACCGGTCGCGTGCAGCTTGAGGCGCAGATAGGGCGCGCCCATTCTTTCCGCACGCGATTGGAGGACGTTGCGCAGAGATACGTATTCCCCATACGCCCCCGGGCTCCAAGTCCATCCCCTTGGTCGTGCGATCTCCGGGGTTGGCTGCTCAATGGCCTGACGCCATGTCGGCGGAAAAGTGAGCTCTTCATGATCATCGGGACACTGCTCCGGAACCGCCGAGATGGCCAGTCCTGCATGCTCTGCAAACTCGGTGGACCATTCGCGGTGGATCTCGGGAACACGTTCGAACGTGGACGAGGAGCTCCGTTCGCCGACGATTCGAGCGTAGGGCAATACCGAGTTGCGGCCGTCGGAACGCACAAGGAACTCTCGTTTGTTTCCCGAAACGTAGCAGCAGGGAGGCGCAGACTTACCAACGGCATCGACCCGAATGTGCAGCGCCCAACCCGAAGCAACCTCGATGGGCTCCATCCGCACTTCTCTCCCCAGGGCGAGAAGGGGCTCGATGCAATCGAGGAGGAGATCTCGCAGAGAGGTTCGGGCCAGATGGTCCTCTTCCAAAAGGGGCTCGAGCCCGACCAGCACCTCATCCTCTTCTCTCACCCCGATCCAGATGGAACCGCCCTCGGCGTTGCGCATTGCGACTACGGTGCGCGCGATGTCCTGACGTCCCTTGGGGGTGCGGAGCTTCTCCGCCCTCTTGAACTCGGTACGAAGACCCTCCCTCGTGCCGATCTCAGGCATTCCGGTCGACATCGAACAAGACCTCGGTATGCGGGTCACCACGATCCAGAGCAAGGAGGAGGAGGGGGATGGGCCAGACATGAACCTCTATGGGCACCCCCTTGACTTCCCTTCGTTCGACAAGACGCTCCGTCCCCCCGTAGGCGAGAACGGCACGGTCATGAGCCAGATGCTTCGCGATCGCTGCAACTCGAGCGAGCTCCTTTCGGGACGGGCTCTTGGTCCCCTTAACCTCGATCAGATACGAAACGCCCGGCCCTGTAACCCGAAAGTCGATCTCGTTCGGACCGGAACGCTTATCATCTCGCCAGTGCGTCAAATGAGTCGCCAATCCGCTCGAGTCTCTCTTCTGCACCAGATCACGCAATTGGCGTAACACCATGGCTTCGAGAAACTGCCCGGAGTCTGTGGAGACGCCATATGCATGACTGAGGGCGTGATCCACGGGGTAGACACGTGAGTACTTCTTACGGCCGGACAGTGGCAAGCCGGAGGGTTGGCTTGGGTGGATCTCCACGATCATCTCAGCCTGGGCCAGGGCATGGACCCATCCTTCGAGGGTCTGCTTGCTCACCATGAAGTCGCTCGGAAGCGTGCTCCAGTCGAGTATCTCTCCGGGATGAAGAGCGAAGTGACGCCACAAGTGTCCGAAGCTGACTCGACGTCGAATCCCAAGGCGCCGCACCAGGTCTCCATCGATCACCCTTTGTTCGCACAACCTTCGGAGGCGGTTCCGAACCGCATGGTCCGATTCGCTACCTATGAGACCGGGAAAGCCGCCATCGACCTGGTACCGCCTGAATCTCTCGTATAGCGCTGGAAGAGACGCTTCGGAGTCCAGCCCACGCCTCCGAAGCCACTCGCCGAAGGTCATCGGTCCCAACCGAATGTCGCGAACACGATCCAGGAGCACATCACCTGTCGCCCGCCGCAACTGGCTAGTGCCCGAGCCCGTGGCCAGGAGGATCAACTCCTTTCCGCCGTGGGCATGGAGGATGCCTCGGAGCTTCTTGTCCCAGTCCTCGACAAAGTGGACCTCGTCGAAGACCACGAGGCACGGGTGGGGTGCCTGGCGCCGCTCCAGCGCCCGCTCGACGATCTCTCGAGGCTCGAAACCCGCCGGCGTGTCCTCCTGGAAGTCGACGTAGAGGAGGTTCTCCACCGGAAGCTTCCACTCGCGATGCAGGTACCGCATCACCTGCTTCACGAGAACGGTCTTGCCGATTCGCCGGAAGCCGGTCAGGAGCACCCCGGGCTCTCGGTCGACCTCCCCGAGGATCCGCACCAGGCCCGAGAAGGCGTCCCGGTGGAATTCACTGGGAATCTCGTTCCAGGCCGAGGAGCTCTCCCACCAGGGATTCAGAAGGCGCAGCTCGTCCCACATGAACGGTAAGTATAGTTACCTCAAATGCCCACTCAAGAGCAAGTATACTTGATCTTCAGGGGGGGGCTTCGGTCAGATCACCCTCGGAGGGCCCTGCAGGGGCGAGAGGTGCGGCCCGTGGATTCTCAGCCCTTCTTCCGCTTCCCGCGGGGCTTCGAGCTCCCGGTTTCGAGGGCCTTGACCCGCCGGCGGAGCTCGAGGATCTCCTTCCAGCGCTCGGCGGCCTTGGCGGCGCGCTCGTCGTGACGGGTCCGGAGCTTCTCCAGGCGGGCGGTGACGCGCTCGATCGCCGCTTCGCGCTTTTGCATCGTGGCGGCGAGCCGGCGAAGCTCGCGATCCCGGCTCCGGGCCTCGCCCTTCGCGATCTTCAGGGAGAGCTCCCGCTCCGCGATGATCTCCCCCGCTCTTCGCAGGTCCGCGGGGACGCGACGCAGTCGGCGCTGCAGCCGGCGGTGGCTCTCGTGGAGGACGTCGCGCTCCCCGCGAAGCTCCTCCAGCTTTGCGGCACGCTCCGCCTCCCGCGCGACCGCCTCCGCGTGCGCCTCCTCCACCAGCGCGCGCAGCTCCGCGAGCTCCCGGCGGTGCCGAGCTTCCTCGGCGAGGTGCTTCTTCTCCACCTCGGCCAGCTGGTCCCCGAGCGGGCGCAGGGCGGCCAGCGTGCTCCTGAGCTCGACGATCTCCGCCTCCCGCAGAGCGAGGGTGGATTCGACGGTGGGCGCGCCGACCTCGGCCTCGAGCGTCTCGAGGAGATCGTCGAACTCCTCGTGGTCGCTCACGGGATCCGCCGGTGCGGGCAAGGCCGGCGGCGGCTCCGTGTCGGACGGAGGCAAAGCGTGCGGCCCCGTAGCCGTCGGCCGGCTCGTCGGAGCGCTCATCTCCGACTCGCGGGCGAGAGCTCTGCGGAAGCGGCTCAGAGCGCGGGTCCAGCGGTTCATGGTGGCGGCGGATCGACGTGGATCCTCCGATCCTTGATCGGGTGCCCGCGGGGCCCGTCCGAAGGGAACCTGCCATTCCTGGTCGCCGCGCCGGGCGGGAACGCGTTTCCCGCCCCCGGAAGAGCGGCTCGTCCGACGCCGGGGAGGAGAGTGGTCGAGGCGGGGACGGCTCAGTATCGTGCGCGGACCGCAGCCCCGGGAGGACAGGAACATGGCAGAGCCGCGATCCGGGTCGGAGCCCACGACGCGTGAGACCGGAAGCTCGATGGAGGTTCTCGTCTCGGGATCGAGCGGGCTCGTCGGCCGCGCCCTGGCGTCGTCGCTTTCGAAGGATGGGTGCGAGGTCGGCGCGCTCGTGCGGCGAGACCCGCGGGACGCTTCCGAGGTCGCCTGGGACCCGGCGGGGGGGACGATCGACGAATCGTCCGTGGGTTCCTTCGATGCCGTCGTTCACCTCGCCGGCGAGAGCGTCGCCACCGGCCGCTGGACCGCTCGCAAGCGGGACCGCATCCTCGAGAGCCGCGTGCGGGGAACGCGCTTGCTCGCGGAGACCCTGGCCCGCGCCGCGGATCCGCCCCGGGTTCTCGTCTGCGCCTCGGCGACCGGCTACTACGGAGATCGCGGGGACGAGATCCTCGACGAAGCCGCGGCCCCGGGCACCGGATTCCTGGCCGAGGTGTGCGAGGAGTGGGAGCGAGCCGCCGCGCCCGCCCGCGACGCGGGAGTGCGCGTCGTGCACCTGCGCATCGGGGTCGTGCTCAGCACGGCGGGCGGAGCGCTGGCGCGCATGCTGCCTCTCTTCCGGCTCGGGCTCGGCGGCCGGCTCGGGAGCGGACGGCAGTGGGTGAGCTGGATCACCCTCGACGATCTCGTGCGCGTGATTCGCCACGCCCTGTCGACGGAGTCGCTCGAGGGCCCGGCGAACGCGGTCGCTCCCCGGCCGGTGACCAACCGCGAGCTCACCCGCACCCTGGGGCGCGTCCTCTCGCGTCCCGCGATCCTGCCCGCTCCGGCGTTTGCGCTGCGACTCGCCCTCGGACGCATGGCCGACGAGCTGCTCCTCGCGAGCGCGCGCGTCGAACCCCACGCCCTCCTCGAGAGCGACTTCGAGCACGATCACCCGAAGCTCGAAGACGCGCTGAGACACGTCCTCGAGTGAGGCACGCGCCAGGCCACCCCACCGCCGAGACCTGGATCGCCCCGGCGTGATCGAAGGGGAGAAGGCGTCGTCGCGATTCGTTCGGGATCGAACGGCACGTCACGCTGGCGTTACCGGAATGCGCACGTTCCGGGAGCGGTGGGCGTCGTGGAGACCCCCGGATGACCTGATCGACGGCACGCGCCTTGCTCTCTGATGAACCGGAACGAGTCCTCGTCGTTGTCGAGGGGGATCCCCCCTCCCACACAGGACGCATCCTGGCCGATGAATCGCTCACGACGATCGCGCACAACGGCGAGCCTGGCCATCGCCGGCCTGGGATTGGTGGGATCCGTGCTGGCCATCGGCAGAGCGTCGCCCGTTTCAGCCGTGCTCGCGGGGCCGATGCCCGGGGCAGCAACGAGGGCCACCGTCGAAACGACCGGCGTACAGCCGGTCCTGCCCGCGCTCGCGGCCCCCTCGAATCAAGAGCCATCTCGTCATCTCGTGCCGCTCGACTTCGACGTTCTGGCTCGGGTGTCCGTAACCCTGCTCGATGGTCATACAGACCAGCCGCTCGTCGGGGGAAACGTGTTTCTCGAGGTTCCGGACTGGTCCATCCGGGTACGCGCCACCGGTCCGCTGCCGAAAGGCCGGGGATTCGATCATTTCCAGGCTCGGACGAATGACGCGGGGACGGCGGTCATCGCGATCACGCAACGGACCTTGATCGACTTGAGGAAACGGGGATCCAGGTACGCTCTCGGATCGGACGCGAGACGGCTCTTTTCGAACGCGCTGGATGTGCACGTCAGGGACCTGGGCGAGTTCATCACCGACCGACCGTTCGGCGTGATGCTCGAGGGGCCGGATTCGCACCACACGATTCGACTGCATCGCGGCGTCGAGCTGGAGATCGCCGTCGAGGACGCCGATACGGAGGCGCCGATCTCCGGGGCGAAAGTGTTCTGGGTGGAGCACGACGACCGGGTCCAGCGCTACGGCACCAGCGATGGCGAGGGACGTGTCCTGAACCACTGCGGCGAGAGCCTGCTTCGGAAGAGGGGCCCGGGTGAGCGCTCGTACTACGTGGTGGCCAAGGGGTACGCGATCCAGTCCGGTTCCGTCTCGATTCCCGACTACGTGGGGAACGACGAGCTGCGCGTGCCCCTCGAACGAGACAACGGGACTCTCGTCCGGCTGCGCAACGCGATCTCGGGAGAGCCCCTGGAATCGCCGAGGCGTCCCTACGTGTCGATCACCCTCGGAAGAGGGGGCGCCAGGCGAGGTCCACTGGTCAACGAGCTCGTGAAGATGGCGGAGGACGGATCCCTCCTCCTTCCCTATCTCTCAGGGGAGGCAGAGTCCCTGCATGTCGGAGTGGGACTCCAGGGCTACAACTCCGTGGTGCTCCGGGCGTCGGAGTTTCGGTCCGCGACGAATGACGGCGGAGCCTTCTGGGTGGACGTCGTTCCCCAGAAGATCGGTTTGCAGCTCAACCCCCGTGCCTATCGGGACTTCCTGCTCGCGCCGGAATCGAAGGAGAGGCGGTGGGGAGGACAGCAGGAGCGTCTCGTCCTCGAAATCGAGTTCGTGCGTCGGGACTCCGTCGATGATGAGGGTGCGGAGACGGTGAACCGCACCATGCGCTTGGGCGCTGGTGGGTTGCTGCTCGGTCCGGGGAAACGGAATGGCAACGCCCTGGACCTGGAGATCACCCGAGTCCACGTCGAGAGCCAACGACGAGAAGAGCGCGACTGCCGTCTCTACGTCCCGGTGGACGGCGGTCTCGCGCCGCTGGGGATTGCCGACCTCAACCGGTACCTCGCCGATGCGATCGCCGCCCAGGAGAGGCATCCGTTGTCGTTGTACGTCTTGTAGGGGAGCGCGTCCTTGCGGATTCTCGGTGGACGGTGATCGTACGGTCTGTGAAAGGCACCCGAACCGGGGTGAGGAGGCGAGCTAGGCTCGCGGCCGCTGGCCCGAAACCCCGGGAGAACCGATGAAGCCTGCCCTGATCGCCCTCGGCACGATCGCTCTCGCCTGGCCGCTCGGTCTGGTGCAGGACGAGGACCCTCCCGAGCTCGTCCCGCGCATCGACGACGGTCACGGCGAGCTCGTCTTCGTTCCTGCGGGCGAGTTCACCATGGGGGACAACTACGAGGAGGGGAATCCCCGGGAGATGCCCGCCCATCCCGTGTACGTCGACGGCTACTACATCGGCGTCCACGAGGTGACCAACGCGGAGTACGAGGAGTTCATGGTCGACGGCGGGTACGTGCGCCGCGAGCTCTGGTCCGCAGGGGGATTCTCGGCCTTCGAGGAGCCGCGGTACTGGATCGACGAGACGCACCGCGGCGGAGGCTTGCCCGGCCACGAGCGCTTCCCGGTCGTCGGCGTGAGCTGGATCGAGGCCAATGCGTACTGCGCCTGGCTCTCGGAGAAGACGGGCGAGGTCTACCGCCTCCCGACGGAGGCCGAGTGGGAGAAGGCCGCGCGCGGTGGCCGATACCTCGACGGCGACGAGCGGCACCAGGTCCCCAACCCGATCGATCCTCCGCGGAGATTCCCCTGGGGCAACGAGATCGACGGCCGCTACGCGAACTACCTCGAAAGCGGCGATCCCTACGACGACGGCCTGGCTCCGGTCGGCTTCTACGACGGAAGCAAGCACGACGGTTTCGAGACCTGCGACAACGCCTCCCCCTATGGCGCCCGGGACATGGCGGGGAACGTGTACGAGTGGTGCCGCGACGGGTACGGCAGCACCTACTACCAGGAGTGCCTCGATGCGGGGACCGTCCGGAATCCGCAGGGCACGAAGAGCAAGACCGGCTACGTGATTCGCGGCAGCGCCTTCGCCTACGAGATCTTCAAGCAGCGCTGCGCCTGCCGGGGGTCCTACTATCCGGCCGCGCGGGAGGCGTACATCGGCATCCGGCTCGTTCGCGAGCCGAAGGCCGAAAAGGACTGAAGAGCCGCGGGCGCGCGCTGCGCTACCGCACCGCCGAGATCCGGATCGTCCAGGCGTGCTCGCAGGGCGGGCGGCTGCGCACGGCTTCCGGCAACGTGACGACGAAGCCGCGGCCCTCGCGCTTCCATTCGAGCTCGCCCTCCGCGCCGAGGAACGTCACCTTCGCTCCCTCGGCCGGCGCCACGCTGGAAAGGCGAATCGTCGCGGGCGGCGCGTCCTCCCCTTCCGCGGCGAGGTGGATGGCGTAGACCTCGCCGGCCTCGCCCCGGGTCAGACACACGTCGCCCTCCTTGAACGGCGGCAGGGCCCGGGTGCCGTAGATCGCCTCGCCGTTGACGTCGAGCCATGCGCCGATCTCGGCCAGGAGATCGTAGGCGCCCTGCTGCCACGTGCCGTCGGGTCCGGGCGCGACGTTGAGCAGGAGGTTCCCGCCCTTGGCCACGATGTCCACGAGCATGTGCACCACCGCCCGCGGCTCCATGTAGCGCGCGTCGGGCGTGTGGGACCAGCCGCCGCCGGAGATGATGCAGGACTCCCAGGGATACGGCAGCGCCGCCTCGGGCACGCGGTTCTCCGGCGTGAGGTAGTTCTGGTGCGGGCCGGGCACCGCGCGGTCCACGACGATCAGCCCCGGCTGCTTCGCGCGCGCCTTGGCGACGAGCTCGCCCATGCGGATGTCCTGGCTCTGGATGCGCGAGAACTTGTAGTCGGGGTCGGTGATGTACTCGAGGACCTCCTCCCGGGTGAGCGGCGCGACCCATCCGCCGTCCAGCCACAGGATGTCCACCTTCCCGTACTCGCTCATCAGCTCGAGGATCTGCCCGTGGGTGAACTGCACGTACCGCTCCCACCGCTCGGGATACGTGTCGATGTCATAGTTCACGTTGCGGTCGGGAGTCGCGAAGTTGGGCCACCAGTAGTCCTCGCAGTGCCAGTCGGGCTTCGAGAAGTAAGCCCCCGTCCACATTCCCTCGGCGCGGAAGGCGTCGAAGATCTCCTTGGTGACGTTGGCCTTCGGGTGATCGGCGAAGGGGCAATCGGGACCGGTGATCTTGTGGTCGGTCAGCTTCGTGTCGAACATGCAGAAGCCGTCGTGGTGCTTCGTGGTGAACACGACGTACTTCATCCCCGCGTCCCGCGCGGCGCGAGCCCAGCGTTCGGGATCGAATCCCTCCGGGTCGAAGGTCTCGCCGAGCTTCTCGTACTCCTGCTTGTAAGCCACGTAGTCGTCGGTCTTGCGCCGGCACCAGCCCTCGTCCTCGGCGCAGATCGACCACGACTCGACGATCCCCCACTGGCTGTACGGGCCCCAGTGCATCAGCAAACCGAATTTCAAGTTCTGCCACTGCTCGAGCCTCTCGAGGACGAGGGGATCGGTCTCGGGCACGTAGCGCTCTTCGTCGTGATCGACCGTGGCACAGGCCGCCAGCAACAACGGGAGCAGGAAAGTCGGCTTCATTTCGAACCTCTCGACAAGGTCGGAAACAGGGATTCGGCTTCGATGAAGATCCGGTGGGCGGCGGGCACGGCCGACCGGATGCGTGATTCGATCTCGTCAACGGCCTCCTCCAGCTCGTCCGTCGTGAGGCCGTCACGGAAGTTGACGTTCAGGTTGACCAGGATGTCCTGCGGGCCGAGGTGCAAGGTCAGCATCTCCATGAGCTTCACGACGGACTCCACGCTCTCCACCTCTTCGCGAATTCGCCGCCGGTCCGCCTCGGTGGCCGCCTCGCCGAGCAGCAGTCCGCGCGTCCGCCACCCGATGAACCACGCCACGAACAACAGGATCAGGCCGATCACCAGCGATGCGAGGCCGTCGAAGAACGTCCTCCCGGTGAGCAGGGTGAGCCCGATCCCCACCGCGGCCACGAGAAGGCCGAGGAGGGCGGAGGTGTCCTCGAACAGGACGACGAGCACGGTCGGGCTCTTCGAGTTCCGCAACGCCCATCGGAGCGGTCCGGGATTCCGCGCGCGCCAGTGACCGAACTCGCGCCAGGCCACGCGCAGGGCGTAGGCCTCGAAGACGGCCGCGAGGGCGAGAGCGACGAACGCCCACCCCGCGTTCTCGATCGGCGCGGGGTGGAGGATCTTGTGCACGCCCTCGTAGATGGAGAAGACCGCGCCGAGGACGAAGATCGACACGGCCACCACGAACGCCCAGAAATAGCGCTCGCGACCGAAGCCGAAGGGGTGCTCGACGGTGGGCGACCGCTTCTCCAGCTTCAGCCCCAGGAGCAGGAAGACCTGGTTCACGGTGTCGGCCAGGGAGTGGACGGACTCCGCGAGCATCGCCGAGCTCCCGGTGAAGAGCCAGGCGACGAACTTCACCGCCGCCACGCCCAGATTGCCGAACAGCGCGGCGAGCACCGCGAGCTTCGCGCCCGACGATTCGCCTCCGTTCGTCTCCTGTGTGTTCCCCGTCGCGTCCATGGCCGGTCCGTCGACCGAGGCGTCATTCTTCCCCGAAGAGCCCCGAACGCAGCGCATCTTCTCGTACCTTTGTCGAAGCGCCGCCCCGGATCGAGGGGGAAGTGCTTCCCCGATCCGGGCTTGCGACCCGGGGGCGACGAGCCCCCGCGCGTCGGAAAGGGGACGGTTCCCGTCCGAATGGTCCGAGCGGCGGGCCGAGCGCTTCGACGCCTGTTTCCGGGGCCCGGGGGAACAGAACGTCTCTCCGGTCGTATCCGAGGAGATGCGCAAGCCCGGCTACGTGCTCGACGAGTGGCCTTCGCGACACCGAGCGGTGCGCCAATCGGACGCTGCTGGTAGTCTGAGGACCGGCAGCGGGCGGGAACGGATCTCGAGAATCACCGGTCCCGTCCGAAATCGCGCGAGGACAGGAGGATCGAGTCGATGAAAGAACCCAGGTGGGCGCCGCGTGGACTGCTCCTCGTCGCGCTGGCAGCACTCTTCGGTGGAGGGGTGGCGCAGGCCCAGACCTGCACCCTCGAGATGAAGTACGTGAAGGCCTCCCCGAACGCCTTCGAGTTCAATCTCGGGGAGGACGAGATACCGGTCGAGCTCCTCCTCATGATGTCGAACCCCCAGCGCTTCACGTTCCAGACGGGAGACGAGTCGGAGGGGGCCGATTCCCGCGAGGAGCTCTTCGCCAGCGTCGTCACGAAGGAGCCCGTGTACGAGAGCGACGCTCCGCTCCGGGACGTGTGTCATCTGGGCGACCATCAGTACGGATTCGCGCTCGACGAGTCGAAGGGCGGGAAGGGATACGACCGCCTCTACTTCGACCTGAACCGTGACGGGGACCTGACGAACGACGGACCGGTCAAGGCGGACTCTCCCTCGGGAGTCTTCTTCAGCGGAGGCGTGTCCAGCTCGTTCTTCCCCCTGGTGGCCGTGGAGACCGAGGCGGGCGAGACGCCGATGCAGTACGCCTTCCGGCTCTCCGTCGACAACTACAGCTTTGGCGACACGGACACGTTCGCGGTGACCCTCGCCCCCGCCGCGTATCGGGAGGGCGAGATCGAGCTGAAAGGCAAGAAACGCCGTCTGCTGCTCGCCGACTTCGACGGCAACGGCCGGTTCGACGACCGCGTGGAGATCGGGCAGTCGTCGCTGCTCGATCGCAGCGTCTGGGAGAGCCGGGGCGACGTCCTGTTCATCGACGTGCAGGACGCCTCCATCGACGAGCTCTTCGACATGGAGTCCACCATGGGAGGGCATCGTCAGTCCCTCTCGGGGCTGATCTCCATCGACGGCGGGTTCTACGACCTGAAGGTCTCGCCGGCCGGCCACGAGCTGACCCTCACGCCTTCCGATGTTCCGCTGGGGCACGTCGAGAATGCGGTCGCCCCGTGGAGAGCGACGGTGTACGGCAAGCGGGGGATCCTCGACATCGCGGCCGCGGAGGACGGACGCGCGGCGCTCCCGGTTGGCGAGTGGAAGCTCCTCTCCTACACCATCGACCAGACCGAGCAGTGGAAGGAGGAGCCCGTCGAGCGGAAGCGGTCCGTCCTCGAGCGCCTGGGCGACATGTTCTCGGATTCTGAGCCCACCGTCGGCAAGACCCGGGTAGCCGCCCGGCTCCGGAACGCCCCTCCCGCGGTGAAGGTGGTCGAGGGAGAGACCGTCGCGCTCCCCTTCGGTCCTCCGTTCAAGGGAGTGGTCACGGCCGCCACCGGCCGCAAGAAGGGCGAGGTTCACCTGAACCTCTCGATCGTCGGCTCGGCCGGCGAGAGGTGCACCGACCTGCTCGTGAACGGAAAGCGGCCGTCGGATCCGTCCTTCGTCATCATGGCTCCTGACGGGGAGATCGTGAAGAAGGGCGAGTTCGAGTACGGGTGAGGCTTCACCTGCTCGTACTCATGGCGAGTACCCAAGGAACTGGCGAGCGAGTACACGATCCGGGTCGAGCTCGATGCAGGCCCCTTCGCCGTCGACGAGAAGGCCGTTACCGTGCTGAAGGCCGCGGACCTGAAGCCCAAGGAGTAGCGACACGGGGGAGAAGCCATGACGAGAGGCTCGCGCCGGGCGGAGATCGCGATCGCCGCGATCCTGGCCGCCTTCCTCGGCGGCCCGGTGACCGGGGCTCAGACCGCGAAGCTCGAGCTCGAGCGCCTGTCGAGCGAGCCACCGGGCAACGTGCTGCCTCCCGACGCCCTGTTCCGGACGACGATGCCGCAGAACCTCCGCATGGTCTTCAGCGGAGGCGGTGTCTTCCGGGAGACGCCGGGCCCCTTCTCGGAGGCGAAGGCGGAGTTCTCCGCCCTCGTTCACCGGGAACCGGCCGAGTATCGAAGCACCCGCCCCGTCCGCGCCGTGGCGAAGCTGGGTGACCACGACTACGGATTCGTGCTCGACGCGACGAGTCCCGGCCGTGGCTACGACCTTCTCTACTTCGACTCGAACCGGAACGGCGACCTGACGGACGATCCCCCGATCGAGGGTGAGCAGGTGCTCAACTTCTCTCCGGAGGATCGATACGTCCGGCACGAGTTCCCGCGCGTCGACCTGGAGATCACGGCGGGCGGCAAGAGGTCGGAATACGCCTTCGTCTGCAGGACCCATACCTTCAAGTCCCGCACGAGGAGCTCCCGGGTCTCCATCGATCTTCGCGCCGCGGCGTACCGGGACGGCACGATCACGCTGGACGGTGAGCAACACCGTATCGTCCTCGTCGACTACAACAGCAACGGCCGCTTCGACGATCACCCCGCCATCAACGAGATGTTCCACTACGGCGGTGGAGCCGTCTACGCGGATCCGGGCGACCTCGTGTTCATCGATCCTCGCCCGACGGATGCTCCTCACGCCCTTACTCACGAGTCTGCCCTCGGTGAACGACGACAGCAGGTCTCCTCGATGATCGTGCACGGCGGCCGGATCCACGATCTGAAGGTCTCGCCCGGCGGCGACGAGGTGACCATGACGCCATCGGAGGCGCCGCAGGGGCGGGTTTGGAACTCTCATGCCCCGTGGAGAGCCACGGTCTACGGCGATCTGGGCTTCCTCGAGATCGGCTCCGCTTCCGCCGAGCCGGTGGCGCTTCCGGAGGGAGAGTGGAAGCTCCTCACGTGCACGGTCGACATGCCCGGCGGCTCCGGGGCGGACTCGAAATCCCCGCCGGCCTGGATCACCGCCGGGGGGACGCCCGAGTACGAGGCGGTCGAGGTCGTGCGTGGCCAGACGACCGAGCTTCCCTTCGGCTCCCCCTATCGAGCGGTCGTCACGACCTCGACCGGAGGTGACGAGGGCGTCGTCGATCTGAGCCTGCATGTCGTCGGCGCGGGCGGCGAGGTCTGCTCGGACATCCGCGTCGACGGAAAGCGACCGGACGCGCCCTCGTTCCTGATCATCGATCCTTCCGGGGAAGTCGTGAAGCGCGGGGAGTTCGAGTACGGGTGAGGCTTCACCTGCTCGTACTCATGGCGAGTACCCGAGAAGCTGGTGGACGAGTATCACATTCGGATCCTGTACGAGGCGGCCCCCTTCGAGCTCGCGAATGGCGGGGTCACCGTGATCCCCGCCTCGGAATTGAAACCCGGGAAGTAGCCGGGAGGAAGGCCATGTCGAAGAGCAGACAAGGACGAGGAGTCGCGATCACCGCCGTGTTGGCGGCGTTCCTTGGAGGATCCGCGGGGCAGGCCCAGAGCGGCGCGCTCCATACGAAGCGCCTGTCGGCCCCTGGCTCCAGCGACCGGACACCCGTGGATGCCCTCTTCGAGATGGTGGAGCCGCAGTTCTTCGACTTCGAGGACGGCTACTTCGTCAACTTCGAGCTCGAGAGCCTGGAGGAGCCCACGTCGTTCTCCGACGTCGTCACCAAGGAACCCGCCGAGCGACCGGGCGACCGGCCGCGCCGGGGAGTGGCGAGGCTCGGCGACGATCTGTATGGCTTCGTGCTCTACGCGTCGGACCAGAAGACCGGTCACGACCTGCTCCTCTTCGACACGAATCACAACGGCGACCTGACCGACGACCCGGTGGTCGCGGCAGCGGAGAAGTCCGAGCGCACGGCGAGTAGCGGCTCCATCACGAGGTACGGCACGTTTCCTCGCGTCGAACTCACCGTCACCGCCGACGGCACGGAGATGGAGTACGCCTTCGTCTTCTCGACCAGCGAGACGAAGATCCGCCGGAGACTCGATGCCTATGCGTCTCTCGCCGCGGCGGCGTACCGAGAAGGCGAGCTCGAGTGGAACGGCGAGCGGCACCACGTCGTCCTCGTCGACCACGACAGCAATGGACGGTTCGACGATCGCTCCTCGATCAGCGAGCACTACACCTACGGCAGCGGCATGGTCTACGTGGACGCGGGCGACGTCCTGTTCATCGATCCACGCCCCGAAGACACGAGCATGGGGCTCATTCACCCTCCGGTGCTCGGTGAACGCCGGCAGCATCTCGGATCGATGATCGTCCTCGACGGCCGCCTTCACGACGTCATGGTGTCCCCCACCGGCGACGATGTGACCTTGACGCCATCCACGGTTCCGGTGGGCTACGTCCGCAATCGCAACGCTTCGTGGAGGGCGACGGTGTACGGTGACCGAGGCTTCCTCGAGATTGGCGCCACCTCGAACGAGCCGGTCGCCCTCCCCGAAGGCGCGTGGAAGGTGCACGAGTACACGATCTTCCTGGACGATCCGCCGGAAGCCGACGGGGACTCGGCCGAGGACGAGGGTCTGGGATTCCTAGCGGGCGCCCTGGGGAAGGACTCGGCCACCGCTCGGCCTCCGTCGTGGGTGGCCGCGGGCGTCAAGGGAACGTATCCGGCGATCGAGGTCGTGCAGGGCGAGACGGTCGAGCTACCGTTCGGTCCTCCCTACCGAGCCGTCGTCGGGGCGAGGCGAGGGCGTGGAAGCGACCTGGCCGACCTGAGCCTCAAGATCCTCGGCTCGCCCGATGAGATCTGTACGGACATCCGCATCGAGGGCGAGCGACCGGATGCGCCGACCTTGCTCATCACCGATCCCGCCGGAGAGATCGTGGAGCGTGGAGAGTTCGAGTACGGGTGAGGTTTCACCTGCTCGTACTCATGGCGAGTACCCGAGGAGCTGGCGAACGAGTATCACGTGCGGGTTCAGTACGAGGCGGGTCCCTTCTCGCTTGATGGCGGGGCCGTCACGGTGATCCCCGCGTCCAAGCTGCGCAAGCGATAGGCCAGAGCCACCCTCGTTTCTCGATCCGCGTCAGGTGTTCGTGGAGCGCGAACGCGCGTTGCGCTCGAGCGTGACCCGCATCGCGATCAGCCTGCGCCGCGTCACGCGGGGGCGGGGAAAGGCCTCGAGGAATTCGGCGTACTGTTTCGCCACGACTCCCCAGTGGCACTCCGTCTCGACGTGATCGCGGACGGCGGTCTCGAGCCCCTCGCGCCGGGCGGCGTCGTTGCGCAGGTCGATCAGGGCGCGGGCGAGAGCATCGACCTCGCCCTCGCCGAGGGGGACCTTCACCACGCAGGAACCCGGCAGCTCCTTCTGCTCCGCGGCGTCGCTGGCGATGACCGCGCGGCCCACGGAGAAGGCCTGGAAGATGCCTCCCGAGGTCCCGCCGCTGCTGGGCCCCCGCAGGTTCAGGCCGATGTCGCCGGCGTGCAGCCAGCTCCAGCCGTCCTCCGCGGACACGAAGCCGGTGAAGCGGATCGCGTCCTCGAGCCCAAGGCTCCTCGCGTAGCCCCGCGGCTCGAAGTCGTCGCACTTCAGGGAGCCCGCGAGCACCATGCGGATGTCCTCGTGCGTGCGTCGGGCCCGGGCCAGGGCCTCCATGGCCTTGTCGATCCGCTTGTGGAGCTGCACGCCGCCGAAGCTCGTGATCAGGAACGAATCGACCCACTCCGGCGACAGCCCGAACTCGCGGCGGCGCACCTTGCGGTCCTCGTCGGACCACAACCGCTCCGCGCCGTGAGAGAGGATTCCGACCGGCGTGTGCGCATTCCGATCGCGCAGGATCCGGTCCTTCAGGTACCGGCTGTGCACGATGAACGCGTCCGCGAATCGCACCATGGACCGGTTGAAGGG
>CAYRXS010000047.1:17783-31682 GCA_964428225.1 uncultured Planctomycetaceae bacterium
GGGCAGGAGGAAGCGATCTCGCGAGAGGGTGACGGACCGGATCGGCCGGGTGGCGAGCCCGGTGAGGTCCAGGTCGTTCCACTCGTCCCCGTCGCGCCAGCGAATCCTCCTCACGAAGCTGCCGATCCGGCGTGAGTCTCCGTGCCGGCGTTGCTCCCTCGTCACCCGGATGCCCGACGTCTCGATGCCCAGGACGGGTCGGTCTCCGTCGGCCGGGCTCGCGCGGAACGTGCCCTCGACGCCGTCGGCGAGGACCTCCTCGCCCTGACGGATCCGCACGCGACGCCCCGCGTCCACGAGCAGGTCGATCTCCACCTCGCGCACTTCCGAGTGCGGGATGCGAACGTACCCGCAGTCCGCGGTCCACCGCCCGTTCTCCTCGGGATCGTGCCAGCCGGCGAGGATCGTGCCCTCGAGCTCCGGAGCGTCGTCCACCAGCTCGGGCTCGTTCCTCTGGTTCCGGCGGTCCAGCCAGTTCCGCGCGTAGAGCCGCGTCTGACCGACCCCCCCCTCGCGCAGGGCGAGGAGGTGTCCCTTGAGGCCGCCGCGCACCAGGGCGGGGTGACCGGCGAGCATCATGTCGAACAGCACCCAGTCGTGCTGCATCACCGTGCCCCCGACCGTGCGCACCATGCGGGGCATGAAGTGGTGGCTGTGCTCGTTCCCGAGCTGGTAGAGCACCTGGTCCCACCCGCGCGGATCGAGGTCGAGCACGGAGCGGACGCGGCCGCCTTCCCACTCTTCGCCCTCGTGGACGGGCTCGACGAAGATCTCCACGTCGCAGTGCTCGCGCAGGTACGGGAGGAGACGGTACGTGTAGTCTCCGATGCCCGATCGCACGGAGGGAGGCGTGGTGACGAGGGCGACCTTCACGGGGATTCCACGACGTGACGAGGGTGATCAGGCCGTGGTCACCTCGATCCCGTCGTTGTTGATGATCATCGTATGCTCGGTCTGCGCCACCATCACGCCTTCCTCCTCCACCAGGGGCGGGAATCTCATGAGCGCCCCCTGGCGGGCGAGCTTGGCGATCGTGTCCTCGACGGCGGATCGGTCGAGGTCGTCGAAGTAGCGCCGGGCGACCGGCAGCCCCCGCCACGCCCCGATGGCCTTCAGAACGTCGCGGTCGAGGCCCTTGGCCTTGCGGGGCGGCCTCATCATCATGAAGACCTCCGCCTTGCCGAGCTCCCGGATGTATCCCCGGCCGGTGCAGGCGAAGGGTTCGATGGCCACGACGGAGCCGGCCTTCAGCTTCGCGCCGACCTTGTCGCCGTAGTTGGGGATCTGGGGCGCGCAGTGCACCTTCCACCGGGCGAGGCCGTGCCCGGTCAGGTTGCGGACGGGCTGGAAGCCGGCGGAGACGATCGTGCGCTCGATGGCCGCTCCCACGTGCCCCACCGGCACTCCGTCCCCCACGGTGGCCATGGCGGCGGCGAGCGCGTTCGCCGAGGCCTCGATCAGGGGCGTCCACCGGCCGTCGGCGGACAGGTCGACCGAGGCGGCGCTGTCCGCGATGTAGCCGTCGACGTGCACTCCGATGTCGACCTTGACGCAGTCGCCCTCCTGGTAGGAGGTGGGATCTCCAGGGGGGGAGCAGTAGTGCGCGGCGATGTTGTTGCGGCTCGACTGCGCGGGGAAGGCGGGCTCGCCCCCTCGCGCGCGAGTCATCTCCTCGATGGTCTCGAGCACGTGGCTCACCTTCACGCCGACGCGGATGTTCTCCACCGCCCACTCGCGGCATTCCTTGACGATCTTCCCGGCCTTGCGCAGGCAGTCCAGCTCGTATGCGTCCATGAAGGCCAAGATCCTAGTCACCCCCGCCGGCGATCGCACCATCCGGAGCCCCGATCGAGGGAAGCCGTTGGCACCCGCCGCCATTTGCTGGCAGCATGGCGCGGTCCGCCGGAGGGAGGCTCCCCGGGGGACGTACGATGCTCGAGCAGGCCATCATCATCTTCGCCGTGGCGCTCCTGGGAGGAGCGATCCCGCTGCTCGCCCGGCGCAGCGATCGCCTGCTGCACGTCTTCATCGCGCTCGCCACGGGCATCTTCCTGGGGGTGGTCTTCCTCCATCTGCTGCCCGAGGTGGCGGGAATGGCCGCCGCGGGAGCCTCCGAGGACGGTGCGGACGAGGGGAACCATGTCCTGTGGTTGTTCGTGCTCCTGGGGGTGGTGGGACTCTTCCTCCTGGAGAACCTCGTCTTTTCGAGCAAGGGGGAGGGCGCCCGGGGGCAGCACCTGACGGTGGGGTGGGCCTCTTTCATGGGGCTCTGCGTCCACGCCTTCGCGGCCGGCCTCGGTCTCGCCGCCGCCCACGCCCAGCCCGAGCTCGCCCACCCCGTCTACGTCTCGATCGTGAGCCACAAGGTCGCCGAGACCTTCTCCCTGGCCACGGTCTTCATGCTCGCCGGCTTCTCGAACGGGCGGATCCTCCTCGTCGTCCTGGCCTTCTCGCTCGTGACGCCGGTCGGCGCGCTGGCGGGCGATCAGCTCGTCGTGATCCTCAGCCCGCAGGGACTCCAGATCCTCACCGCGCTCGCCGCGGGGACGTTCCTGTTCGTGGCCCTGTGCGATCTCCTGCCCGAGGTCTTCCACCACCGCAGGGACCTCTGGACCCGGGTGGGCTTCCTGGGCACGGGGGTCTTCATCAGCGTGCTCATGCACGAGCACGACTGGCCCGTGGCGGCCCTCGCCCGCGAGTTCGTCATGGAGACGACGACCATCGTGTGCGACACCGCGCCGTTCTTGCTCGTGGGATTCCTCCTCGCCGGGCTCCTCAAGGTCTTCATCCCCGAGCGGCTCGTCTACCGCCACCTCGGCTCCGACCGGTTCAAGTCCGTCCTCCTGTCGTCCCTCTACGGGGTGCCCGTGCCGCTGTGCTCGTGCTCGGTGATCCCGACGGCCACCTCCCTCCGGCAAGCGGGCGCGAGCAAGGGGGCCACGGCCTCGTTCCTCATCTCGACGCCGGAGACGGGCGTGGACTCGATCAGCGTGACCTACGCGCTGCTCGATCCGATCATGACCGTCATCCGCCCGGTGGTGGCCTTCGTCACCGCGGTGATGACCGGGGTCAGCGTCAACATCCTCGTCCGCCGGGGCCTCGACGGCCCGGGCGCGCCCCCGGGCCTCGCCTCCGACGAAGCGTGCTGCGCCGCCGAGGGGGAGGCGGTCGTGCCCGCGAAGCCCGGCCTGCCTGATCGCCTGGTGGCCGCGGTCAGGTACGCCTTCGGTCCCCTCTTCGACGACCTGACGCGCGTGATCATCGTGGGCTTCGTCGTATCGGGCTTGATCGCGACCCTGCTCCCCGAGGCGTTCTTCACGGAGATCGTGCCCTCCGGCTGGCCGGCGATGCTCCTGATGCTCGTGGTCGGCGCGCCGCTGTACATCTGCGCCACCGCGAGCACGCCCGTCGCGGCCACCCTGATCGCCAAGGGGCTCGATCCGGGGGCGGCCCTCGTCTTCCTCCTCGTGGGTCCCGCCACGAACGTCACGACGCTCCTCGTGGTCCACCGGCTCCTGGGCCGGCGGATCCTCGCCATCTACCTCGGCTGCATCGCCGCCGCCGCGCTGGCCGCGGGCTTCCTGACGGACCTCCTGTACGACGCCCTGAACGTGGATCTTACCGGGGTCGTCGCCGCCGCTCTCGACGAGGAGCTAGGGGTGGTCCAGATCGTTGGCGGGGTGATCTTCCTCCTCCTGCTGCTGGCCAGCGCGAAGCGGATCGGGCTGGGGTCGTCCCTGCTCAAGATCCTGCGCCGATCGGACGATTTCGGTTGATCGGGTACCGGTCCCCCTCGACCGGAAATCATCGTGAGGAAAGCGTTCGCGATCGCACGGCTCGGGGTCCTCCTGGGGCTCCTTTCAGCCTCGTTCTCGGGGAGCTGTCGGGTCACCGAGACCGAGAGCCCGGTGTACGTCGAGAACGCGGGGATCCGCCGTGCGAAGCCGAGCCGCATCTGGAGCGTGGTCACCGAGGACGGCGTAGTCGGCGAGGTCGTCTACTGCGTGTCAACCGGCCGCCCCGAGGACTCGTTCTACATGGTAAGGAACCTGTGGCAGCAGGATCTCGGCCTCATCGACTCTCTGGGTCGAGCCTACCGCTACGTGCCCCATCGCAGCGAGCCGGCCTGGGTCGTCACCGGGACCGTGGCCCAGGGCGCGGCGGGCATCCTGCTGCTCGCCGGGGAGTGCGACCTGATCGAGGAGGAGGGCTTCTCCGAGCCCCGCGCGGGCACGCCGCCGGGCGACGGCGAGCGGCCGCGCTAGCACGAGCCGCGCCCCTCTCCCGAAAAAAAGGGCGTTCCTAATCGAGGGTCGCGACGTCCTCCGGGGGACCTCGGGCCGCCGCCGTCCGGGCGGAAGGATCCTCCTCCCCGTCGTGCATCCGAAGCGGGGTTTCTCTCCAGCCGAGAGCCGCACGCGATCGAAAGAGGGCATGCACCGGTCGCCGTCCCCCCCGGCGACGTGATTCACACCAGGAAGCATCCCCATGATCAAGCTTCAGGCTGGCGAATACCTCGGTTCCTACCGCGTCCAGGGTTTCCTCGGACGAGGCGGCTTCGCCTACGTCTACCAGGCCGAGGATCCCCAGGGTCGGAAGGTCGCGCTCAAGGTCGGCGACATCGCGGGTGGCGGTCGATACGTCACGCGCTTCGTCGAGATCACCGAGGAGCGCTCCCAGGAGTGGATCAGCCCGGATGAGACCCCGGGCGAAGCGGTGTTCTTCCGCCCCGACGGAATCCGCGTCGACTTCCTCGACATGCAGGAGATCGACATGCTGATCCGCAACGAGGCGAACCTGCTCGAGGGAGTCAAGCACCAGAACCTCGTCAAGGTCCGCGACGTCTTCGACATCGAGGGTCGCCCCGTGATCGTGATGGACTTCGTCCGCGGCAAGACCCTGCGGGAGAAGATCCGTGCCCTGGAGGGGATTCGCCTGAACTGGTTCCTCACGCTCGTGCGGGCTCTGCAGAAGCTCGAATCCAAGGGGGGCTTCGACTATCACGGCGACCTCAAGCCGGAGAACATCATCATCAAGCCGTCGGGTAGCGCGGTGATGATCGACCCCGCCCTTCGCACGAGCCGCGGCACGCTGATCTCGACGACGCCGCACTACAACCCCCTCCTGCTCCGCAGTCCGAAGGCGGACGTGATGGGCATCGGGGTGATGCTCTACGAGATCCTGACCGGGACCCTCCCCTTCGATGAGGTGCCTTGGCAGTACTCCGGTCGCGAGCAGGGCGGCGAGGTCGAGCGCCTGAGCCTGTCCTACTTCCTGAGCTACCCCCCGCCGCGCACCTTGAACCCGAACACGCCCGAGTCTCTCGAGCGCATCACCTACCGCTGCTTGACGGTGATGGACTACGGCCTGCCCGAGCTCGAGGCGGACCTCGTCGAGTTCCTGCGCAAGGACTGATCGTTCGTTCGGAGCGCGGCATCTTCGCGCTCGCGGGCCCGCCTGCCCCTTCGCCCCCTAGCCTCGGCCCGATTCCTCCTGCACGCCTTCCCGCAGGTGCCGGCGCTCCTCCTTGCGCCGCCGCTTCTCCGCCTTCTTCCGTTCTTGCGCCTCGGCGATCTGGGCGACGGTCATCACCTTTTCGGGCCGGCGCCGGCCGAAGCGCTTCTCATACAGGTCCTCGATGAAGACCTGCAGCGGCGTCTTCCACGGTTCCTGGTCGTGATTGTCGATCTTGCCCAGCTTCCCCGGGTTCATGCCCAGTTCTCGCGCCATCTGCACGTGGGCGTGCGACAGGTGGTGCCGGCGCCGGGCCGCGACCCAGGCCCGGAGCTTGTCGGACATGTTCTTCTTGCGCTTCTTCTTCGCCATGATGCACTCGCCAAACCGCTCGCGCTGAATCACTCCAGATCTGCCCGATCCATCGCCCGCTGGAGTCGGGTCAGGGCTCGCCGCACCTGCTGCTCGGGCTTGCGCAGGGCCAGCGGATCCTCGGGCTCGTGCACGGCAACCCGGGCTAGGTTGGCGCTGGCGCGGAGTAGGCCGAAGGCCGCGCTCTGCGGCGCCGGCCCGCCCTTCATTCTGGCCGCCTTCTCGACCAGGTCGTCCACTTCGGACCGCCAGTCGCGCCCGGACTTGCGAGCCTTGGCGCGCAGGGCCGGCCCGGGTGTGTCCTCCGGCTCCAAGGTCTCCAAGATGCGGCCTTGCTGTTTGGCCCTCATGTAAGCCTCGTGCAGCCCCCCCCGGATGCCACCGCCGATGTGGATGTTGTACAAGGCCAGGATCCCGTCGTACACGATTCTGCCCTCGAACGGGAGCAGTACCGTCTTGACGATGATCGGCGGCCGGCGTCCGAACAGCACGTCCTCCAGTGGATCGTGCAGGGCCAGGACCGCGTACACCTCGTGGTGCTCCGAGATGAACACGGCGTGCTTCTTCAGGAAGCGGGTGATGTAGAAGGTCCCGGACACGAAGCGCTTCCACTTCTCGACGATGGCCAACTCTTTGGCCGGCAGCCCGTCCGGATTGCCGGCGACGTACGTGTCGATCAACCCGGGATCCTCCCACACGGCGTTGCGCACCTTGGCCTTCTCGTCCTGGGACAGCCCCGAGTACGTCTCCACCGAGTCCACGCCAGGGATCAACCCGCGCTCCCGGTTGACGAAGAGCTGGAGCCGGTGCATCAGCTCGAAGAACAGATCGGCATCCGATTCGGAAAGCTTCATCTATTCTCCCGCTCCCTTGGCAGCAGCCCTGTATCTTCCGGGCGTACCCTGCGTCTCGACACCGCCGCCCCCCGGGGCCATCGCCTCCGCACCCGATCGAGGAGAGCCGGCTTCGCTTTTCCGGCATCCAAGGAGTGAGTCCGGCTTCTGCCTCACCATTCCGCATCCCTCCTGTCGGCTCCAGGCTCATACCCGACGCAACGGAGTACGTCAAGGAGACCGGGGCACCGGGGGCCCTGGGCGGCCTCGCGGACGGCGTCGACGCTCAATGCACGCGTGGTTTCGATTGACTACTCGGAAAAGCAATGGTGCGGATCCTGCGACCCGCGCGTCAGCGCCCGCATGGCGCGGGAGTTCGGCGTCGAGAAGGCCAATCTCGAGGGCGCCCGACCCTCCGAGGAGGCCTGGGGAGAGCTCGTGGCCTTCCTGGAGGGACGGGGCGTGCCCGTCGGCCTGGAAACCAGGCACTGAGCGGCCAGTTCACGCGATCGCCCACTCCCGCGAGAGCACCTCCGCCTGTTCCAGTACCGTCTGCGTGGCTTTCTCCTGCTTGTCGGGCGGGTAGCCGTGCTTGCGGAGGATGCGCTTGACGATCACGCGGAGCTGCGCACGGACGTTCTCGCGCAGGGTCCAGTCGATGGTGACGTTGTTGCGAACCGCTTCGACCAGTTCGCGGGCGATGCCGCGCAAGGTCTCGTCGCCGAGCACAGCGACGGCGCTGTCGTTGGTCTCCAGGGCATCGTAGAAGGCGAGCTCGTCCTCGCTGAGTCCCAGGTCCACTCCGCGGCGATCGGCATCCCGCATCTGCTTCGCCAGTTCGATCAGTTCCTCGATCACCTGGGCTGCCTCGATGGCGCGGTTCTGGTAGCGGCGTAGCGTGTGCTCCAGCATCTCGGCGAACGAGCGGGCCTGCACAACGTTCTTGCGCCGGCGCGTCTTCAGCTCGCCCTTCAGCAGCTTCTGGAGAAGCTCCACGGCGAGGTTGCGCTGCGGAAGCCCTCGCATCTCGGCCAGAAACTCGTCGGAGAGGATGGAGATGTCGGGCTTCTCCAGTCCGGCGGCGGCGAAGATGTCGACGACGCCTTCGGGCGCCACGGCCTTGGCGATGATCTGCCGCACGGCGTGGTCGAGATCCTCTTCGGGGCGGGCGTCGCCGGGCGCCCGCTTGGCGAGCACCGCCTGGACAGCCTGGAAGAAGGCAACATCGTCGCGGATTCTCAGCGCCTCCTCGTGCGGCACGGCGAGCGCGAAGGCCTGGGAGAGCTCACGCACGGCGCGGAGGAGACGGTCCTTGCCGTTCTCCTGAGCGAGGATGTGCTCTTGCGCGGCGGGCAAGAGGCTCACCCGCTCCTGGGGCGTGCCGCTCATCCAGGCCGACCAGTCGAAGCCGTGGAAGAGGCCGCAGCAGACCTCATATTTCTCCAGCATCACGGCGACGGCCTCGTCCTGGTCGAGAGCCGTATGCCCTGAACCGCCGCTCTCGGTGTAGGTGGCGAGCGCCGCTTTCAGCTCCTGCGCCAGGCCGATGTAGTCGACGACCAGACCACCCGGCTTGTCGCGGAAGACTCGGTTGACGCGCGCGATGGCCTGCATCAGGCCGTGGCCGCGCATTGGCTTGTCCATGTACATCGTATGAAGCGCCGGCGCGTCAAAACCGGTGAGCCACATGTCGCGGACGAGAACTACTTCGAGCGGATCGACCGGATCGCGGAAGCGATTGGCCAGCGCCTCGCGCCGCGGCTTGTTGCGGATGTGGGACTGCCAGTCGGCCGGGTCCGAGGCCGAGCCGGTCATCACCACCTTGACGGCGCCCTGATCGTCCTCGTCGGCATGCCATTCGGGGCGCAGTGCCACGATCTTCTCGTAGAGCTCGACGCAGATGCGCCGACTCATGCCCACGATCATCGCCTTGCCCTCGATGGCCTCGCAGCGCTTCTCGAAATGCTCCACGATATCGTGTGCCACCAGCTTCAGCCGCTTTTCCGCCCCCACGATGGCCTCGAGCTGAGCCCACTTGGTCTTGAGTTTCTCCTTGCGCTCGAGCTCCTCGCCTTCGGTCGCCTCCTCGAACTCCGGGTCGATCTTCGGTCTCTCGGTTTCGTCCAGCTCCAGCTTCGCCAGCCGGTTCTCGTAGTAGATCGGCACCGTCGCGCCGTCCTCCACGGCGCGCTGGATGTCGTAGACGCTGATGTAGTCGCCGAACACCGCGCGCGTGTTGGCATCGGTCTTCTCGATCGGCGTGCCGGTAAAACCGATGAACGAGGCGTGGGGCAGCGCATCTCGCATGTGGCGGGCGAAGCCGTCGATGAAGTCGTACTGACTGCGGTGGGCTTCGTCGGCGATGACCACGATGTTGCGTCGCTCGGAGAGCACCGGGTGGCGGTCGCCCTTCGACCCGTCCTCTACGGGGGGGGGGGAAGAACTTGTGGATGGTGGTGAAGACGACGCCCCCGGACTCGACCGAGAGCTTCGCCCGCAGATCCGCCCGGCTCTCGGCCTGCACCGGCGGCTGGCGCAAGAGCTCCCGGCAGCGGGAAAAGGTGGCGAAGAGCTGGTCGTCCAGGTCGTTGCGGTCGGTGAGGACGACCAGCGTCGGGTTTCCCATCGCCGGCTCGCGGACGATGCGCCCCGCGTAGAAAGCCATGGTCAGGCTCTTGCCCGAGCCCTGCGTGTGCCAGACCACGCCGATGCGCCGGTCGCCCGGTCGGCCGCCGGGCTTGCGGCCGGCTTCATACCTGCCGGCCCCTTCCGCCACGAAGTCCGCCTCGCGCTCGAGCTCGGCCGCGCGTAGCGTTTCGGCCACCGCGGCCTGCACGGCGTGGAACTGGTGGTAGCCGGCCATCTTCTTGACGAGCTTCTCGCCGCGTTCGTCCTCGAAGACGACGAAGTCGCGCGCCAGGGCAAGGAAGCGCCGCCGCTCGAGCAGCCCCTCGATGGCCACCTGCAGCTCGGGAAGGCGGGGATCGGCCAGGTTCTCCCCGGAAATCGTGCGCCACGGCTTGAACCACTCCCGCCCTGCAGTGAGCGTCCCGACGCGGGCCTGGGTTCCGTCGGAGACCATCAGCAGCTCGTTCATGGCGAACAGCGCCGGCAGCTCGGCCTTGTAGGTCTGGAGCTGCTGCCACGCGGTCCAGATGGTGGCCTCCTCGTCCGCCGCGTTTTTGAGCTCGATCACTCCCAGCGGCAGGCCATTGACGAAGAGCACTACGTCCGGCCGCCGCGTGTGCTTGTTCTCGGTGACCGTGAACTGATTGACCGCCAGGCAGTCGTTGCCCGTCGGATCGTCGAAGTCGATCACCCGCGCCTGAGCCCCGCGGATCGTGCCATCCTCGGTGCGGTACTCCACGGTCACGCCGTCCACGAGCAGACGGTGGAAGGCGCGATTGCGGGCTTCGAGCGTCGGCCCCTCCGGGCGGGTCAACCTGCGGAAGGCAGCGTCGAGCGCCTCGGCGGGCAGCTTGGAGTTCAGCCGGGCGAGCGCATCGCGCAGCCGCTGCTCCAGCACCACCTTCCCGTAGTCGGCGCGCTCCGCGCCGGGCGTGTCGGGAGCAAGATCGGGGCCGTGAGCGACGTTCCAACCGAGGCTCTCCAGCCACGCGCGGGCGGCTTCTTCGACGACGGATTCGGTGAACCCGCTCACGCCGGGCCCTCCTCCAGCAGATTGAGGATGAGCCGGATCATCAACTCCTTCTGCGAGGGCTCGCTCTCGGCGATCAGCAGCGCGAGCGCGACCATCGCGTTGTCCGCAAGGCGCGGACTCCCGTCCGCGAGCGTCAGCAGGTCGTTGCGCCGCAGATACTCCAAGAAGAGCAGCGTGCCGATGCGCTTGTTACCGTCAGTGAAGGGGTGATCCTTGATGATGAAGTAGAGCAGGTGCGCGGCCCGCGCCTGCGTGCTGGGGTAGAGTGTCTCCCCGTCAAAGGTCTGCTCGATGGTGCCGAGGATTCCCGCCAGCCCATCGCCATGTTCCTGGCCCAATAGCGCTCCCGCCTCGCCGCGGCCCGTGAGAATCTCCCGCAGTTTCGCGATGGCGGCCCGTGCGTCTTCGAGGGGCAGCGTCGCGGTCGGGGCCACGGACCGCGCCGGTGTGTCCGCCAGTCGCCGCTCGTCGTACTCGAGTAGCAAGCGCCAGGCCCGGGTGTACCCCTGGACCACCTCGAGCACGGCGCGGCCCTCGTCCGTAACGAGCGCCTGCGCCGTGAGCGTCCGGGCCAGGAGCCCGACGGCCTGCTCGATCTCGCCCAGGCCCCGCTCCCGCAGCCGGCGTTCGTTCAGCGTGTAGCCACGCAGCAGGTGCTCGCGCAGGGTGCGCGTGGCCCAAATCCGGAACTGGGTGCCGCGCTTGGACCTGACGCGGTAGCCGACCGAGATGATGACGTCCAGGTTGCAGTGCTCGACCTTGCGGGAAACCGTCCGGCCACCCTCGACTTGAACTTGTGCAAACTTTGCACAGGTTGCCTGATGATCTAACTCCCCTTCCTTGAAGACGTTGCGAACATGCTTGGTGATGACCGACCGCTCTCGCCCGTGCTGGGTGAGCCACACGGTCTCCCGCTCGAGCCGCACGTCCACCCGCACCTCTCCGTCGGGGGCCTCGTAGACGACGATCTCGCCGCCCGGGGCGTCAGCGGGGTCACTCATGCTGTAGCACCCGTGCATCCGGGACCCGTGAGACGGGAGGAGGCAGCCCCAAGTGCTATGGGGCCAAGCTCCGATTCGAGGCGGGCGAGCGCGGCTTCTTCGACGACGGACTCAGTCAAGGCGTTCATCAGCACCCCCGCCGCAGCGGCCACGGCCTCGCGGCCCGCCCTCGAATGGGCAGGGAATGAGCCAAAATGAACCGGTATTGGCCAACCTCTTGTCTCACAGGCAGTTCCGTCGTGCCCCACCTCATGGTCTCAGGGAATCGGAGTCGAATAGGAGTGGAATTGGAGTTCATGGGTCCAAGCCTCCAAGTCCTTGATTCAAGAAGACCCAGACCGGCGCCGGTTCGTTCTGCCAGCGGTGCTCGCCGTGGAGCCGCTCCAGCAGCACGCGGCCATTGCCCAGGTCCACGCGGTCGATGCTCGGGAACGCCGGCGGGTCGATCTCGCGCAGCTCCTGTGCCACCTCCTCGATGGTGTGATCGCCGACCTGCTGGCCGACGACCCGCCCACCGGGCTCCACGCCGAACAGCACCCGGCCGCCCCGGTGATTGAGCATCGCGCAGACCGTCCGTGCGGCTTCCCGGCGCTGGCCGGTGCTGCGCTTGAACTCCAGCGTCTCGGACTCGCCGGCGGCGGCCCACGTGGCGATCTGCTCGGCCGATGTCACGATGTCGCCTCCTTGGCTGAGGACTTGCGCAATGCCCAGGTCTGGTCTGCGGTCTTCTCCTTCAGCGCCTTCCTGATCGCATCAAGAGCCTTCTGGGAGTACCGCTTGAAGAGCGACTTGCCGATCTTGATCTGCTTGTAGCACTCCGGTTCGGCCCGCAGCCCGAGGTAGTCGACAACTGCAATTGCCTTCGGCGTCGTCAGCTTGAGCTTCTGTGCGAGTTGCTTCGCGCCGAGGTTGTAGAAGCCGAGCTCATCGACCCGCTTCACGGCGACCACTGATGCGTCCGGTGTTCCCTCGGCCACCAAGTGAATAGGGATGCCCTCCTTCTTCGACAGCCGCAGAGACAGACCCGGCCCTGCGCCATCCGCCGTGATCTCGACCGCCGAGGCGCCCTTGAACACCTCGCCCCAGGCTTTGCCGCCCAGAACCTCCTTGCCAATCCGTCTCAGGTCCGCGTCGCTGGGCTGCCCCTTCCAGCCCTGGATCGTGGTGTCCAGGATCGCCAGCGGACGGAGCCTCGCCATGGCTTCGATCCGGCGGCGCCGACCGGGGCGCAGGAGCTTCTTTATCTCCGCAATCTCGGTGTCGAACAATGTGGCCAGATTCGTGGGCGGGGAGGTCGAGACCGGGAGCACTCGGGTCGGCAAGTGGCAGGCGAGTTCCTGATCGAAGACTTTCCTCAGGAGATCGCGAAGGAGCGTGACGCCCGACTGCACATGCACGTAGAGCTGCCCCTCGGAGATGTCCAAGAGGTGATGCTGAGCCGCATCTCGAAGTCCGTTGATCGTCTGCAGCACAAGCGCCTGCTCTTCAGTCAAGTACTTGATCTTGCCGTCGCTTAGAGATCGCCGAACGCACGCATCGAAGCCGATCGTCTCCTTGGCGCGCCTCTCGCGAATGCGTCCTCCCCGGTGGAGAATCGCCGCCTTCATGAACATCTCGAAGCCGTGATCGAGCTGGATGAGCGTCGCGGCGACACGGCCGCGGTCGTGAGGGCGATTGAAGAGCTCGATGCTCAGCACCAGTGAGTCGCAGGCCTTTTCCAGGAGAAGCTTGGCTTCGCGCTTCATATGGGTACCTCCGGTACAAGGCGCTTGGCGTCCTTCACCTGCAACTCGCCGGAGATGAGCTTTGGGAGCAGGGTGTCGCGAAGGGCGGCGAGGATCCGAGATTGAGAGCACGCGGCGAGGATTCGAGTGACGATCGGACCGACGAACTCATCAAATGCACTTGCCACGCCTGGAGCAGGCACGAGAGTCGTCAGGGATCTTGCCTGTGTGGAATTCAAGCCAGGCACCGCCACGCCGGTCCCTTTGATCCGCATTTCCTCCATCACCAAATCCGAGGAGATCCAGAAGAACAAGAGATTCTGGCCGAAGTCCTCGTTTGCTCGCAGCCGGTAGACGTGCTCATTGATCGCGCAGGTGGTGAAGGGGAAGCCGTCGCCAAGCATCGAAACGTGAGGCTGGAACTCGCCCGGCCGCCCGCCATCTTTATAGAGCAGTACGTCTCGGCTTTGGACGTGCCCCTTCTTCATCGAGTCGAAGTACTCTTGAGGCACGTACTTCGTCTTGGAGTAGTCGAACACCCCAAGGCCGACGATGCTCTCAGCACCAATGCTGGGAACGCCTGCTGAATACTTGGAGACGCCACCCTTGGGTCTCCCACCAGTCTCCAATTCGGCCAACACGTCCTCAAGCGCCTTCACCTCCCACCCCTCCGGAATCTCGCCCAGTTCGGAGGGGACGAGGCGGGCGGGGAAGAGATCGCAGATGTGGGCTGGGAGGCCGGGGCGGGATTGGCCGGGGCGCCAGCGGTCCTCCATCTTGGCGCGGACGGGGTCGAAGTCCACGAACCAGGACTTGAAGAGCGCCCGGGCCATGGCCTCCAGCGTCTCGTTCAT
>CAYRXS010000048.1:0-31486 GCA_964428225.1 uncultured Planctomycetaceae bacterium
CGTCGGAGGCTTGGGCTCGCGCAGCGGATACGGCACGTGGTCGTAGACCCACGTCTTCGCGGTCAGCAATCCGTCCGGGCAGGGGTAGGGGATCTGGTAGGGCTTGCCGGTTCCTTCGTAGCCCTGACCGACCGCGGCGCCGAGCCCCATCGCGCTGCCGTAGGTGTCCGCCGCGCCCACGATGTGGTTGACCATGTCGATCGCCAGGCACGTCCAGCCCGAGTTGACGTGGCCCTGCGATCCGCGGAAGAAGTGCGTGCCCACCGGGCGCTTCGGGACCTTCTTCGGACCCTTGCTGGTCTCGATGGTCACCGTGGAGCCGATCTCGGCCGCCTCGCCGAATTCCTTCGCGATGCGGCTGACGTCGGCGGCGGGAACCCATGTGATCTTCTCGACGTACTCCGGCGTGTACTTCTTGACGTGCTCCTTGAGGAGCGCGAACGACGGCTGGCAGTCCTCACCGCCCACCGCGAACGTGCCCTCGAGCGCGACCTCGTGGGCCACGTCCTCGTACTCGACGCGCGTGACGGACGGATCGTCGTGCACCTTGGGGCAGTTGTCGACGATGTCCCAGACCTGGGGTTTGCCGGTGGCCTCGTCGCGCATGTACCGCCCGTCCGAGGGACGGATCAGGTACGGCGCGTTCGACTTGTACATCAGGTACTCGGCGTCGTAGATCCCGTGCTCGTTGATCAACGAGTTCACGATGCCGAGGGCCATCGCCCCGTCCGTGCCCACGCGGATCGGCACCCACTCGTGGCCCTTGGAGGCCTGGGCGCTCTGGAAGGGGTCGAAGACGATGTTCTTGAAGCCCCGCACGCGCGCGTCGGCGGCCTGGGTGGCGTTCTGCACCGCCGTGTGGCCCGCGCCGTGCCCCTTGGAACACCCGAAGTTCAGGGCCAGGTTGCAGTTCGCGAAGTCGGGGATGATCGACCACGAGACGTGCATGATCCCGTTCATGAAGTGGGCGCCGTTGCCGCAGTGCAGCCCCCCGCCCGACACCCAGTAGTTGGGGGTGCCGAAGCCCTTCATGAAGCCGATGACTCCGAAGCGGATCTCCGAGGCCTGCGTCGTGGTGGCCTGGAAGAAGAGGCCCCGCGGATCCCGCTCCTGGCAGGCCTTCAGCTTCTCGACGATGATGTCGTAGGCCTCCTCCCAGGAGACGCGCTCGAACTTGGGGTCCACGCCCAGCCCCTTCTCAGGGTTGGTGCGCTTGAGCGGGTAGTTCACCCGGTAGGGGTCGTAGAGCAGGTGCGGGGCGGCCAGACCCTTGACGCAGATGTGCCCACGGCCGGTGGGTGCGTCCGGGTTCCCCTCGATCTCGGTGATGACACCGTTCTGCCGGCGGACCTTGATGCCGCACATGCAGTAGCACTGTCCGCAACAGGTGGGGATCCACACATCCTCTTGGGGTGTGGTCCCGGTAGTGGACACCGTCATTGGATACCCTCGTCGGCGCGCTGTATTGGGGGTTGTACGGTCGAGTACGAAGCCGCCCTTTTTAGGCGAGCATGGGGCCTTCTGTCAACCAGTTCGGGGCGGGAGACGGGCATGATCTCCGCCTTTTCGCGGGGGGTCGAGAGGGGCCCTCGGCCCGACTCGAACGCGGCTCGCGAGGCGCAGCTCACCGCACCTCGGATTCCCGAGCTCGGCGGCTGTCGGAACATGCCGCGGACGCCCGGCGCGGTTGTGCCGCGCACGCCCTTCGGTTAGAAGCTTGGGCCACTCGTACCGAAGGAGTCCACGTTTTCGGGGTTGCACAGAGGGAAAGAAATGACCGTTTCATCCGAGGCCGAGCGGACGCTGAGCGGGATCCGGGTCCTGGACCTGTCCCGGATCCTGGCGGGCCCGTTCTGCACCATGATCCTCGGGGATCAGGGCGCCGAGATCATCAAGGTCGAGCGGCCGGGCATCGGCGACGACACCCGGACCTGGGGCCCGCCGTTCGCGGGGGGGGAGAGCGCCTACTACCTCTGCTGCAACCGCAACAAGAGATCGATCACCGTGGACCTCCGAACCCCGCGGGGGATCGAGCTCTTGAAGGAGCTCGCCGCGGTCTCCGACGTCCTGGTGGAGAACTTCAAGCCGGGCCTCATGAAGAAGTTCGGCCTGGACTACCCGACCTTGCGTGAGCTCAACCCCCGGCTGGTCTACTGCTCGATCAGCGCCTACGGCCAGGACGGGCCCTACGCCGACCGCCCGGGTTACGACATGGTGCTCTCCGCGGTGGGGGGGCTCATGGGGATCACGGGCCCGATCGGCGGCGAGGCTTGCAAGGTCGGCGTGGCCATCACGGACGTGTTGACGGGGGTCTACGCCTCGGGCGCGATCACCTCGGCGCTCCTGTGGCGCGAGCGTTCGGGCCGTGGCCAGCACCTCGACTGCAGCCTCCTCGACGTGCAGGTGTCGGGCCTCGCCAACATCGCGAGCAACTGGCTCGTCGCGGGCAAGGAGGCCCAGCGCTGGGGCACCGCGCACGAGTCGATCATTCCCTACCAGGTGTTCCCCGCCAAGGACCGCGGGATCGCCATCGCGGTGGCGAACCAGAAGCTGTGGGTCAACTTCTGCAAGGCCCTCGGCAAGCCGGAGTGGCTCGAGGATCCCCGCTTCGAGTCCAATCCCAAGCGGGTCGAGAACCGCGACGCTCTCCTCCCGCTCATCAACGAGATTCTGGCGGGTAGGACTTGCGAGGAGTGGATGGAGCTCCTCGTGGAGCACGACATCCCCTGCGGGCCCGTCAACGACATGGAGAGCCTGTTCTCGGATCCCCAGGTCGAGCACCGGGGCATGATCGCCGAGGTGCCGCACCCCACGATCGGCGACCTTCGTCTGTGCGGCGTCCCGATCAAGTACTCCGAGACCCCGGGCGAGGTCCGGATGCCTCCCCCCCTGCTGGGCGAGCACACGGACGAGATCCTGGCGGAGGTCGTGAACTACTCGCAGGAGCAAATCGAGGCGCTCCGGGAGAGCAAGACGGTCTGAACCCGGTTCCGCGGGGGAGGGCGGATGCGGCGGCGCCCGATCCGCTACCCTACGCCAATGAACCGCCGAGACTTCTTGCGGGCCGCCACGAGCGGCGCCGCCGCGTGGGGAGTAGGGGCGTCGCTGCCCGTCTTCCCGGAACAGGACGAGCCGGCCGAGGGGATCATCCCCGAGGACAAGGGCCTCGACGCGAAAGAGCTCGCCGCCCTGCGACGACGTGGCGAGCGGCGCGTGTTCCGTGGCGCGGAACGCTCCGCGATCGGGATGCCGATCGGAGGCATCTGCGCGGGGCAAGTCTATCTCCTCGGCGACGGGACGCTCGGAGGATGGCACGTCGACGGACGGCGCAACTTCACGGGGTACGGGGCGACGTGCTACGAGCCCCGCAAGATCGAGCGCGAGCTGCACCAGGGCTTCCTCCTCGAGACCCGGTTCGCGCCCGAGGGCGAGTACCGCCGCGGTATGCTCGCCGATGTCGAGAACGGGGGGGACTACGACGACATCGAGTTCATCGGGGAATACCCGATCGGAGAGGTCCGCTACCTCGCCACCGAAGAGCGCCGCAAAGAGCGGAAACTGCCACCGGTGCGCGCCACCCTGCGCGCGTACAGCCCCTTCCTGCCCTTGAACGCGGCGGACTCGTCACTGCCCTGCACGGTGCTGCGCTTCGAGCTCGTGAACGAGAGCACGGAGACCATCCTGGGTGTGCTTACCGGCTTTCTCGAGAACGGGGTCGAGCGAGATGCCCTCGACCAGGTCGGCGCGCCGCGGTGGCGGAACAGGGCCGCCTACGATCCGATCACGCGCGACCTGGTCCCCAACACGATCCTCATGGAGGCCATTCCGCCCGCGAGGGATCGCGACCAGTCCGAGCCGCGCCCCGAGCGCATGCTCCAGGACTTCGAGGGCGACGACTACGGCGACTGGACGGTCGAGGGCACCGCCTTCGGCGACGGGCCTGCGAAGGGAACCCTTCCCAACCAGCAGGAGGTGTCGGGCTTCAAGGGTGCTGGGCTCGTCAACACCTACCTCGGGGGCGATCGCCCGACAGGGACGCTCACCAGCCCGCCCTTCACGATCGACCGGCGATACTTGTCGATGCTCGTGGGCGGCGGCGGTCACCCGAACGAGACCTGCGTCGACCTGCTCCTCGACGGCGAGGTCGTGCGCACCGCGATGGGGAAGGAAGCGGAGAAGCTCGAGCCAGTCCTATGGGACCTCGGTGAATACGAGGGACGCGAGGCGGTGCTCCGGATCGTCGATCGGACGGGGATCGGCTGGGGGCACGTGAACGTCGACCACATCGTGCTGACCGACGAGTTGCCCGAGGAGCTCGAGCGCCCGAAGCCGACGGATCTCACCTACGGGACGATGGCTCTCTCGGGCCTCGGTCGCGGGAGAGAGGTGGTGGACTGGAAGGACGACGGCAAGCTCGACAACGAGTCCGGAGAACGACCGGGCCAGATCACCACCGATCGCCCGGCGACCGCCGGGATCCAGGAGGGTTTCGTGCTCTATCCCGGGAGGCGAACCGAGATCGTCTTCGTGGTTAGCTGGCACTTCCCCAACCTCCACACCGGCCACCGCACGCACTACTCCACGCGCTTCGCGAACGCGGCCGAGGTGGCGCGGTACGTCATCGAGCACGACGAGCGGCTGTGGCGTGAGACCGAGCTCTTCCGCAAGACCGCCTACGAGGACACGACTCTTCCGTGGTGGCTCGCGCTGCGGCTGTTCATGCCCGTCGCGAACCTCGCCACGGGAACTGCTCAGTGGTGGGACGACGGTCGATTCTGGGGGTGGGAAGGCGTCGGCTGCTGCAGCGGAACGTGCACCCACGTGTGGAACTACTCCCACGCCGAGGCGCGGCTGTTCCCGCAGCTCGCCCGCTCGACGCGGGTGATGCAGGATCTGGGCACCGCCTTCGAGGAGGCGACGGGTCGCGTCGCGTTCCGCGGCGAGGTCGACCGCGGCTTCGCCTACGCCGCGGACGGGCAGGCGGGCACGGTGCTCAAGTGCTACCGCGAGCACCTGACGAGCGCCGACGGCGGCTTCCTGCGCGAGAACTGGCCTCGGATCCGACAGGTGCTCGAGTACCAGATCGGAAAGGACGCCGAGCTCTCCGAGGACGGCGAGCCCGACGGCGTGCTGATCACGAGCCAGCACAACACCTACGACATCGACTTCTACGGGCCCAACACGATGGTGGGCTCGATGTACCTCGCCTCGCTGCTCGCGGGCGCGCGGATGGCGGAGCGAGTGGGGGACGAGACAAGCGCGAAGCGGTACCGTCGGCTCTACCGGAGCGGCCGCCAGAAGTCCGAGGCGACGCTCTTCAACGACGAGTACTTCGTGCAGCGCATCCCCGAGGGCGACCGCCATCCCTACCAGTACGGAACGGGGTGCCTCTCCGACCAGCTCTTCGGGCAGACCTGGGCGCGACTGCTCGACCTCGGGACCGTGTACGACGAGGGCATGATCGGGTCCGCCCTCGCGAGCATCTACCGCCACAACTTCGTGCCGGAGGTCGGGCCCTACAACGAGGTGTGGCCGCCCGAGCGGTTCTTCGCGCGGGACCACGACGCCGGGCTCCTCCTGTGCACCTGGCCCCGGGGCGGCCGCCCCGACAAGCCGGTGCGTTACAAGGACGAGGTCTGGAGCGGCATCGAATACCAGGTGGCGACGAGCATGGTCTGGGAGGGGCTCGTCGACGAGGCCCTCGTGATCTGCAAGGCGATCGACGATCGCTACGACGGGCGCCTGCACAATCCGTGGAACGAGGTCGAGTGCGGCGATCACTACGCGCGGGCCATGGCGTCGTACGGCGTGCTGCAGGCGCTCGAGGGCTTCGTCTACGACGGGCCCGCGGAGCGCATCGGCATGGCCCCGCGGCTCACCCCCGAGCGCTTCGCCGCGTTCTTCGCGGGGGCCGAGGGGTGGGGTTTGCTCTCGCAGGCGGGAAACGAGAACGAGCAGACGAACCGCGTGGATCTTCACGCCGGCACCCTGCGCGTCCGGGAGATCGTCGCCGTCCCCATCTCCGGGCGCACGGACGGCGCGTGCGACGCGAGGGTTCTGCTCGATCGTCGCACGCTCCCCGCGAACGCCCGGTGGGAGAAGGAGCGCGCGGTCGTCGAGCTCGACGAGACGGTGATCGTCCGCGCCGGTCAAACGCTGGAGGTCGAGTGGGAGTGGTAGAACGAATGGACGAACGAATCGAACGAACGCGCCGCGCTCTCCTGGAGGACGGGATCATCCTCTGCATCCGCATGCAGGGCGAGGGAGTTGTCCTCGACGCCTGTCGCGCGGCGGTGGCGGGAGGGCTGCGGGTCCTCGAGATCACCCTGACGACGCCCGGCGCGCTCGGGATCATCCGCGAGCTCGCCGCGGACGAGGACCTGCTCGTCGGCGCGGGCACCGTGCTCACGACCGAGGACGTCGCCGCGGTCGACGACGCGGGAGGACGATTCGCGCTCTCCCCGGTCTTCGATGCCGAGGTCGTGGACGAGGCCGGCCGCCGCGGCCTGCTCGCCATTCCCGGCGCGGCCACCGCGACGGAGATCCTCGCCGCCTGGCGCCACGGCGTGCCCCTCGTGAAGGTCTTCCCCTCCGGCGCCCTCGGAGGTTCTGCCTACCTGAAAGCGGTGCGGGGGCCGCTCGGTCACATTCCGATGATCCCCACCTCCGGACCCACCTCGGACACGATGGACGAGTGGGTGGCCGCGGGCGCGGCGGCCGTGGGTGTGGGCCCGGAGGTGTTTTGCGAAGGATTCACGACGGAGAACGTGGAATCGGCAGCTCGCCGGGTAAGGACGGCAATGGATCGTGCTCGAATGTCGCTCCCCACGTCCTGACCCCACACCGAGGCCATGAACGTCCTGCTCTCTCCATTCGCGATCTTCATCTTCCTCGTTGCTCAGGACGACGGGTGGAAGACCGAGTTCGATCGGCTCTCGCGCGAGGGCGATCTCTACGAGGCCGTGGGCTTCCTGGAGGAATACCTCGACGACCAGCCGGACGACGTCGACGCCTGGCGCGCTCACGCCCGCGCGGTCGAGCGTCTGGTCCGCGAGGAGGGAGCGCCCTGGGGCATCCTCGAGGAAGCGAAGCTCTCCTGGGACCACGTGGTCGAGCTCGCCCCGCACGACCTGGAGTCCCTGCGAGCGGCGATCGATGTTCGCATGCGACTCGGCCACTACGGCGAGGCGGCGGTCCTCGCTCGCCACGGCATCGGAGGCGCGATGATGCTGGAGGGAACCGTCCCCTCCGATCTCGTGACGATCGCCTGCCGGGCCGCGGTGGCCGCCCACGTGGACGCGGAGCACGAGAACGACGAGGCGCGCCTCGAGGAGCTCGCGCGCACGTGGGCACTCCTGGAGAACGCGCTGAACTGGGATCCGACGAATCCCGCGCCGTGGGAGGTGCGGACGAACCTCCTCGTGTGGCTCGGCCTGCCCGAGCTGGCGGTCGAGTCGCTCGCGACGGCCATCGAGACGAGCCCGGGCGAGACCGCCTTCCACCGGAACCTCATCGACCTCCACGTGAACGAGGGGATCGAGGAGCGCCTGCCCGATCTCTACCGCCGCATGGACGCCGATCCCACCGCCCCCACCTTCGCGTGGTACATCGGCTACGTCGCGCGGCTCGCCGGCGATCGCGCCGAGCAGGAGCGCAGGTTCGACCTCGCGTTCGACCTCTTCGAGCAGTGCGGGGACTGGATGGAGCGCGCGGCGGCCATGGAGCCCGACTACGCGGCGTCGTGCGCCCAGATCCGCGTCCAGGCCCGGGTCGCGACGGCGTGGTGCCACCTCGAGGCGGGCGACGTCGAGGCCGCGGAGAGCTTCCTGCGCGCCGCGTTCGACGGATCCGGCGAAGAGCACCTGCAGCCGGACGGCCTCGGGCGCACCGCGATCGACTGCCTCGCGGCCATCGGCGATCGGCACGTTGCCTCGAACGACTTCGAGCGGGGCGCGGAGCTCGCGCGGTTCGCGGTGCAGCTCGTTCCCGACGACGGCGCCTGGTGGAACAACCTCGCCTTCCTCCTGCGCGAGTACGCGACGCAGCTCGAGGTGGGGCTGATCCCGGAGGTCGAGGATCAGGAGGCCGCGTCGAAGGAGGTCTTCCGCGAATCCTGGGGGGCGTATCTCGAGGCGGTGAGGATCCTTCCGGACACGCCCTTCGTTCCGAACGACGCCGCGATCATCCAGATCTACCACCTGCGGGAGGATCTGGGCCTCGCGGAGCGATTGCTCCACCAGGCGATTGCGATCGGGGAAGTCCGGCTCGAGGAGCTGGGTGAGGACGCCGACGACCGCGTGCGATTCCCCCTCGCCCAGGCGGTGGGGGACGGGTACCAGAACCTCGGCTACCTCTACTACCACGTGCTCGACCGGCCCGGGGAATCGCGCCAGTGGTGGGTGAAGTGCAAGGAGACCGGCGGCGGCGATCGCTCTTTCGTCGACCCGTACCTGGCGGCGATCGACGGGACGGGCGATCCCGTGCCGCTCCGCGACCAGAGCCAGGCCGTGCAGGCGCCGCGGCGGGATACGGATCCGGGCGGGCCCGCGGAGGTCTGGTGGTGCCTCTCCCTCGAAGAGGCGCGGCAGATGCTGGCGGAGAAGCCGGGGCAGCAGCTCCTCGTCTACGACCACGGCAGCGGGCTCGGCCTCAACGTTCCCTTCTTCGACTCCTACGCCACGTCGGAGGGATTCGCGAGCTTCAACAACCCGGTGCGGGTCCTGGCGGTCTGCGACGCGTTGCGCCACACCTTCGTCGATCGGGGCCGGGACGGGCGGCGCGTGCTCTGCCCGAAGTGGGGGACGCTCACCTGCGCCGAGCACATCCGGTGCAACGACGAGTTCGGCGAGTGGCACGAACGACGTTTCGGGACGCAGCCGGGTCAGGTGGAGGAGGGATTCTGGCTGCTCGGCGGGGAGGACGCGGACCTGACCCAGCTGACCACGGAGGCCGACTACCAGCGGCTCCTCGAACCGCCGCCCGTGGATGTAACTCCTCTCGAGCCTCGCGCCGAGAAGCTCACCCCGGAGAGCGCCCGCCGGATGCTCGCCCAGCCCCTTCCTCCCGTGCGCGACCTGGCCGAGGGGATCCTCCTCGACCTCGCCACCGACGAGGAGGAGCGGCTCGTGCTGCTCGAGGCGATCGTCCGGGAACGGCCCGCCTGGCTTCCCGGACTCCTGCCCGCGCTCGTGCGTCAGGAGCGGATCCCCACCCTCGCCGAGGCCGCGCTGCGATGGTGGCCGGAGGGCTTCGATCCGGCCGCGGTGGTCTTCGCCTCCCGCTGGTCCACCGACGGGGTTGTGCGCAATCTGGCGCGCCAGATCCTCGCCCGCGACGACCCGGAGTTCGGGCGCCGCGAGGAAGCCCGCGCCGTCGTCGAGGGGCGGTAGGGCGGATTCCGTCAACGACCCGATCGCGGCGCCGTAGGGGAGGAGCCGGGCGACCGATGTATGATCGGGGCCCCGCCCTCCCTCCGAGGCCCGATAGACGGTCCGCTCCGCAATGAGAACCTCGTTCCCCGCCCTTCGCCCGCTCGTCGCGACGGCCGCCGCACTGCTGGCGGCCCTCGGCGCTCCCGCCTGCTCCGGATCGGGGGAGCCCGAGGGGGAGTCCGAACGCCCCACGGGGGTGGATGCGCGCTCCGTGATCCTGATCACCCTGGACACGACGCGACCGGACGCGCTCGACTGCTACGGGAGGTACGAGGGGATCACGCCGAACCTCGCCGAGGTCGCGGAGGAGTCGGTGATGTACGACTTCGCGCACACGGTGGCTCCGATCACGCTGCCCGCTCACGCGTCGATGTTCACCGGGCTCTACCCTCCGCGCCACACGATCCGGGACAACGGGTTCCAATCCCTGCCCCTCTCCGCGAACACCCTGGCCGAGGCCGCGCGGGAGGCGGGGCACCAGACCGGGGCGTTCGTCGGCTCGACCGTCCTCGACGGGGCCTTCGGGCTCGCGCAGGGCTTCGACGTGTTCGACGCTCCGCCTCGAGCTCGGTTGCAGCAGGTGACCACGAACTTTCCGGAGCGGAGCGGTGAGGTCGTGGTGGGGAACGCGCGACGTTGGGCTCAGAGGCGGGATCGAACGCGATCCTTCTTCCTCTGGGTGCACATGTTCGATCCCCACGCCCCCTACCTGACTCACGCCACCCCCTGCCCCCCGACGGTCAACTACCATCGCCCGTACTACGCCGAGGTCGTGCATGTGGACGAGGCGCTGGGCCTGCTCCTCGGCGACCTTCGGGAGGACGGCACGCTCGACCAGGCGACGATGCTGATCGTCTCCGATCACGGCGAGTCGCTGAAGGAGCACCGGGAAGAGACGCACTCCCACTTCTGCTACGAGTCCACGCTCAAGGTGCCGTTCCTGATTCGTTACCCGGAGGGCTACCGCAAGGGCGAGCGATCCTCCGAGGTGGTCAGCGTGGTCGACGTCTTTCCGACGCTGATGGAGGCGATGGGGCTTCCGTTCGATCCGGACGTGGACGGCGTCAGCCTGTACCGCAGGACGGTCCCCGACGATCGCGGCGTCTACTTCGAGGCGTACTCCGGATACATCGCCTTCGGCTGGAGCCCGATCTCGGGATGGCTCGACACGAAGGGCAAGTACATCCACAGCACCACCCCCGAGTTCTACGACGCCTTCGCCCACCCGCGCGAGCTGAAGAACGAGATCGAGACCACGGACCTCGACCCGCAGGAATACCGGAAGGCGATCGCGAGCATGGTCGAGAAGGGAGCGCTCGAGATCGAGACCGACGCGGCGGTGGATCCGAGCTTCCTGGTAGACATGCGGGGGCTCGGGTACTTCTCGGGCGGCCCCCTGCCCAACGCGATGCCTCACCCGCTCGCGAACACCGGGCTCCCGAGCCCGAAGGGCATGGTCGATGTCTTCCGGGACTGCCAGAAGGGTCTGTCCCTCGCCGACATGCAGGTGTACGACCAGGCCATCACGCTCTTCGAGCAGGTCCTCGAGAAGAACCCGCGAAACTGGCTCGCGCTCGAGCGGCTCGGACTCTGCCTCTACATGCTGCAGAGACCGGCGGAGGCGCTGCCCCACCTGCAGCTCGCCGTCGAGGAGGGGCCGCAGCGCGCCGGCACCTACTACAACCTGGGCCTCTCCCTGTACACGCTGGGCAGGGGTGACGAGGGCGTGCAGGCCATCGAGCGCGCGATCGAGCTGGACAAGTCCGAGTCGGTCTTCCTGAACGGCATCATCACCGTGCTCACGGAGCTCGGCCGGACCGAGGAGGCGGCGGAGTACAAGACGCGGCTGCGAGATGTGGAAGCGGGACGCTGACCGATGAAGGCCACCGAAACCGCACGCGAACGTACTCTCCGCCTTCAGCGCGGGGCTCTCGCCCTTCTTGGCATCGTCCTGGGCGCCTGCGGAGGGGCGCCGGGGGATCGGTCCGAGCCGGGTGTCGATTCCCGCTCGGCGATCCTGATCACGCTCGACACCACGCGCGTCGATGCGCTCAGTTGCTACGGGCCGTACGTCGACCTGACGCCCAATCTCGACCGGATCGCCGACGAGGGCGTGACCTACTGGTTCGCGCACACCGTGGCCCCGATCACACTTCCCGCGCACTCCTCGATGCTCACGGGGCTCTACCCGTTCCGCCACACCGTCCGCGAGAACGGTCTCGCGCCCCTCCCGCAGTCCGCGAACACGCTGGCCGAGACCGCGCGGTCCGGTGGCCACCAGACCGCCGCGTTCGTCGCCGCCGCCGTCCTGGACGCCGCGTTCGGGGTCGACCAGGGCTTCGACGTCTTCGATGCGCCGGGACGGAAGACCAGGATCGCGTCCTCCCACGTCGCCGAGCGCGACGCGGACGAGATCGCGCGGGAAGCCGCTCGCTGGCTGGAGGGGCGGGACCGCACCCGCCCGTTCTTCCTGTGGGCCCACTTCTTCGATCCCCACACTCCCCACGCTCCGCACGACGGTGTCACCGCCCCTCCGGGGCGCAAGGGTCCGTACTACGGAGAGGTGATGTACATGGACCGGGCGATCGGGACGCTCCTCGACGCTCTGCGCGAGGACGGAGTCCTGGATCACGCGACGCTGATGATCGTGTCCGACCACGGCGAGGCGCTCGGAGAGCACCGGGAGGACACCCACAGCCTCTTCTGCTACGAATCCACGATGCGCGTTCCGTTCCTGATGCGGTATCCCGACGGGCACCGGAAGGGAGAGCGCTCGTTCGAGGTGGTCAGTGTCGTCGACGTTCACCCCACGCTGATCGAGGCGATGGGATTGGCGGTGGACGAGGGCCTGGACGGAGCGAGCCTGTACCGCCGGGTCGTCCCCGACGATCGAGGCGTCTACTTCGAGACGCTCTCCGGCTACATCAATTTCGGGTGGAGCCCGCTCGTGGGCTGGATCGACTCGCAGGGCAAGTACGTCGATGGAACCGATCCCGAGTTCTTCGACGTGGACGCCGATCCGCGGGAGAAGAAGAACCGGCTCGACGGCGACGCTCCCGACGTCACCGAGTATCGAAAGGCGATCGCGAGGCTCACGCGCCGGGACGTTCTGCAGAGCGACGCCGAGACGTCGACGAACGAGGAGCTCCTCGAGCAGATCCGCAAGCTCGGCTACGTGGCGGGCGGGATCCTGCCCGATCCCCTGCCGCGCCCCCTCGAGCCCACCGGCCGGCCGAATCCCCGGGAGCGGATCCAGGAGTACTACGACGTCGTGCGCGGGATGCAGCTCACGGAGCGGGGCGACCTGCCGGGGGCCCGCACGCTCCTGGAAGGGATCGTCCGGCAGAGCCCGAAGAACTGGCACGCGCGCGCGCAGCTCGGCGTGGTCCTGGTGAGCATGAAGGAGTGGAAGTCGGCCCTCCCGCACTTCGCGCTCCTGGCGCGAGAGGGGCCGCAGCGCGCGGAGACGTACTGCAACCTGGGGCTGTGCCTGCGCGAGGAGGGGCAGCTTCCCGCGGCGATCGACGCCATGAAGCAGGCGGTCGCGCTCGACCCGGGGGAGGCCTTCTTCCTGAAGAGCCTCACGCAGATGCTGTACCGGGCGGGTCGGGGGGCGGAAGCCCCCGAGTACGAGAAGCTCCTTCGCGAGCTGGACGCGCCGCGCTGAGGACGACGGGCTCCGGTCAGCGCCGGATGGCGGCGATGGCCTCCACGGCCTGGATCGCGTGCTCGATGTGGGCGGCCTCGTTCATCGGGCCGACGCTCATCCGGACGGTGCCGCGCGGGGACGTGCCCATCTGCTCGTGGACCAGCGGGGCGCATTGCAGGCCGGTGCGCGTGGCGATGTCGTAGTCCGCATCGAGCATCACGCCCACGTCGCCCGGGTCCCAGCCTACGACGGTGAAGCTCATGACCGGGAGGCGGTGCTCCAGGCTGGTCGTGCCGTGGATGGTGACGCCCTCGATGTTGGCGATGCCCTCCTGCAGGCGCGAGAAGAGCTTCATCTCGTGGCCATAGATGTTGTCGATGCCCTTCTCGGCGAGGTAGTCCTGCGCGGCGTACAACCCGAAGATGCCGAGGACGTTGCCCGTGCCCACCTCGAGGCGGAAGGGGTACTCGTCGAGGTGATAGGGATAGGCGGACTTGACGCCCGTCCCCCCGGCGCGCGAGTGGTTGACCGTCACTCCGTCGCGCACGTACAGGCCGCCGATCCCCGTCGGGGCGAGCAGGGACTTGTGTCCGGTGAACGCCAGGGCGTCGATGCACATCTCCTCGACGTCGATGGGGATCACGCCCGCGGTCTGCGCGGTGTCCGTGGCGAAGAGGACGCCGCGCTCGCGACAGATCTTGCCGATCTCGGCGAGCGGCTGCACGGCGCCGATCACGTTCGAGCCGTGGTTGACCAAGACGAGCTTCGTGTCCTTGCGGATCGCCTTGGCGATGTCGTCGGGATCGACGCGTCCCTCGGAGGCGAAGTGCACGTAGTCGACCGACACGCCGTGGTCGCGGGCCAGGTGATTGAGGGGCCGGATCACCGAGTTGTGCTCCACCATCGTGGAGACGACGTGATCGCCCGGTTCCACCAGACCGTGGATGATGATGTTGAGCGCGTCGGAGGCGTTGTAGGCGAAGCACAGCCGCTCCGGATTCTCGCCGCCGAAGAACTTCGTGAGCCGCGCGCGGGTCTCCTCGACGAGGTTCCCCGCCTCGATGCAGAGGTCGTAGCCCGAACGCCCCGGGTTGACTCCGTACTTCTCGAAGAGCTCCATCATCGTGCGCATGACGACCGGGGGCTTCGGGAAGACGGTGGCGGCACAGTCGAGGTAGATGATGCTGGAGTAGTCGTCGGAGGGCTCCATGGCGTCCTGGTCCGAGGCGGGGGAGGCGGAGGATTCGAGGAGGATTAGCGCGACAAGATACGCCACCCCGCGATCCGGCGGAAGGTGCTCGATCAGCGAACGAGGAGGAACCTCGACTGGAAGGGCGCGAACGGAATCGGGCCGCTCAGGAGGGTGAGCTCCTCGCCGAGCACGTTGGACGCGTGAACGGAGCCGATCGGGGTCCGACCGGCGGGGGACGTGAGGGTGAGGGATGAGGGACGCCCGTTCACCTCGCGGAAACATAGCAGCACGCCCTCGCCCCCGGGGGCGGGGCGCGAGGAGACCAGGATCACGCCCGAGCCCTCGGCGGAGAGCACGGAATCCTCGACGGGCCTGCTCGCCGTCCCTCCTGCGGGGAGGACCCGGGAAAGGAAGGGCACGCGCCCCTGGCCGAAGCGCCAGGCGGCCTCGCCCGACGCGTCGTCCGATGAGGTCAGGCGGTAGCTCCACGTGAGCTCGCCCTCCTGGCTCGCCCGGAAGTTCGTCGTCCAGTAGTTGTTCGTCACCCACGAGTAGACGTGGGGCTGCTCCACTCGCGCCACCGGCTCGTACCGGCCGGTCTGGATGCCGCCGAACTGCATGAGGGGGATCTCGGGGCTCGAAAGCACGATCTGCCCACCGTGGCACCGAACCGTGGCGAAGCCCTGTACCGTCTGCCAGTCGGAGGCGGTGCCCGGCAGGAGGTTCTCGCCCGGAACGGCGACCCCGCCGAGGATCTCGTACGCAACCTCCGCGTCGGGGAAGGCGAAGGGGAAGGCGACATAGATCGCCTCGGGCTCGGTGCTGCGCGCGAGGCGGATCGAGTAGAGGAAGTCGACACGCTTCTCGCCGTGGTAGATGCGTATCTCGCGGCGGAACTCCTGCGGTCCGCCCGCGCCGGGCAGGGTGCCGGTGACCTCGATGCTCACCCAGTCGGGTGTCCACACCGGTTCGCCCACCGTCACGTCGACGACGGAAGTACGCTCGTAGTCGTCGAGCCGGAAGCCCTCCATCTGGCTGCGGTTCCCGAGCGACTCGAGGACGAGCTGGCCGAGCGGCCACTCCGCGTTCTCGTCCACGAGGTCGTAGGCCAGCTCCCGATCCACGAGGCTGACGACTCCGCCCGTCTCCGGATCCAGCTCCAGGTCGTACCAGCGATTCAGGAACATTCCCGGGGGCTGCGGCCGCGGTACGACGGCGGAGGCGTCCCCGGAGAGCACGACGGAGTACGTGCGGTACCCGAAGGCTGGCACGTCCTCGGCCCAGAGGCTCCACGTGGTGCCGTCGGGCCTGGAGGAGACGCGCACGACGGAGTGCCTGCGTCCCTGCCCGTCGACGGGGTACCAGCGTGCATCGGCGGGTGCGATGTCGTGGTCGACGTAGACGTCGATCCAGCCCGATCGCGCGATGCCCAGGGTGTTCACGACCACGATCCGGGGTGTGTCGCCCTGCGCGAAAACGGGTTGGAACAGCCCCAGCGCCTTCTCACGCAGGATCGCGGAGTGCTTCACCGCCTCCCACGCGTAGGCCGACTTCTCCGCCCACTGCACCATGCTGTTCTCGCAGAGGGGGTCGCGAATGCTCTCGGCGGCGCCGAAGGTGTGCTCGCCGTAGAAGATCAGGCAGTCGCGGATCTCCTCGACCTCCTCGAGGAAGACGGGCGGCACTTCGATTCCGGAGAGCTCCGCCATCGCGAGCAATCCCTCCACCGCGAGCATCTCGTCCTGCGTCACGCGGGTCGCCGCCGCCTCACGCGCCGCGGAGCCGAAGCCGTCCGTCCACCAGTCGGGCCAGGCGACCCGGTGGACGGGGAGCTCGTCGGCGTGGTTCTCCTTCACGCTCCGCAGGAACTCCCGCGCCACCGAGCTGCGCAGCCGAGGCCAGCGGTACTTCTCGTTCCACTCGCGGATCAGGTCGCAGGGGGTGATCGCGGGGGGCGAGTTGTCGGTGAAGAAGCCCGAGTACTGCACCGCGATCTCGTCGAAGGGATGCCCCTTCTCCTCCATTCCTCCGAGATACGCCAGGAGCGCGTCCTCGGTGGTCTCGAGCCTTCCGGTATGCACGCCCCACATGTTGCCGGTCATGTAGTGGTCCGCGCGGAAGGCGAGCACGCGGCTCCCCGCCGGCGACTCCCACCAGAACGCGGTGGCCTTGTCGAAGGGGATGAGCGCGCGGTGGCCGTGCTGACCCATGTCCACGTATTCGATGCCGATCTCCGGGAAGTAGTCGGCGAGACACCACCCGATGCCGTTCACGTCGTTCTGCATCGCGGTGGTGACGGCGATTCCCGCCTCGCGGATCTCGCGAATCGGCTGCAAGAACGCGAAGTAGCTCGCCTCGTCGGTCAGCTCGGACATGTTCCCGAACATGCCGGTGACCTCGATCCGTCCCTCGGCGCAGCGGCGGCGTAGGCGCTCGATCTGGGACGCGGGCCGGCTGCGGAGCCATTCGCGCACCGGCCACGTCGCTTCGCACGTCCACCGGAACTTCGCGTCGTCCGGGTAGTCGTCGGTGCGATCGCAGTAGTCGAGGGTGTAGTCGATGAAGCGCAGGTGCTCGGGCAGGATCTCCGTCTGGGGGCGGGTGTATCCGATGTCCGTGTGCGTGTGCTGGACGAGGTGGATCGTCCACTCGCGCACGGGATCCACGCGGTGCGCGAGGGAGTACAGCTCCTCGTCCCCGTCGAGCACGCGCACCCGCACCTCCTGGGGCTCCGACACGACCGGGTGCCTCAGCTCGACCCGGTTGCTCCCGAGCCGCAGGGGCAACCCGACCGTGAAGTCCCCGAGAGACGTGACGACGTCCACCTTCTTCGGCGCGCCGAGGTGGACGAGGTCGAGGACGAGGGGCTGGTATTCGCCCTCCTCGCTCCGGACCACCGCGCTGCGCGCGACGAGGCTCGCCCGGGGCATGACCGGGTGCTGGAAGGTCATGTACCAGGTGCGGCTCCCCGCGCTCTCGCCGACCACCTTGAGCCGCACGGGCTCCCCGGTCCGACAGGCGCTGCGAGGAAGCTCGAGGAACGCGTACCCGAACAGATCGTCGTGCCGGTCCGCCCACGTGCCGTGGAAGCGCAGGGAGACGCCCTCCTCGCCCGCGACGGCCCAGTTCCTCTCGTCGACGCCGGCCGGATTGCGGAAGCGCAGCCTCTCCTTGCCGTCGACGTGCAGGGCGAACTCCCGGGCGTCGCCGTTCGCGTCGATGCCGAACAGCCAGACGAAGGTGACGCGGTCGCCGTCGGGATCCTCGGGAACGGGCGCGGTCTCCCACTCGATGAACCGCTCGGCGTCGAGGGAGCGAACGAGCAGCGCGCGGTCCGCCTCCGGCTGGGGCGAGTGGTAGGACAGCACCTCGCCCGCGGTGCGTCGCTCGTATCCCGGCACGAAGCGCGGGTCCTGCGCATCGGACGGGGTGGCGGTGGCCGCGAGGGAGAGGGCGGTGAGCAGGCAGAGGATCGCGGGCTTCATGGGGGAGAGCGTACGCCCGCCCCCGCTCGCTCGCTACCGCCCGCTCGAGTACGGCTCGACGGGGATGCGCAACGGCTTCGGCTCGCCCTCCTCGGGGATCGTGAAGCGCAGGAGACCGACGAAGTCGGGCAGCTTCCAGCCTGTGCGGTAGCGCTCCTCGTCTCTGAGGGGCTCGTAGGCGTGCACCACCGCCGTGTACTTGCCGGGGGCGAGGCGCGCGGTCCGGAAGGCGCCGTCGCGACCGCAGGTCCGGCCGTCGAAGGTCGTGAGCTTCCAGTCCTCGCCGCGGGGATCGCCGGTCGCTTCCGCCGCGCGGATGTACACGAACGCGCCGGGGGCTTCGGTGTTCTCCAGGCCCAGGACCTCGCCCGAGATCGTCGCGCCTTTCGGGCGCGTGAGCTCCACGACCTTCCGCTCCCCGGGAGCCAGGGTCAGCGTCCGCCGATCACACATCGCCCCGAAGCCCAGCTCGCCCACGCGCAGGTTTTTGTCGCGCGAGAAGTCGTAGACGCCGGGCGTCAGGCCGCGGAACACGACCTCGCCTCCGTTCTCGACGGTCTTGCGCTCCGTGCACTCGAGCACGCCCTTCCAGTCCGCCATCTCCCACGTCTTGAGCTGCAGGCGCAGCCTGGTGAGCGCATCGTCGTCGGCGACGTCGTAGCGCACGACGAGCTCCGCGGGACGGGGAAGCTCGATGAGCAGCTCCGCGCCCGGCTCCGACACGGGAGTCAACCACGCGTGGAGCTCGGGGGTGAGCACGACCACGGGAGGCGTGTCCTCGCCGCGGCCTCCCTCGAGGACGAACCGACCCTCGGCGTCGGTCCGGAGGTGGCCCGCGCCCTCGATGTCCGTCCGGCCGTTGGTGACGTAGGTGGCCGTAGGCGGAGCCAGGAAGACCTTCGCGCCGGCGACCGGGCGGCCGAGGTGGTCGAGGACGAGGCCGCGGACCGGCTCTCCCCGCTCGAGCCGTACCACGAGCAGCTCGGGCACGAGCCCGTCCTCGGTCTCCGCGACCACGATGCCCGGGACGTAGCCGTCGGCCAGGACGCGCAGTCGGACCGTTCCCTCCACGACGTCCGGGTGCTCGATACGGAAGAACCCGTCGCGGTAGCCGCCTACGATCTTCCGCTTGCCGTACCAGAGGATCTCGTCCGGCTGCCGCGGGTCGGGTCGGCCCTGCTGCAGGGAGAAGTGCTCGACCGGCGCGCCCGTCTCTCCGTCGACCACCTGGGCTCGTCCGGCGTAGGGAGGACGAGGCGTCTCGGCCGGCTCCACGACCTCCAGCCGCGGAGCCTTCGTCGCGGGATCCCGCGTCAGGCGCAGCTCGATCCGCCGCAGCCCGGGCTCGTCGAAGGTGAGCCGATCGCTCGTCGCGTCGCCGTGCTCGAACCAGACCTCGAGGGAGGTGGGGACGGGGGAGATGGTGAAGCGCCCGTCTGCGTCGGTGCTCTCCCAGTGCAGGACGCTCGACGAGGGCCACAGCTCGTCGGCGAGCAGCGAGACGTGCTGCCCCGCGACGGGGACTCCCTCGTGATCGACGACCAGGCCCGAGAGGGTGACTCCCGGCACCATCACGAAGTCGAGGCGGTGGGGCTCGTCCGGCAGCACGATCTGGTCCGGAGAGGCGCCGAATCGTTCGTCCTCGGGGGGCAGCGAGTCGGCCATCCTCAGATCGCCCTGGCGGTGCAGGTTGCGCTCGAAGAAGCCAGGCAGCTCGGGATGGATGGTCGCGGCCTGCAGGTTGGCCGTCCACTCGCCCGTCTCCTCGTCGAGCATGTGCATTCCGGGAAGGAAGCGCAGGGTGTAGCGCCCCTCGGCATCGGTCTTCGTCTCCCCCGTGGGCCGCAGCGTGCCCCAGCCGGTGTTCGCGTGGAGGGTGACGCCCTCGAGGGGCCGACCGTTCGCATCGGTGACGGTTCCGGTCACCACCCAGGGCCAGCGGCGGGCGGTCTCCTCCTCGTCGGGCCAAGTCTCGCGCAGCTTTACGGTCACCGTGCGATCCACACTCGACGTCAGCTCGATCTCCAGCGAGGCGTTCTCGGCGACGTAGTCGGGCTCACCGTGCCGGTAGGCTCTCTTCCCCGCGAGCAACGTGTAGCGCCCGGGCGCGAGGCTCGCGAACATGTGCACGCCGCCTTGCGGACGGAAGCTCCACGAGCCGCTGCTCCAGCGCGTCACGGAAAGGCCGTCGGCGCGGCTCAGGAAGAGGAAGGGCGAGTCGATCGGCGCTCCCGTCTCCGCATCGACCACCTCGATCGTGAGCGCGGGGCCGTCCTGCATGGGCACGATCACGATCGTGTGCTTCTCGCTGCCGTCGAGCACGATCTCCTCGCTGACCCCGAGCTGCGTCGGATCCCGGTGGCCGGGGAAGGCCGTCACGCGGTAGGTGCCCGGCGCCAGCCCCTCCTTGGTTGCGCGATCTCCGGTCGAGAAGTGGTGCACGGGCTCCCACATCCGCCTTGCGGCGGGGTCGAACCAGACGCTGAGCGGGGATTCGATTTCGGCCGGTTCCTCCGCGCCTTCGTACTCGACGGCGGTCCAGAAGGTGATGGAGCAGGTCTCCAGGGGCGTGCCGTCGACACCCACCGCGCGCGCCTCCAGCTCGAGAGTGCCGGTCTCCTCCTGCGGCTCGCTCACGGCATCCTCCGTGGCGAGCGCGTCGGCTTCCGCCATCCGCTCGACCTCGGTCGCGGGGAGCTCCGGTCCGTTCGCGCGCGCCATCGCCAGCGGCGGCAGTGCGGCGAGCAGCACGAGCCCCGCCAGGCCCAGGCTCGCGCGACCGGCTCCGCGGCGGTTGCGTCCGCCGTCGAGCACCGCGCGCAGGCGACTCTCCAGCCTCGAGGGGCGGGCCATCGCGATCGCGCCCCGCGCGACGAGGCCGGGAGTCCGGTGTCCGGTGGCGAGGTGCAGGAGCTCCTGGGCGTAGTCGCTCGGAGCGAAACCGGCGCGCAGCACGAGGTCATCGCAGGCCACCTCGCGCTCGACCCGCATGCGTGCTCGTGCCACCCAGACGAGCGGATTGAACCAGTAGAGCGCGCAGAGGAGCTCCGCGACGAGCTGCTGCAGGCAATCGCGTCGCCGCGCGTGCGCCAGCTCGTGCAACAGGACGAGCCGCAGGCGATTCGCGGGCCAGGCCTCCGCCGCGGCGGGCAGGAGCAGTCTCGGTCGCAGGATTCCCCAGTGCATCGGCATCGTGCGGTGCTCGCTCAGGAGCAGCCTCACCTCGCGGCGCAGCCCGATGCGCGTCGCCAGTCTCCGCATCCGCGCGGCGAGCGGGCCGATCGCGATCCGCCTCGACATCCGTTCCAGGCGGCGCAGGCTCCAGAGCCCCGCGACGAAAGGCGCCAGAGCCGCGAGCGCACCCGTGCTCCAGACGAGGAGCGCGAGCAGCCACCACGGCCCTCGCGAGCCCGCGGCCGCGTTCGCGGCTTCCCCCTGCTGTACGGCGGCGGTGGTCTTCCCCGAGGCCGGCTCGCCTCGACGCGGGGGCTCCGCATCACCCGACGGGGGAGGGGAGCTCGAAAGACCCTCGGGAGCGACGACTCCCGCGGGAGCCTCCGGGCTCGCCGTCGCGAGGGCCGGCCGGCTCTCGGCCACGCTCTCGGCGCGCACGTGCAGCCAGTCGGGCAGGACGTGCCACTCCGGTAGCGCGGTCGACAAGAGCGGCATGGCCAGCGCGCCGACGGCGGCGCCGAACCAGACCAGGTGACGCAGCGCCGCCGAGTAGCGACGCAGCACCAGCGCGAGGAGGCCTCCGACTCCCAGGACCACCGCTCCCTTGACGGCCGCGTCCAGGAGAACCGCGAGGCAGGTTTCCACGATCGTGACGTTTCCCTGCTCCAACATGATCACACCCCCTTATCGCGCGCCTCCTCGATCAGGCGCGCCAGCCGTTGCAGCTCCTCGGGCGAGAGCCCGGAACGAGGATCGGACAGGTGAGCGGCCACGGCGTCCTCGAGGGAGCCGTCGAAGAAGGTGCGGAGCACCCCGCTCAGGGCCTTCTGGCCGGCGCGCCGGCGGGGAGAGGTCGGGCGATAGACGAAGGCGCGTCCGCGCTTCGCGTGGCGCAGGCGCCCCTTGCCCTCGAGGATCCTGAGCATCGTCCGGACCGCGGTGCGGGCGGGCCGGTCGGAGAGGTCCTGCCAGACCTCCGCCGCCGTCGCCGCGCCCCGGGCGTAGACGATGTTCATGATCTCCCGCTCTCGCCGTGTCAGATTCCGTTCGTCGCTCATGTCTTCGTCCTCACTGCCCTCGGGAACGACGAGCTCCGCCGCTCGACTGCCAAATTCTTGGCTTTTCTTGGGGGAGCGACCACAGGAAAAGCCAAAAAAATGGCACAACTTCGGCGGGTGTCCCGGATTACGGCCGATCGGCCCGGGAGGGGGGATCCGTGGGGAGGTGGCTCCGCCAGGGCTCCGGGTCCACGGTGACGACGAGCGCCTCGGGGATGGGCTCGTCGACCTCGTGGCGCTGACCGTCGCGCTCGAACGTGAAACACATGCGCCCGTCCCGCGGCTGGCGCCAGGCGCGCTGGACGCCGTCCACGGTGTCGCAGGCCACGCCGTTCACCTCGAGGAGGACGTCGCCGGCGCGCAGGCCGAGGCGGCCGCCGAGCCCCGCGGGATCGATGTCCCGGACGCGCGTGCCGTCCAGGTTCGCGCGCAGGCTGAGCTTCTCCGGACGCCGCTCCGCGGTGATCTCGACGTCGGTGGCCAGCAGCTCGGCGACGAAGTCGATCTCGCGGGGGTGGCTCACGAGCTCGGACAGACGGGCCACCGTCTCTTCGGGCAGCCAGTGGCCCAGCTCTCCGTAGAAGTCCTCCGAGCTCGGAGGCTCCTCCCGAGCCGACCATCGCGGGTCGTTGTTGAACGCGCGCAGGAAGTCGTCGAGGCTCGCGGCCTCGTTGTCCGCGCGGATGAGCCGGTCGAACAGAGCCGCGAGCAGGAAGCCTCCGTCGTAGACGAGCGAGTACGCGTTGCGATCCGAGTAGAAGGGCGGACCACCCGCCTCCGCGAGCGAGAGCTCGGAGCGGACCGGGTTGCCTGCGTAGGCGGAGAGCTTCTCCTCGATCGTCTTCGCGAACCGCTCCCAGGGGGCGAGCTCCTCGCGGGCCAGCACGAGGAACGCGTAGTAGTCGGTGAAGCCCTCGCCCACCCAGCGGAGCTCGTCGGGCAGCCCGAGGCGGTTGTTCGTCCAGGTGTGGTGGAACTCGTGGGCGATCAGGTGGCCGAGGTGGCTGGCCAGGCCCAGGCGGCCCCAGCCCCGCACCATCAGGGTCATCGAGCCCGTCTTGGGAGAGCCGGCCATGCTCGTCCCCCGCGAGCCGAGCGTCATGGGAGGGTCGGGACGACCGAACAGGAACAGGTACTTCTCGCGGGGCACGCAGCCGAAGAGCTCGATCTCCGCGCAGACGATCCGCTCGATCAGCGGACCCGCCGCCTTCATCAGGCCGGTCTGGTCCGGAGCCACGGCGATCGTGACCTCGCAGCCGTTCGCCTCGATCACCTGCTCCTCCCAGGTCCCGATCGCGATCAGGTCGTTGTGGAGGGCGGACGCCTGCGCCGGCGCGAACACGCCGGGCTCGACCTCCGGCCACGGACAGCGGACGGGCCAGCCCTCGGGGAGCTCGAACCGGATCCGGGCCCGGCCGTCCGCGAGATCGGGGGTCAGGAACAGGGTCCCGGCGACGAGCATGCCGTGGTCGTCGGCGAGGTAGGGGTACTCGTAGGCGTCTCGCTCCCGGACCTCGGGCAGGTCGCGGTGGCGGTGGGGGACCGTCCACCGCAGCCGCAGGGGCCCCGATTCCGGCCGCTCCGCGCTCCAGCGGTGGGGGCCGACGCGCTCGACCGCGACCTCCTCGCCCGGTCCGTCGAAGGCCCGCACCTCGCCCTCGAGCAGGGGCTCGTCGAGGCGGACGAAAGCGAAGCGCTCGGGGAAGCGCAGGAAGAGGGGCCCGTCCTCCGCGGGGAGGCCGGTCAGAGTCAGCTCCACCTCGGCACGCGCCGTCGAGGGATCCGGGATCCGGACGACGTACTCCAGGATCGGGAGGGAAGGCGGGACGGCGGGTCCGTCCGAGGGGGTTGCACAGGCGACGAGCCCCAGGAACGAGGTGGCGAGGATGGTCTTGAGCATCGGTGGCTTCGAGCGGCTCGGGGTGGGCGGCGAATTCCCCTGATACGGCGTGAATGAGCCCCTTGTGAGGTGGTATCGCAATGATATCATTCTGAAAGCAATCCCTCACGGAGATCCACCATGGACGACCGCAGTCAATCGACGGAACGAACGCTTCGACCCTTCTCCGGCTGGCCCGCCCTGGGCCTGCTCTTCCTCTTCGAGATCGTGCTCATCCTCGGGATCGTCGGAATCGCGAACTCCGACGTTCCGAAGCCCTGGCTCGTCGCCTGCATCGTGCCCGCGGCCCTTCTGCTCGCCTTGGGCCTGCCCGGGTTCTACCTCGTGAATCCGAACATGAGCCGGGTGCTCGTGCTCTTCGGCACGTACCGGGGAACCGTGCGCAAGTCCGGGTTCTTCTGGACGAACCCCTTCACGATCAAGCACCAGGTGTCCCTGAAGGCGCACAACGTCGCCAGCGAGACGATCAAGGTGAACGACCTCGGCGGCAACCCGATCGAGATCGGCGCGGTGGTCGTCTGGCAGGTGAAGGACACCGCCCAGGCGATGTTCGACGTGGAGGATTACGAGCAGTACGTCGACATCCAGATCGAGACCGCGGTCCGGGCGCTCGCGAGCACGCACCCCTACGACGAGCACAGCGAGACTCCCGACGTCATCTCCCTGCGGGGAGACAGCGCCCACGTCGCCGACGAGCTCAAGGTCGCCCTGGCCGAGCGGCTGAACCGGGCGGGGATCGAGGTCCTCGAGGCTCGCCTGAGCCACCTCGCCTACGCCCCGGAGATCGCCTCCGCGATGCTCCAGCGCCAGCAGGCCCAGGCGATCATCGCCGCGCGTCAGAAGATCGTGGAGGGGGCGGTGAGCATGGTCGAGCAGGCGCTCGCCGATCTCGGCGCGAGGGGCGTCGTCGACCTCGACGACGAGCGCCGGGCCACTCTGGTCGGCAACCTGCTGGTCGTCCTGTGCGGTCAGGCCAGTCCCCAGCCGGTCCTCAACACCGGTAGCCTGTACACCTGAGCCGCGGCATGTCCGCCCCGAGCCGGAGCTCGAACGATCCGCGGCCGGCGCCGCGCCCGAAGCGGAAGTCGTTCCTCCTCCGGCTCCCCCCCGACCTGCTGGAGGAGCTGCGCCGGTGGGCGGCACAGGACCTGCGCAGCCTGAATGCCCACCTCGAGTACCTGCTGCGCGAGGCCGTCCGCAAACGGGGAGGCGGGAACCCGGGGAAGGCGCCCTAGGGCCAGAGGCCACGGGAAGCCCGGCTCGGACGAAGGGGGGGCGGGACGGTTGAGTGGACCAGCGGCGGTCGTGGAATGGTCCCAGGAAGCGGTTTCCTACCCCTCCTGAGGAGGCCGCCATGGTCCGGCAGGGCCCAGTTTGGGGGGTTACCTCCCCCAAAAGGCCCCAAATCGCGCTATCCTATGGCGCTTGACCAGGAACTCGCTGATCACGCCACCGCGTGGGAGGTCCCTGGTCCGACCACGGAGAGACGTTCCACCCTCTACGCAACTGGAGAAATCATGAGGCGATTACTGGCTCTAGCATTCTGCCTGAGCCTGGCCGGTACGGCCGGGGCGCAGGTACTTTCCGAGGACTTCGACAGCGGTACCTTCCCCCCCACAGGCTGGACCGTCGTCGACAACACCGGCAATGGGAGTTGGGAGCTCAACACCTTCTTCGGCCGGACGAACAACTGCCCCGGCGGCGTTCTCGATTGCGCGGCGATCGACAGCGACTTCTACGGAAGCGTCGACGTTGATGGCGAGCTGTGGACCCCGGCGTTCGATCTCCCGGCCACGCCGATGAGTCTGGAGTTCGACATGGACTACCAGAACTTCGCGGGCTACGACTTCGCGGACGTCGACATCAGCCTCGACGCCGGCGCCACGTGGACGAACCTGGTCAGCTACAACGCCGACCTCACGCAGCACTCCAGCGTCGACCTGAGTGCTTATGTGAACACCACGGGCGTGATGCTCCGTTTCCACTACTACATCGCCAACTACTACTGGTGGTGGCAGATCGACAACCTCGTTATCGATTCGGCCCCCTGCCCCGAGTACCCGATCTGGTGCGAGGACTTCGACGGCGGAACCTTCCCGCCTGCGGGCTTCACGGTGGTCGACAACACCGGCAACGGCACCTGGGATCTGAGCTCGGCCTTCTCCCACGGCAACCTCGCCGGCACCGGTGAGTGCGCCGCGATCGACAGCGACAACTACGGTAGTGTCGACATCGACGGCGAGCTGGTCTTGACCTTCGACGTTCCGGCTTACGGGACGGTGCTGAAGTTCAACCACTACTACCAGACCTACACCGGAGCGGACATGGCCGACGTCGACATCAGCACTGATGGCGGCACGACGTGGACCAACGTGTTCAGCTACTTCGGAGCCACGTTCTCGGGTCAGGAATCCATCGACATGACCGCATACGCGGGCACGACGGTGATGGTCCGGTGGCACTACTACATGGCCAATTACGAGTGGTACTGGCACGTCGACGACGTTTGCCTGTTCGCCCTGGCGTCGGCAACCTCCCGCAACGCGGGTACGAACCCGGCCAGCTACACCGTCACGCAGCCCCCGATCGCGGGTGGTCCCTTCGACGCCGAAGTCGACCTCGCCGGTACGACCGGGCACAACTACGCCCTGATCGCCGGCTACCTCGCCCCGCTGACGTTGACGCTTCCTGGAGGACAAACCCTCCTGATCGACGTCACCGATCCCGGCGGAGAGGTGATGGGCCAGCTTCTGACCCCGGGCCCCATTGCGTACTTCCACTGCGACCTGCCCTGCGATCCCGGCATCGTGGGCGTCATGGTGGCCTCGCAAGGTGTCCACGTCGGTGGCGCGGTGTTCGTCCTGTCGAATGCCCAGGACCTGGTGGTCGGCTACTGATCTCGGATAGCACGCTCAGCGTGTTCGCCCCCCTCTCCGGCCGGAGAGGGGGGCGTTTTCTTTGATCTCCCCCCCCGACGCCCCCGCCTCTACCGGGCGTCGAGCGCGGCGCGAAGGGCACGGAGGAACCGGTCGTCCGTGCCGCAGCAGCCTCCCACCGCCGCAGCCCCCGCGGTCGCCATCGCGGCCATGTCCCGGGCGAAGTCGTCCGGCGGCTGGCGGTAGACGGGGCGGCCCCCCCCGATCTCCGGAAGCCCGGCGTTCGGCTTCACGATCACCGGGACCGGCGACACTTCGACGAGCAGGGGACACGCCTTGCGCATGACCTCGCTCCCGATCGAGCAGTTCGCGCCCACCGCGATCGCCCCGGCCTCGGCCAGGCGGCCGGGCGCGTCCTCGAGCCGATTGCCCATCAGGGTGAAGAAGCCCGGCTTCTTGCGCTCGAAGGTCAGGCAGACGGTCACCGGCAGATCCGTCGCGGAGAGAGCTCCGCGCAGCGCGCAGAGCGCCTCCTCGATGTCGGTCATCGACTCGATGCTGAGGTAGTCCACCCCTCCGTCGCGCAGGGCGGCGGCTTGAGCGGCGAAGACTTCTTCGAGCCGGCGAGGATCCTCGTCGCCGGCGGGGGCGAGGAACCGTCCCGAGGGGCCGATGTTCCCCGCGACGAGCACCGGTCGCGAGCCGGCAGTCTCCGCGGCACGGCGCGCGACGTGGGCGCCCGCGAGATTCAGCTCCTCCATCCGATCCGCCACGCCCTGGTCGCCGAGGACGATGGAGTTGCCCCCGAAGGTGTTCGTCTGGAGCACGTCGCACCCCGCCTCCACGAACGCGGTGTGGATCTCCCGCACGGTCTCCGGCCGCTCCACGTTCCAGAGCTCGCAGCAGTCGCCGCCGGCGAGCCCCCGGGCGATCAGGGAGGTACCCATCCCTCCGTCGAGGAGAACGGTCGTGCCTCGGAGACGCTCGGTGATGCTCGTGGACGTCACGTTGCCACCCGCGGGCCCGAGTCTACCCCAAGTCGTGGTCGCGGGAGTAGATGCGCCCTTCGATGCGTTCGTAGGCGAGGGCGGTGGGATCCCGCGTTCCGCCGCCTCCACGAGCCCGCGGCGGACGCCCTCGCCGCAGATCGGCGTGAGGGCCGCCATCACGTCCTCCAGGCGGGCTGCCTCCTGCCGCTCGTACTCCGCGGCGCCGGCCAGGACGCCCCCTCCGTTGTGGACCCAGTCGATCTCGTAGAGGATCCCGCGGGCGGCGAGCCGTTCCGCGAGCGCGAGCTCGTCCTCGCGAGAGACAGCGCGGAGCTGGTTGTTGGCGGCGCCCATCACGATCCGACACCGCAGTCGATCGATTTCCTCCTCGCCGAGGATGCCGCCCATGGCGCAGGGAGCGACGACGTCCACGTCGGCGAACAGGATCTCGTCGGGGGAGGCGGTCGCCACCCTCTGCCGCTCGTCCTTCGACAAGGAATCGAGAAAGGCGTCTCGGCGCGCGGCATCGGGATCCGCGACGAGCAGTCGCCGCGCTCCGGCGGCCAGGAGCTCTCCGGCGAGGGGAACGCCGACCGCACCGAGGCCCTGAATGGCCACCGACGAGCTCCGCAGGTCGTCGCAACCGAGGTGGAAACGCACCGCCTCGCGCAGGGCGAGGAACACGCCGCGGGCGGTGGGGATGCCGGTCGGCCCCAGGGAGCCGCTCGGCCCTCCCACGATGTTGCGCGTGAAGTGCTGCCGCAGGACGTCTGCGTGCTCGGGCAGGAGACCCATGTCGGGGCCGGTGAACGTGCGGCATCGATCGATGCACCACGCCAGGAAGCCGAGGGATTCCATGTCGTCGAGGGCGATGGGCTCCGAGTGCACGCAGAGCTTGCAGCCCCCGTAGGGAATCCCCGCCGCCGCGTTCTTGAAGCTCATGCCCCGGGCGAGGTTCAGACCGTCGACGAGCACCTCCCGCTCGGGATCCTCGAGGCCGTGGCGGCGGATACCCCCGCCGCGGATCGCTTGGCGTCCATTGTCCCGACCGATCGTGCTGGAGTGCACGTTGCCGAGGAAGCGGACGTTCCGCCCGGAGTGGATCCAGAGGTCGACGCCTTCGTGACGCCCCTTGCGCATCAGCGCGAAGAGGTGTTCGAGCTCGTCCAGGCGTTCATGCTTGCGGTACAGCTCGAGGGTGGCGTGCGCATCGAGCTCGGATACCGGCGACGTGAGGGCGCTCTCCTGGTCGAAGTCGCGCCCGTAGGCGGCGAACCGTCGATCCGGCTCCCACTCGCGAAGAGCCGTGGCCGCCACCGCGCCATCGCGCCAGTCGTGGCGGACCCGCAAGCTCGTCCAGCCCTCGGCCAGGAGAGGATCGAAGATCGATCGCATGGTCGATACGGTACAACCGTACGGTCAGCCCCGGATCGCCCAGCGCACGAGATCCGTGATCTTCGGCGGCTTGCCCTGCATCAGGAGGCCGACGCGGAAGATACGTCCGCCGGCCCACACGCTCAGCAGCGTGACGGCGAAGACCCCGATCATCCCCACCCACGGCTGCCACATCGGAACGCCTCCCGGGGTGGTCTGCCGCAAGAGCATCAGGATCGGCGTGAACAGCGGGAAGAGCGACGTCCACGTGGCGAAGCCGCTCAACGGCTCCTTGATCACCGGCACCCAGATCATCATGGGGACGATGATGGGGAGCATGAGCGGCATCGTCAGCGACTGGACCTCCTTCGCGTCGTTGCAGGCGGCGCCCACCGCGGTGCACATGGCCCCGAACATGAAGATCGCGAGGCCCGTGTTGACGAAGAACCAGGGGAGGAGGTCGAGAGGAACCCGGTCGAGCAGGCCCTGGTACTGGCAAACGATGAGCACGCCGGTCAGGTACACGCTTACCACGGTGAGGGAGACGAGGTAGTTGCCGATGAGCTTGCCCATCATCATCTCGAAGGGGCGAACCGAGCCGAGGAGGACCTCGGAGATGCGCTGCGTCTTCTCTTCGAGCGTCGCGGAGATCAGGGGGATGGCTCCCGACATGATCATCATGAACATGAGCATCATCACCGCGAGGGGGATGCCGATGGCGAGGCCCTCGCCCATGGCCTCCTCCTGGTGCACCTCGCCGGTCTCCTCGTCGAGCTTGACGAGGCCGGTGCGCTCGAGGGACACCCAGTTGAAGTACTGCTTCACCTCCTCCTCGTCGAGACCGGCCGCGGTCAGGCGCAGGTTCCGGATGCGGTCGTTGATCGGACCGCCCAGCCAGCCGCGCAGCTCGTCGAAGAGATCCGCCTCGGAGTGGTAGCGGATCCGGTCCTCATCGGATTCCCCGCCGGGCTCGATCACGTCCGCTCCGATCTCCACGAAGGCCACGAGCTCCCGGTTCTCGATCTTCTTCGACAGATCCACGCGGATCGCCTGCATCCCCGCGTCGTCCGCGGCGGGCTCGACGACCTCGATCACGTAACCCGGGCGGACCTTCTCCTCGGTCTCCGGGTCGAAGATCGCGTTCGTGTTGCGTTCCTCGGCTCTCTCCTCGACGAACGCGGCGATCTCCCCGGTGTGATCGATGAGACCGATGTGCTTGTCCTTCGTGTCCACCTGGTCCTTCAGGAGCCAGATGGCGAACAGCCCCCCGCACATGAAGATGGGAGCGAGCAGTACGCTGATGAGGAAGGCCTTCGTGCGCACCGATTCCGTGTAGTCCCGAATCGCGATCCTGAGGAACTTAGGCATGGTTTTCCTCCGCCGCTTCGGGGCCCGCGATCCGCACGAAGATGTCGTGGAGCGACGGCTTGGTCAGCTCGAAGTGCAGCACGCGGGTTCGGCTCATGATCTCGGAGAGGATGCCCTGCGGATCGGTTTCCGGAGCGAGGCGCAGCTCCTGGAGAGCACCGAAGTCGTTGACTCGCTCGACCCCCACGATTCCCTCCAGGGCGGCTCCATTGCCGTCGGTGCGGACGCGGACCGTGTCGTTGCCGTACTCGTCCTGGATCGACGCCAGCGTCCCGTCGAGCACCTTGCCGCCGCTGAAGATCATGAAGATGAAGTCGCACATCCTCTCGGCGGTGCCCATGTCGTGGGTGCTGAAGATCACCGTCGTCCCCGCGGCGCGGAGCTCGAGGACCGCGTCGCGGATCACGTCGGAGTTCACGGGATCGAGTCCGCTGAACGGCTCGTCGAGGATCAAGAGCTCCGGGCGGGCGACGACGGTCGAGATGAACTGGACCTTCTGGCTCATTCCCTTGCTGAGCGTCTCGACCTTCTTGTTGGCCCAGTCCGTCAGCTCGAGTCGCTCGAGCCAGCGGTCCACCTCGGCGTTCACGTCCTTCCCGTTCTTCAGGTTCCCGTAGAACTGGAGCAACGCGCGCACCTTCATCTTCTTGTAGAGACCGCGCTCTTCCGGCATGTAGGCGATTCGATCGCTGCTCGCCCCGCTGCGCTCCTCGCCGAAGACCCGGATCGTCCCTCGATCCGGGTAAAAGATGTTCATGATCATCCGCAGCGTCGTGGTCTTTCCGGATCCGTTGGGTCCGATGAATCCATAGACGCTGCCGGTCGGCACTCCGAGGGTCAGGTCGTCGACGGCGGTGTGGGTTCCGAACGTCTTGGTGACCCCCTCGATCTCGACGGCATTCATCTCGAGCGGTCGTTCGTGGGGATGGGGGAGGGTGCTGAGGGTGATTCCACGCCCCTACGCACGAGAGGCGTCGTATTCCGGGCTAG